>DATJXK010000179.1:0-24244 GCA_035500235.1 Pseudomonadales bacterium | reverse complement strand
GTGGAGCATAAGGTGGACGGTTTGCAGGTGGCGGATGAATACCTGGTGAAACCGTTTGGCATGCAGGAACTGCTGGCGCGGGTGCGGACGTTGCTGCGTCTGCGGGACACCACGGCGGCATTGCGCGCGAGTGAGGAGCATTATCGCCGGCTCATTGACATTTTGCCGGACGCAATTTGTTTAATCTCTCCCCAGGGCCGGTTGATCAGCGTGAATTCGCAGGCGGTAGCGATGCTGGGTTACGACAACGCGAACCAGTTGCTGAACAAGAGCGTGCTGGATTTGATTCCCGCCGGGGAACGCATCAAGGCGGACATCTCCATCCTGAAGAACCGCATCATTCGCAACGTAGAATACACGATGCTCAAAAAGAACGGCGAGCCGGTGAACGTGGAATTAAGCGCGACGGTGACGTCGGATAAAGCAGGCCATACGGCGGGGCTGGTGTGCGTGGCGCGCGATATTACCGCGCGCAAACAGGCGGAGAAAATCCTGCGCGACAGCGAAGAGCGGTTCCGGCAATTGGCGGACAATATTCGCGAAGTGTTTTGGATGACGGATGTGTCCAAGACGGAAATGATTTATGTGAGCCCGGCGTATGAAGAAATCTGGGGACGCACGGTGAAGAGCCTATACGCCTCGCCGCAGGAATGGATGACGGCGATCCATCCGGAGGACCAGGAACGCATCACGAACGCGGCGATAACGAAGCAAATCTCGGGCAAGTACGATGAGGTGTATCGCATAATCCGCCCGGACGGAACCATCCGGTGGATCCAGGACCGGGCATTTCCGATTCAGGACGAATCGGGGAAAGTGTATCGCGTGGTGGGTATCGCAGAAGATGTCACGGAACGGAAACAGGTCTGGGATGCGTTGCGCGAAAACGAAGCGCGCAAAAGCGCCATCATGCGCGTAGCCTTGGACGCGATCATCACGATTGATCACACGGGCCGGATTATTGAATTAAACTCGGCGGCGGAAAGCATCTTCACGCATTCGCGGTCCAAACTGGTGGGCGAAAACATTATCGAAATCATCCCGCCGTCGTTGCGGCCGTGGTTTGAGGACGGGTTGAGGAATCACTTTTCGGGCGAGAAAGGGCCGGCGGTGGGCAGCCGTATCGAGCTGCCGGTATTACGCGCGGACAAGAGCCGGTTCTACGCGGAGTTTACAATCACACGAATTAAATTGAAGGGTGAGCCGACGTTTACAGTATACATTCGCGACATCACGCAACGCAAACGGGCGGAGGAGGAATTGCGATCGCTGCCGCAGCGCATCATCAAGGCGCAGGAAGTGGAGCGGTCGCGCGTAGCGCGCGAATTGCACGACGGGGTGAACCAGATCATCGCGTCGGTGAAAATGAGAATCCGGAACGCGCAGGAAAGCCTGCCAGCGTTCCAGGCGGCAACGAGGGAAATCCTGGGACGCTGCAACGGGCTCCTGGTCAAGGCGCTGGAAGAAAACCGGCGCATCGCGCACAACCTGCACCCGGCGGACTTAAACAATCTAGGCTTCGCGGCGGCGTGCCAGAGCCTGTGCAAAGAGTTCCAGGCACGCACGAACGTGGCAGTGCAGTGCCGGATTACCTTGCCGGACAAAAACCGGTTGCCGCCGGGGATTGAACTGACGCTGTTCCGCATCGTGCAGGAAGCGATCAACAACATCGAAAAATATGCGCATGCCAAAACAACGAAGCTGCGGATTGGATTGCGGAATGATTCCATCCAGCTAAAAATCCAGGATGACGGGCGCGGGTTTGACCCGAAAAAGATCAGCTTGAATAAAAAAGAGAAAGGGCACGGGCTGGGATTGACGAACATGCGCGAGCGGGCGCTCTCGCTGGGAGGGAATTGCGAAATCGCATCCACGCTCAAAAAAGGGACGACCATCATCGTGCGCATTCCTTACACGAACAAGATTTAGCGAGAGGGTTATCTGTTTAATACGATGAGCGGAATTGACTTTTCTTGGGACGAAGTTATTGTGCGGTCAGGAACGGTTCACAATTCATTGCCAAACAGGATATGAAAAAGAAGCCAGCGAATCGCCGTGTTTTTATTGTCGAGGACCATCCGGTTTTTCGCGAGGGGCTGGTGCGGATGCTCGGCGCCGAAAAGAATTTGGAAGTTTGCGGTGAGGCCGGTGACTTCGAAAAGGGGCTCAAAGGGATTAAACAATTCAAGCCGGACCTCTGCCTGGTGGATTTGGAATTGCCGGGCAAGAGCGGCCTGGACCTGATTAAAAAAGTGCGGTCGCTGAGGCTGCCGGTGAAGCTGCTGGTGGTTTCGATGTATGACGAGGCGCTCTATGCGGACAGGGTGTTAAGGGCCGGCGGTGATGGTTATATCATGAAGGAAGAAAGTCCGGATGAAATTATCAACGCCATTCGCGACGTTCTGGATGGCCACATCTACGTCAGCGAAGACGTTATGGCAGGCGAAATCCAGGTATCTACCAAACCGGTGGAAAAACCGGAACACCGTCCATTGGATCAATTGACAGATTTGGAATTGAACGTCCTGGAGCTGCTGGGCCGCGGCCAAAATAATAATGAAATCGCCGACAGGCTGGGTCTCAAATCCAAAGAGGTCGCCAGCCACTGCACGCAAGTGCGAAAAAAATTAAAGCTTAAGACGGACAATGCGTTGATCCGTTACGCAGTATGTTGGGTAGAAACGGGAGCCGTCTAAGCGCCGCTAATTGTTGCAGTTACCGTATCAGTTTTGGGTCTACTTGTAGCACTATTAGGCCGGAGAGATCACTTACCTTCTATAGATATTTCTACTTTACATATCTTAGCTGGCAAAGAGCAAAAAGTCCCGTATTTACAATAGTTTTCGATTCTGCCTGAGCCGGCAGAATCGCCTCAGACAAACCTTCATAAGCCCCGTAAAATCAGCCAAATCCGACGGCATCGCCAGTTTTTTGCCCTCGACAAATTGGGAGTATCTGCGACGTTAAGATTGCTGAATTACAGGCTTGGATAATCAGTTTTCAGCTATGAACCCGGATAGCGAAATTTATAGGCTCCGTAGCCTGGTTTGTCAGGATGCAAACGTACAATCTAAGTTTGCCTTCCGACAGAACCGCGATACTGAGTACGTATTAACCTTCGATAAGGTAGAAGGGCAATTATTTCTTCTATATCACCGCTTTTGGCAAAAGGTTCCCAGGATGGACGCACATAATGCCAGACTGGCGGATTCAGGCGTGGAATTCGGAACAAGTGGCTGGATAGATAAAGCCATGCCAGCCATTTTTTTAAATAACTAATAGAAAATAATTAGAAGGCTCCAGCCAGGACTACAACGATGGTAGTCAGTTTGGTTTTTGGTGCCTTCATCGGGACTGGTTGAATCAGAAGTGAAAAATGAATGAAAGTAGAAGAACAAAATAAAAATGATGTTGCCGGGGGATGGACGCCCATGCTCCAGGACGAGCCGGTTACACCGGTGGTTTATTTGGACAGGCATTCGACGTCGATTGAGGTAAGCCTCAAGCTTTTTCCCTACCTGGCTGATCACGGTTTCCAGGAGATGGTGGTGTTACCCGGCGCGTTTTATATTGAGCAGGCTTTGCGCATTCATATTGGGTCACTCCATGCAGGAAATGGAAATATTAAGCGCATTCAATTTCACAGCCCGGTCATATTATCGGAGCGCGAAGTAACTTTATCCATCGAAGCCAGGTGGCTGGACAACCAAACTGTCCAATATACTTTTCGCGAAGCTACCGCGGAAGAGCCTTGTGCGATTCTGGAAATCGAGCGCGGCCACCATGCCACTGTCAAAACAATCGCCACCGCTTTTTCCGTCGAAGCATTTCAGCAACAGGCCGTTTATCTTGGCGACCAGGCAGGTTATTACGGCCGGCTCAAGGAAAATGGAAACCAATATGGGCCGCGTTTTCAAAACCTGCGGCACGTCTGGCAATCCGGGGAAGAAAGTTTAGGGCGGTTGTGCGTACACCGAAACCATGGTGAGGCTGGCAGGGAATATTTAGATCCGGTTTTCGTGGATGGGGTCGTGCAGACTTTGCCGGCCTTATTTCTCGGCCAAGGGCAGACATTTATTTTAAAAGGCGTTGAAGAAATTATTTCGTCCCGCAGTGTTCTTCCGGAGGAAGCCTGGGTTCATACCCGCCTGCGGCCAAAGGATGAGGCGGATGTTGAGGAGCGCGTCGGGGATCTCGATGTCTTCGATAATTCGGGTGTATGCCGGTTGCAATTGCGTGGTGTCCGGTTCGCTTATTTGGATCGAATTGAATCAAAAAAAAGCAGTAAACCGGGCAAAACAAATATCGTCGTTGCTGCAACCTTTACGGCTGAACCCGTCGCGGAGTCGCTGCATTTTTGGGGAGACTATTTTGAACTTCCCGTCCAGGTCAGTTTTGCTCCTTATAGCCAGGTCTTTCAGGAGTTGCTGGATCCGTCCAGCCAGATGCGGCAGAACAAAGACGGCGTGAATGCCATTCTTTTAAACCTGGGAGACTGGATCGCCCACGGCGGTTCTAATCTTCTTAAAATTGACTCAGGAAAAGCCGCTGCCTGTTTTAAAAATCTTGAACGGCATGTTCTTCCCGGCGGCCTGGAAGTCGCGCACTTGAACCGCCATGAGACGGAATATGTTTACCAGGAAATTTTTGGGGACCGATGCTATTTAAGGCATGGCATTCACTTGCCCAGTGACGCAGTCGTGATCGATATCGGGGCAAATATTGGGCTTTTCTCGCTGTTTGTCCGCAGCCAATGTCCGCGAGCTTCCGTTTATTCTTATGAACCCAGCCCGATTGCTTTCCAGGCATTGAAGGCAAATTGCGAGGCTTACGGCCCGAATCTGCATGCGTTCAACGCCGGGGTTTCCGGCAAAAGCGGTTCGGCGACGCTGACTTTTTACGGCAAATCATCGGTCTTCTCAAGTTTTCATCCCTCCGTGGAGGAAGACCGAAAGGCCATCCAGGCAGTAGTGGCCAACATGGTGCGCGACGAGTTGGGAAATTCGGCGGACCCGGTGGATGAGTATGTCGAAGAACTCATGACGGACCGCCTGGACCAGCAGACGTTTGAGTGCCCGCTGGTTTCGGTTCCCGGGATTCTGCGCGAAAACAATTTGCGGCATGTGGACCTGCTGAAGGTGGATGCAGAAAAATGCGAACTAGAAATTCTTTACGGGATTGATGACGGTACCTGGCAGTTAATTGACCAGGTGGTCATTGAAGTCCATGACCGCACGCGGCGCATGGTGGAAGAAGTCCAGGAGCTGCTGGTGAAGCAAGGATTCCAATGTGCCGTTGAGGAAGAAAAATTTCTCACCGGCTCGGGTCTGTTCAACGTTTACGCCAGGCGCAAAAGCGAGTCAAAGAACAATTTAGGACAAAATACAAATGATGCCGCCTACGCGGACTTGCAAAATAAGATCGACGAGTTCGTCCAGGCGGTTGATTCATTTACCCGCGCCACCAGCGCGCCAACGATCCTGTGCCTGTGTCCGCCGGCAAAAAAAGATTCGAGTAGTGCCATCAATCAAATACTCGCTGAGAGCGAAAACTACTTGTCAGCGAAGGTCCGGGAATTTCCGAATGTACAGGTGATAGGTTCGGAAACAATCCTTGGGCGTTATCAATCCGGAGAATTTCACGACGCGCATGCCAATCAGCTCGGCCATCTGCCTTACACCCCAGAAGGCTTTGCTGCGATTGGGAGCAGCCTGTTTCGGACTTTGACCGGCTTGCGGCGGGCGCCTTATAAGGTGATCGTACTTGATTGTGATAACACGCTATGGGACGGCGTTTGTGGCGAAGAAGGGCCGTTGGGCGTAACCGTAAGTTCGTCTCACCGCACGCTGCAGGAATTCATGGCCCGGCAAATGGATGCGGGAATGCTGCTCTGTGTTTGCAGCAAAAATAGCGCGCCGGATGTAGAGGCGGTGTTTGCACAAAATCCCAATATGATTTTGAAAGCCGGGAACATTGCCGGCTGGAGGGTAAATTGGTCTCCGAAATCAGAGAACCTGAAATCCCTGGCACGCGAACTTAACGTGGGCCTGGATAGCTTTATCTTTGTAGACGATAACCCGGTGGAATGCGCCGGGATGCGCGCCCAATGCCCGGAGGTGCTAACGTTGGAATTGCCGTCAGATACCAGCGAATGGCCACAGTTTCTCGACCAGGTTTGGGCCTTTGACCACGTACGCGTTACCGAAGAAGACCGCACACGGACGCAAAAAGTTTTGGAAAATGTCGAACGCGAAAAATATCGCGAACAGGCCTCCACCTTGAAGGACTTTATTGACGGGCTTCAACTGCAGGTAGAACTTTTCACGCCTGCGGCCGACCAAATCAGCCGGATCTCTCAATTGACCCAGCGGACCAATCAATTCAACTGCACGACTATCCGGCGTTCGGAAAGCGATATCCTCCATCTGCTGGAAAAGCAAAACGGCCACTGCCTGGCGGTCAAAGTGAGTGACCGGTTTGGTGATTACGGCATGGTCGGCCTGCTGATCTACTTTGAAAACGGCGATCGTTATGATGTGGACACTTTTTTATTAAGCTGCCGTGTCCTGGGCCGCGGCGTCGAATACCAGGTCTTGTCCCAATTCGGCCAACTCGCGCTAAAGAATAGTAAACAGGAGGCGAAGCTTCACTTCCGGCCTACGGAAAAAAACCAGCCCGCCTGGGAATTTATCAAAGCTGTCGGCGCTGAATTCATGGAGATGTCGAGCCGGGAGACCATCATCTTCCAGTTTCCGGCCGAAAAACTGGCGGCCCTTCGCTATAATCCGGATTCTGCCCAATCCGGCCGTGCCCATGCCAGTGGAAGTGATTCTTCTGAAACCAAATCAAAGGCACGACCGGCAGCGGCGCTCGTGGGACTGTCAGGGAAGTTTCGGCATATTGCGGTTGAATTAAACGACCTCAAAAAGATTTGTCCGGCGATTGATGCGCACAAGTCACGAGCGGCCGGAAATGTTGAAGTGTCACCCGGCGAAGAATTGCCGGCCACGCTCGCGGGAAAGATACTGAACATCTGGCGAAGGGTCATTGGCAATGCGCGCGTGGGCATGAATGACAATTTTATTGAAGCCGGCGGAACTTCATTGAAGGCCGTCCAGGTGGTTGCCGCCATCCGGCGGGAGTTGAACCTGCATTTATCGATCGTCAACATTTTTGAATGTCCGACGGTCCGGCTTTTGTGTGAGAAATTGGAACCGGGAAAACCCACCGGGGGATCGGTGAACGCAGCCATCCAGCGCGGAGCCAGAAGGAGACAACAACTATCCCGAAGACCTGCATGATAAACCGGATCACCATTCCCATAATAAAACCCATTTTGAGAAAGGTCCGGTCATGAGCTTCAAAAGTGTGGGCGTGATTGGCGTGGGCAACATCGGCTCCGGGCTGGTGGTGGACCTGGTGCTGCATAATATCCACACGGTAGCCGTGGATGTGTCCGAAAAATCCCTGGCGGCGGCCCGGGACAACATCCTGCAAACGGCGCGGCTTGCACCGATGTTCACGAAAGGCGTTCCCAAGCTTTCCCGCGATGAAATCCTCTCGCGCATCATTTTCACCACGAAACTGGACGACGTTTCGACCTGCGAATTTATCATTGAAAATGTCACCGAAGATTGGAAGGTCAAGAAACCGGTTTACGAAGAGCTCGAACGAATCGCCCCGGCCAATGTTTATTTTGGCGTCAATACTTCGTGCATCCCCATCTCCCGCGTCGGCGAGGCGACTAAACGCCCGGACAAAGTGGTGGGCATGCACTTCATGAACCCGGTGCATATGATGTCAACGGTCGAAGTGATTCGCAGCGACCGGACTTCTGCGGAGACATTGAACGCCGTCAAACAACTGCTGGGGCAGTTAAAAAAAGAAGCCATTGTGGTAGGCGACCTGCCTGGTTTTGTCTCCAACCGGATTTCGCATTTATTCATGAACGAAGCGGCTTTTGTGTTCCAGGATGGCCTGGCAACTGCTGCCCAGATTGATGCGATTTTTAAAAAATGTTTCGGTCATAAAATGGGCCCGCTCGAAACGGCCGACCTGATTGGCTTGGACACCGTCATGCGTTCGCTGGATGTGCTCTACGACGCTTTTAAGGATCCGAAATTCAATTGCTGCCCGCTGCTGCGAAAGATGGTTGAGGATGGCCACTATGGCCGTAAAAGCGGCCGCGGATTTTACGTTTATGCCAATGAAGGAAGTTAGAGTTTGAACAATTTTTATGAGTGAAAATGTTTCAAATAGTGTTAAGGAAACGATCAGAAATTTCATCAATAATGCCGTGAACATTGACGGGATAGGCGATGACGAAAACCTGTTTGCCACAGGGCTGATCAACTCCCTGTTTGCGGTGCAATTGACAACGTTCATTGAACGCAAATTCGGCATTGAGATCGGCATGGACGACCTGGACATCGAAAATTTTAAATCCATCAATGCCACGGCGGCCTTTGTCGCCCGCAAGTCTGCCACCAAATAAAAATGTTTTTAACCGGCGAACAGAGTAAGCGATACGCGGAGTTCCAGGAATTTGCCGCGGCGAATGTCGAACCGTTTGCGGGTGACTGGGACCGCGAGCAGGAAATACCGGATTCCGCTGTTGCCCAATTGGGCAGAGCCGGTTATCTCGGCGCCAATATTCCAGCGGAGTATGGCGGCCAGGGCTGGGACACAGTGACTTTTGGATTGCTCAATGAAGCCCTGGGACGAAGCGATTCAGCCTTTACCGGTGTGGTCACGGTCCAGTCCATGATTTCGGCGGCGCTGCTGAAATGGGGGACTGAAGAACAACGAAGCAAATGGCTGCCGCTGCTGGCCAAGGGGAAAAAGCTGGGGGCGTTTGCGCTGACAGAACCCGGCGCCGGGAGCGACATACAATCCATGACCACGGAATTCCGTCGCGCCGATCATGGAGATGATTTGATTTTAAGCGGAGAAAAAAAATGGATTACGAGCGGCCAGAAAGCGGGCGTTTTTTTGGTATTCGGCAAGCTGGACCAAAAGCCCCTGGCCTGCCTTTTGCCCAGGCATAGCGAGGGATTTGAAATTGAACCGATTAAAGATTTGATGGGCTTTCGCGCCGCCGGCCTGGCGCGCTTGCGGTTTCACGATGTACGAATCCCGGCGGCCAATATCGTGGGCAAACCCGGATTTGCTTTGTCGCATGTTGCCCCCGTGGGTTTGCAATATGGACGTATCAGCACGGCCTGCTCGTCGCTGGGTCTTCTGCGGGCCTGTTTTGAGGAAAGCACTGCGTACGCCGTATCGCGAAAAGTCGGCGGCCAAAGCGTGGGAGATTTTGGGATGATCCAAACCCTGATTGCCAATATGGGCGCCAATTTGGAAGCGGCCAAACTTCTGTGTTGGAGCGCCTGCCGCGCCGAGGGCGAGCATTTGCCGGACGCTTTCACCAGGATATTTATCGCGAAATATTTTACCTCCCGGGCGGCGGTACAGGCTGCCTCGGACGCCGTCCAAATCCGAGGTGCTTCCGGCTGCCACGAATCGTCGCCCACGGCCCGCTTTTATCGTGGGGCAAAAATCATGGAGATTATTGAGGGAACTACCCAGATACATGAGTTTATCCTCGGAAAAGGTTTCATCCACGAAGCCCCGAAACGTTCCCGGCAACGGTCAGCGGCCATTAAATCCAGCGCGCCATGATTCAAATGATTGAAACTGATACGGAAAAGATCGCGGTGTTTAACCGTACTGATCGCGCATTTCCTGACCAGGTTACACTTCATGAGCTGATGGAGGTGCAGGCACAAAAGCATCCGTCGCAAATCGCCCTAATCTGCGACCATGACAAGTATTGGGGAACAACTACTTTCAATTATGAACAGTTGAACGAGCGGGCCAACCAGGTTGCCCACCTGTTGCGAAGCCAGGGGGTACAACCGGGACAAATCGTTGGGATCATGATGGAACGCTCCTTTGCCATGATTCTCGGGATCTTCGGCATCCTCAAAGCCGGGGGCGCTTACCTGCCGCTTTCACCCGATGATCCGCCGGAACGGCTTCGTTATGTTTTGGATAATGCCGGGGTAAAGATTTTGCTCGTCCATGCCGCCACGATGGCAAAAGCGCCGGCGGACCTCACGACTATCCATCTTGAGCAGCCGCAGACGTACACCGGGCCGGTTTCCAATCCTGCGGCCGTGAATAAGCCGGGTGATTTAGCTTATGTCATTTACACTTCCGGTTCCACCGGAAAGCCGAAAGGCGTGATGATTGAGCATCGCTCGGTGGTGAATCGCCTGCATTGGATGCAAAGCGCCTATCCGATTGAGAGCCGGGACGTACTCCTGCAAAAAACTTCATTCTGTTTCGACGTTTCCGTATGGGAACTTTTTTGGTGGGCAATTCAAGGAGCAGCCTTGTGCCTCTTGATGCCGCGTGGTGAAAAGATTCCCCAGGCACTCATCGAGACAATCAAAAAGCACAAAGTGACCGTGCTCCATTTTGTGCCATCCATGCTGAATGTTTTCCTGGATTACCTGGACGGCAAACCGGACAAAGTAAAAGCAGCGCTGGGCTCATTGCGTTATGTATTCGCCAGCGGAGAGGCCCTGAGTCCGGCACATGTACGGCTGTTCAACCAAATTATCGGGCAGGCTACCGGCTGCAAACTCACAAATCTTTACGGGCCTACCGAGGCGACCGTGGACGTGACCTTTTTTGACTGCCCTTCCAATGGCGATATCAGCCGGGTTCCGATTGGACGCCCGATCCAAAACATCCGGGCTTATATCCTGAAGGACGGAAAGCAGGCGGCGATTGGAGAGGAAGGAGAACTTTGCCTGGCAGGGATAGGGCTGGCGCGCGGATATTTGAACAATGCGACGTTAACCAACGAGCGGTTTTTGGAACATCCGGCCGTGCCGGGCGAACGGGTTTATCGAACCGGCGACGTAGCGCGCTGGCTGCCTGACGGCAACATCGAATATCTGGGGCGGGAAGATCACCAGGTGAAAATTCGGGGATTGCGGATCGAACTGGGAGAAATTGAAAACACGATCCGGACATTCCCGGGCATTGGCGACTGCGTAGTCATCACGAAAAAATTTTCAGAAAGCGTCATTTTGGTAGTGGCCTACCTGGTCTGCAAAGAGGACATCAAGGTGGATGCCCTCAAGCAACATCTCCGACGCTATCTCCCTGAATATATGGTGCCCGGCCATTTTGAAAAAATCAGCCAAATGCCATTGAATGCTAACGGTAAAGCTGACCGAAAAGCTTTGCCCGAGATTAAATTTTCTGCTAAAGTTCAGATAGGTCATGGATAACCATGTCGCCATAATCGGAATGGCCTGCCGGTTCCCCGGGGCTCGAAATCTGGAAGAATTTTGGGCCAATCTTATCGGCGGCATAGAGTCTATCACCCGGTTTTCGGACCAGGAGTTGATGGAGGCGGGCATTTCTGCCGCGACGCTGGCGCGCCCGGATTATGTGAAAGCCGCCCCGGTGCTGGATGACCCGGGTCTTTTTGACGCGGCGTTTTTTGGATTTTCCCCGGCAGAAGCGGCCGCCATGGATCCGCAACACCGGCTCCTGCTCGAA
This sequence comes from Pseudomonadales bacterium, assembly GCA_035500235.1. GTDB lineage: Bacteria > Verrucomicrobiota > Verrucomicrobiia > Limisphaerales > UBA11358 > UBA11358. The sequence continues at coordinate 12,667 of DATJXK010000179.1, read as the reverse complement.
TTATCTTATACCGCGCTGGAAGACGCCGGCTGCGACACAAAACGTTACCGAGGAAGGACCGGGGTGTTTGCGGGTTCGGCGATGAACACGTACTTCATGAACCGCGGTTTGGATGCCCGTTTCGCCGAAGACTACATTCCCACGCTCATCGTCAACGACAAGGATTTCCTCGCGACGCGACTCTCATACAAGCTTGGGCTCAGCGGGCCGAGCATGACAGTCCAAACCGCTTGTTCGACTTCCCTGGTGGCGATTCATCTGGCGCGGCAAAGCCTGTTAAGCGGAGAAGTTGATATGGCCATGGCCGGGACGGTTTCTGTGCGCGTGCCGCATCGTGCCGGTTATTTTTATGACGGTGGCGGCATTGTTTCTCCGGATGGTCACGTGCGCGCGTTTGATGCGGGCGCCAACGGAACGGTGTTCGGGAGCGGTGGAGGTGTGATCGTGATGAAACGGCTGGAAGACGCACTGGCTGAAGGCGATCAAATCTATGCCGTGATCAGAGGTTCCGCGGTTAACAATGACGGCTCGGCCAAAGTCGGGTACACTGCGCCGAGCGTCGACGGCCAGGCGGACGTCATCGTCGAGGCATTGGCCAACGCAGATGTGGATGTTGAAAGTATTGCTTATGTGGAAGCCCATGGTTCGGGAACACCGGTGGGAGATCCCATTGAAGTTTTCGCGTTAACGAAAGCTTTTCGCAATTTCACCCAACGGAATGGCTTTTGCGCTATCGGCTCGGTTAAAACCAACGTGGGGCACCTGGATGCCGCCGCCGGCATGGCGGGAATCATCAAGACGGCGATGGCGCTGAAACACCGCCGCATTCCTCCTACGCTGCATTTCACGAAACCGAACCCGGAAATCAATTTTCCCACGACTCCGTTTTATGTGAACACGCAGGCCATGGAATGGGATCGGGGCAATGAACCGCGTCGCGCGGGAGTGATGTCCACCGGGATGGGCGGCACCAATGCCCACGCGATCCTGGAAGAAGCCCCCGCTGCCGCGCCCAGGAAAGAAACGGGCAAACCGCAAGTCATCATTCTTTCTGCGAAAACGCCTTCGGCACTGGATGCCATGTCCGGAAATCTGGAGAATTTTTTGGGGATGACTGACTCCGGCCGTTCCCTGGCCGATGTCGCCCACACGCTTCAAACGGGGCGGCAACAATTTTCGTACCGCCGCTTTGCGGTCAGTCACAGTGCAGAAGGAGCCGCTGCTGCGTTTAAAAAACAGGAGGCTCAAAAGCAGGTTTTGAAACAAGGGTCAGCTTCCCGTCCGGTGGTCTTTTTGTTGCCCGGCGTCGGGGATCATTACCTCGGCATGGGGCACGGGCTTTACGAAAACTTTGACGTGTTCCGCCAGGAAATGGACCGCTGCGCCCGCATTTTGCAGCCGCTGCTGAACGTTGATATTCGTGAAATCATGTTTCCGCCCGGTCATTCAACGAAGAAGTCGACGGAGGCTCGCGGGATCGATATGAAGCGGATGCTGGGGCGGGGCACAGACACAATGCCAGACCCGGCGGCGCAGAAACTGGACCAGACGATTTACTGCCAGCCAGCACTGTTCTTCCTGGAATACGCCCTGGCCCGGCTTTGGATGCATTGGGGCATTCGGCCGGAACGGATCATAGGCCACAGCCTGGGCGAATACGTAGCTGCGTGTTTAGCGGAAGTGTTTTCATTGGAGGATGCTTTGAAGCTGGTCGCCACCCGGGCAAAGCTGGCGAATGAGCTTCCCCAGGGCTCCATGCTCGCGGTAATGCTTCCGGAAAAAGAATTGCTCCCGATGCTCGACGGGCAATTGTCCATTTCGTTGATTAACAGCCCCAATTTATGCGTGGTGAGCGGGCCGGTTTCCAAGGTGAGCGATTTTCAGAGCCAGCTTACGGAACAGGAAGTCGTTTTTCGGCCGGTGCGAAACGCCCATGCTTTCCACTCACGGATGCTGGACCCGATTGTGGATCCATTCGTGCAGGAAATAAAAAGAGTCCGCCTAAATGCTCCGCGCATTCCATTTACTTCCAACATCACCGGAACTTGGATTACTAACAAACAGGCTAGTGATCCAAGTTACTGGGCGGACCAGGCGCGCTACACGGCGCGGTTCAGCAATGCGCTGGAACAATTATGGAAGATCCCGGAATGCCTGCCATTGGAAATAGGGCCGGGCCGTACTCTCGGTGTGCTGGCCATGCAGCATCCCGCGCGCAACGCCGTGGAAGGTCCGCAGGTGCTGTCATCACTGCGCCATGATTATGAGAATGAATCAGATCCTCATTTTATTTTGAACAGTGTCGGCAAACTTTGGGTTGCGGGAATTGGAATTGACTGGGAGAAATTCGATTCGCGGCCTGACCAGCGCAAGATCTCTTTGCCCACCTATCCGTTTGAAAGACAGCGATATTGGATCGAAACTCCGGGCGGACGCCCATCAGATGCCACTGTCAAAAACCAAACCGAAAGAAAAACGGACCTGGCCGATTGGTTTTATGTTCCTGTATGGGAGAGAACCATTTTCCCGGCTCCTCTCGCGAGCAGTACTGACCATGAAACATCCTGGCTTATTATCGGGGAGCAGTCTGATTTCACGAATCGGCTGACCTCCACTCTAAAACAGCGCGGCGCAAATGTGTCCTGCGCATTCTTTGGAAAAGGATTCGCTTCACGTCATAATAAAACTTATGAAATTGGCGCAGATTGCCTCGATGATTACGTGCAGTTGCTTGGGACTCTTAAAACCAATTTAAGGCAGTCACTTAACGTGGTGCACCTGGGGTCTTTGTCCACGCGAATTAAATCGCCCGATGCCGGCTACGACGAATCGAGCCAGGATTTTGGTTTCTACAGTCTCATGAACCTCGCCAAAGCTATTGGCGAACAGGAAATTTCCGCGCCCATTCGCATTGGGGTGATGACGAGCCAAATCCATGATGTGACCGGCGGGGAAAAATTAAATCCGGCTATGGCTACTGTGCTGGGTCCCTGTGGTGTCATGCCAAAGGAATATTCGAACGTCACCAGCTTTTCGATTGATTTGCCGGAGGCGCCTTCATCTGTTCAAAATCCTGATAAAACCATTTCTCATCTTTTAGATGAATTCCGGGAGCCGGTGAAAGGGGCAGTCATCGCCTATCGCGGAAAATATCGCTGGCAACGGGCGTTTAAGCCCAGGAGATTGCCTGCCATCACGGCGCAAACTGCCTCCGAAGAGATACAGGCCCAGGGATTGAGGCAGCGAGGGGTTTATCTCATTACCGGCGGGACCGGCGGCATTGGCCTTACCATCGCCAAATATTTGGCTCAAACCTGCCAGGCAAGGCTCGTTCTCACTAAAAAATCGCCGTTCCCGGAAAAATCAACCTGGCGAAAACGCCTCGCAGCGGGAGATTTATCCGATTCCGATAAACGCATTACTTCAGTATTGCTGGAAATCGAGGCGCTCGGCGGCGAAGTGGATGTTTTTGCGTGCGATGTGGCAGATCAGGCAGGGATGAACCGGGTGATTGCAGAAACACAACAGAAACACAAAGCCATTCACGGTGTTTTCCATGGTGCGGGAATTATTGGGGTAGGCTTGATGCAGTTTAAAACGAAAGAAGCTTCAGAAAAGGTTTTTTCACCAAAAATAAGCGGCAGCCTCGCCCTGGTTGCAGCGTTGAAAGACGTGAATTTGGATTTTCTGGGGCTCGTCTCTTCCTTGTCCTCCGTCACCATGCCTTTTGCCCATGCCGACTACTGCGCCGCTCACTCGTTCATGGACGCCTTTGGATACTACTTTCAATCGCAAAAGAATTGCCGTGTTCTAAACATTAATTGGCCAATCTGGCAGGAAGTGGGAATCCTCGCAGATATGAAGGCACAAATTGGTGTCGAGGAATGGAGAGATGAAGCGTTACAAAAGGGAATCCGGACTCGCGATGGCGTTGAGGCTTTGAAACGCGCACTATCTGCGAATGATCCTCAAATTGCAGTCTGCCCCGAAAACCTCGACTTCATCATTGAACAATCCTGGAAGATCTTACCTGCTTCAAAGACATTCTCCACTGGCATGGCTAACCCCCGGGTGAACAGAGGCAATCTAAGTGTTGAAGAACCAAAAAATGAAATGGAACGCACGGTGGCCGGTATTTGGACTGAAATACTGGGAATCACTCCTATAAGTGTTGAGGAAAATTTCTTTGCCTTGGGCGGCCATTCGCTGCTAGCCGTCCAGATTATTGGAAAGATTAACAGAGCACTTCGGGTTAATCTTCCTGTACCGATTTTTTTCCAAAATCCCACGATCCGCGGATTGGCGGCGGTCCTTGCTCTGGAAAATCATGGCAAACGTGAACCTAAAGTGGTCCCATTGCAACCTGGACGTTCTGAAGGAGCGCTTTTTTTTATTGATGCAAGCATCGGGCTCTGCCGGCTCGCACAGCATCTTGGGGATGCGGGGCCGGCCATTTATGGAACGGTCGTGCCATTGAGCCCAAAAACGTTTGAAGCTGCATCCCGGGATCAAATAAAGCAACTGCCGAGTATGAAAGATTGGGCTGCCATGCACACAGATCTTATTCAGCATCACTATCCTTCCGGCGATTGCTTTTTGGCCGGATTCTCCTTCGGAGGATTGCTGGCATTTGAAGTAGCGCATCAACTGCAGCAGATGGGCAGGAAAGTAGTGATGATTTTTTTGCTGGATTCCTTGGCTATAATTCCTCCTGCTCCCCCCTGGTGGCAGCGACTGCAGGGCCTGACATATGGCCGTGTAAAAGCATCGTTGAAATTTCGCATGGTACGCTTATCGTCAAAAGCGAACGCCAGGATGATGTCGGCGATTGAGCAATTATTTTCTATTCCCCAATCAGATAAATTGCAGGCTAAGGGTTTGAACAAAATCGACCACCCCGTCGGCGATGTATCGTGGGAAATTATGGAAAAAATTTTCTATCAAGCCAGGAAAAGCTACCAATTTCTCCCTATCCAAAGTCACGCGGTACTGTTCCGGGCACGGCACAATACGGACGCAATATTCCGTCATCCTGGACAAACCAATCTAGGATGGGATGGCTTATTTAAGAAAGGGTTGCAAATGGTAGAAGTTCCCGGCGACCATCTTTCTTTTCTGAAGGATCCGCACGTTATTACCCTTGCTGAACGGTTTAAAGAATATCTTGTGGATCTCTCAGCCTCCGAAAGTACCCCAACACCATCAAATAAGAACCCGTCTCCGACTCCCATTCAAAATTTCTGAATTTTTTTGGGTATTTGACACCATGCCTGATTCTAAGCTGATTTGGAAGCTTCCTCCAGGTCAACCGCCATTAGCGGGAAGGGATGTTCATATTTGGGAAGCAAGCCTGAATAAATCTGGAGAGCGCTTTTTATCTCTGGAGCAGATGCTCTCCCAGGATGAACGGGCCCGGGCGCGACAATTCAAATTTGAAACCGATCGGAATCGATTTATCGCCGGGCGTGGCTTGTTGCGAACAATCCTGGGTTCTTATGCACAAACGGATCCGGCGCAATTGCATTTCACTTATAGTAAACGAGGCAAACCGGCCTTAAGGGATATTTCCGGCCAAAGCATGTTGCATTTCAATGTCGCGCATTCTAAAGATCTCATTTTGATTGCGGTGACAAGAGCCTGTGCCGTCGGTGTTGATGTGGAATGGATTCATCCGATAAACGATGCGGAAGATATTGCTGCGCGGTTTTTCTCGCCGCGCGAGACTGCTAAATTAATGGCGCTGGCCAATGAACAGCGTATCCCGGCTTTTTTTTACCTGTGGACGCGCAAGGAGGCGTGGCTTAAGGCGACGGGCGATGGGATTTCAGAGATGCTAAACCAGGTTGAGGTTTCATTTTTACCGGAAGAACCAGCCAGCGTATTGGCGATTTCGGGAAATGTGGAGGCGGCCCAACGCTGGACAATGATGGGGCTGCCCCCTGCCCCGGGATTCGCCGCCGCTATCACGATGGAAGCCAGGGATCTGCAATTCTCCTGCTGGCAGTGGCCTGGTTAATTTCTTATTTATTTTGCGACAAAAAATCGTCGTACGTGCTGCGGATGCCATCTTCCAGGTTCATCTTCGGACGCCATCCCAAGGCAAACAGACGCGAGCTGTCCATTAACTTCCTCGGTGTGCCGTCCGGTTTGGACACATCCCAGATAATTTTACCTTTGAAGCCTATGACTTTGCCCACGGTTTCTGAAAGCGCCTTGATAGAAATTTCTGAACCGGAACCGACGTTGATAAATTGTTCATCGCTATAATGCCCCATCAGGAAAATGCAGGCTTCGGCCAAATCTTCGGAGTAAAGGAATTCCCGAAAGGGCGAGCCGGTTCCCCAGCAAACAACTTCGCTTTGCCCGGAAATTTTGGCTTCATGAAACTTGCGGATTAAACCGGGAAGAACGTGCGAATTTTGCGGATCGTAATGGTCACCGGGGCCATACAGGTTGGTGGGCAATGCGCTGATGAAATCGCAGCCGTATTGGCGGCGATAGGCCTGGCACATTTTGATGCCGGCGATTTTCGCGGTCGCGTACCATTCGTTGGTTGGTTCCAATGGCCCGGTCAAGAGATACTCCTCCTTTATTGGTTGGGGCGCGAGCTTGGGATAGATGCTGGAGCTTCCCAGGAATAGAAACTTCTTCACACCGGTGAGATACGAATGATGAATCAGATTGTTTTGGATCTGCAGATTTTCGTAGAGGAACTGTGCCGGGTAGGAATTATTGGCCTGAATCCCGCCGACTTTGGCCGCAGCATCGAAAACATATACCGGTTTTTCCTGGGCAAAAAATCGAGCAACCGCTTGTGCATCCAGCAGGTCCAGCTCGGCGTGGGTCTGGCCAATCAATTGCGTGAATCCCTGTTCTTTTAATTTTCTCCAAATAGCGCTCCCGACGAGCCCGCGATGACCGGCGACAAAGATTTTGGCGTTTTTATCCATGAGTATGGCTTGTTTTAAAATGTGGGATGAATGTTTTTTTTAAAAGCCTCAAATGCCAGTGGAGGAGGTAGATGATATATTCGTATATAAGTGGCTACACTGGCTACATCGTTGATACTCAAGGATTAAAGTGGCTACATAACTGGCTACAAATTTTTAAAAGTGGCTACAACATTGGCAGCCAAAGACTTAAGTGGCTACATTATCGTTATAGAAGCATTGCTGTTCCCTTGGACCGGAGAAAGGCCAAAGCCAATTATGGCTCCTTGAGAACGTCCCGGATGGCGGCGCGGAGTTCGCTGATGACAAAAGGTTTGCTGAGGCAGGGCCGGTCTTCGGCCTTGAGAAATTGCTGCATGCGTTCGTTGATGACATCGCCGGTGACGAAGATCATGCGTTTGCACAGAGCGGGATTGAAGGAGGAAAGTTGTTCATAGACATCCCGTCCGTTCAGGCCCGGCATTTTCCAATCGCAAAGGGTGACATCGTAACGGTCCTGCTTGAGCCGTTGGAGGGCGGTCGCGCCGTCGGCGACCGTGTCTACCTGGAAGCCGCTGCGGCGCAGGCTTTCCGATACCAGTTGCAAAATGGCGGCTTCATCATCGATCACGAGGACTCTTTTACCGTGTCCTTCGATGGGATTTAATTTTTCCTTTTCCGCGGGAGCAAGCGTTTGCGCCACTGCGGGGGAATCCTCGACCATGGGCAAATCGATAAGAAACGTCGCGCCCTGGCCTAATTGGCTTTCGACGATAATATTGCCGCCGTGTTCGCGCACGATGCCATAGCAAAGACTCAAGCCCAGGCCGGTGCCTTTGCCGACTTCTTTGGTGGTAAAGAAAGGATCAAAGATGCGGCGCAGATTTTCCTGCGGAATGCCCGGGCCGCTGTCTTGGATCGTGATTCGCACGTTTTTACCCGAAACGCCTGACTTGATGGAAATTTTGCCGCCGGCCTGATGCGCTTCGATAGCCTGGCGCGCATTATTGATAATATTCAGGAGGACCTGTTGGATCTGATGTCCATCGGCCATAACCAGGGGCAATTGGCGATCCAATTTCGTCGCGACCTCGATATTTCCTGTTCTCAATGGATAAGCGACGATATCCAAAACGGCTTCGACAAGTTCGTTTACAGACACGGGTTTTCGCTCCGGCTGGTGACGCCGGGCGAAACTTAAAAGCGATTGGACGATCTTTTGGCACCGTTGGGCCGCCTTGTAAATTAGGTCTAATTGCCGGCGATACGGCGATTCCATGTCTGCTTCGCGGAGTAATTCAGCAAAGCCCATCACTGCAGCCAATGGATTATTCAACTCATGGGCCACACCGGCAACGAATTCACCTACGGCTGAGAGTTTCTCACTCTGGATAAGCTGGCCCTGAGTTGCTTTGAGAGTTTCCACAGTCTTTTCCAACTGGGCGCGGGATTGCTGGACGTTTTCGGTCATTTGGTTAAACACCCCCGCGAGTTCACCGAATTCATCCTGGGATCGGACAGGGACGCGCCGGGAAAAATCTCCGCGCCCCACGGCTTCGGCGCTGTTGCGCAGTTCATGCAGTGGCCGGGTAACTTTGTTTATGAGAAGCCAAATAATCGTCCCTCCAATCAATATGGCGCAAAGGCTGACACCCAATAATGCCTGTTGCGTCTCCTTGAGTGCGCGCAGCGAGTCTTCATAAGAGCTCAAGAGAACGTACCCCAGCGACTTGTCATCGCCCAGGGAATTGAAACGTCCCGCGATGTAGAAATAATGCTCATCGCCCAGGGGAATTTGCCTTACCCCATTGTATAAAAGCGGGTCGGTGATGAGGCCCGCCAGCTCAGTCCCGGCGGCTGAATTAGTCAGCGTCGAGGCAACGATATGTCCGTCAGCAAAAAAAAGAATTTGTGAACGCGTGATTTGACTGAATTTACGCGCGTCAGCGTCGCCAATTTCCGAGCCGAGTGTCAAAGCACCGATCAATGTTTTGTACGTGTCATAGACGGGAATAGAAATCACTTCATAGAGGCGGTCGCCGGCGCGGATGGTATCCACTTTTTCCTGGCCTTGAAGCGCCTGCTGCACAGCGGCACGGGCAGAAATGGCGAACATATCTTCAGATATGTTTTTATCACGCTGTTCACTGGCAAGGATGTTCCAGCTATTAGTGGGGACGTAAAATACAAGGGCGACGTCTTTTTCTGCCGCAAGCAAGGTGCGCAACTGGCTGTGCAAGGTAGCCGGGTCGGCAGTTTGAAAGGCGGCCAGGTAAAGAGGCTCGTTGACGAGGCCATGAAACCGGGTTTCCAGGTCGTCGCTGTGAATGCTTTGCAAATTTTGGAAAACAGTGTCCGCCGTGGCAAGGGTATGGCGGGCTTCAGTTTCAAACTGGCGCATGATGCGGCGGTTAACGACAAAGACCGTGGCCGCCACCAGCAGGATCATCACGATGATCACCGGCGCGAGCACTTTAGTACGGAAATTGGGTTTGAGCATGGCCGGGATCAGTATTGCGGAAGATTTTTTATGGTCAGTGTAAAGTCGGCTTTCACTTCCCCGCTGGCTGGAACAACAATTTCCTGTTCGTCCGCAGGAAGCCGTTCCTGCCAGGCTTTCAATTTATAGGTTCCCGGGGGAACATCCGGAATTTTGTAGTCTCCATTTTCATCTGTCACCGCGAAGTACGGGTTCTCTAAAACGAGCACGACACAGTGCATGTTTTGGTGAATGGAGCAATACACATCCACCCGCCCGGGTTTGCTAAAGGTGACCCGCTTATCCGGAGGATCGCCCTTGTAAAGGCCGAGGTCGAATTGCTTGGCATCCGACATGGAAAAAACATTGTGGTAAATGTCATCGTTATTGGGCCATTCCACCGTTGTTCCCACCATCACCGGCAGAACATGTGGGGTAAATTGCGCGCCGTGCTGGGCGATTTGTTTCGTGCTGACGGTCACGATATTCGTGGCCGGCGCCTGGTTGGTCCCTACAGGCCCTTCGATGTAGACAACAAAGTCGTGCATGGCGGCATAATCCATTTTCGGAACAAATTTATATTTACGGCTGGCGTAGGCGCCATCCGACTGGCCGGCATTATCATCCACACCGGCTTTGCCTTCCGCGTGAATATTACCCACGATGGTTCCCGCAAATGCGGAAGCACCGCAGATGAAAAACGCCATTACCAAAGCGATGAACCCTTTCATGCATGAACATTGGACGATAAGAGGCTTGGGGGATGGAAAAAGTTCCATGTGCTTTAGAATTTAAAGGCTGCTTCGGTGCCAAAAAAGTTTTCCTGGTTGCGCGCCTGGCCGCCGATGTCCTGGCCGCCTTCAAACGCATATTCGGTTTTGATCAAAAGCTGGTCGCTGAAACGATAACCCAACCCCAAACTCCATCGCCACAAGTCCGTGGTCAGGGTAGGAAAACCAAAATTATCATAACTGCCGAAACCGACGATTGGCATGCCTTTATCCGAAAACGCCTGGCTAAACTGAGTGGCCACATAAAATTTCTTCGGCAGATTTTGGACTCCTTCCACCGCATAGTAGAAAAAATCCCGGGCATTATTCGCCGCGGGATCATTATCATCATAACGCCCGGCCCCGCCAAACGCATGGATGTATCCGCCGGACCATTGCGACCAGCGCGTGGTGACATCGCCTTCCACCATCCCGACATTGAAAGTAGTGGTGCCGGGGCCGCCGAGGGATTCGAACAGGGTATTGCCAAACCATAAGGATGAGACCACGTCGTTTTGCGCGCTCAAATTACCGGTGCGCGTGGCGCTGACGCTGAAGTCCCAATGCTTGTTCGGTTTATATCCGATCCTCCCGGTCACCTGTTCGTTGCTGTTAAAATCGGTCACACCGTTCACGCCGCTGGCTTCCTGCACGGCCACGGTATAATTGAATTTGCCAAGATCGCCGTAGGCTTCCAGGCCGGTGCCGTAGCCCCAGATATCCGGGATGGAATGAGAGATGAGCGGGTCATCAATGGTGTAACGCCTGAGATATTCCTCACCAAACGGATAATACATCCGCCCGGCGCGGAGATTTAACTGGCCGTCACGGCCCCAGAGATCGGAGATGTCCTGCGCATCCAAATATAATTCGCCCAACTGTACGTTCAGGTTGTCGTTCTCGCGCGTAGCCAGGTCAACCTCGCCCTGGAAATAAACTTCCTTCCAGATGGGCGCTTCCAAAAACAGCCGCGCTTCATCAATGCGGAAATTGGCATCGGGCGAAAAGCCCTGGGGACCGGTTTTGAATAAACCTACACCGCCTTCGCCACTCAAATTGACCTTGCCGAAATTATATCCCGAGGGTGCTTCGGGCGGAGCATTTTGGGTCCCGGTGTTTTCATGCTCTGAACTGGCCGTCTCCAACTCTTGTACTTTTTTCGAGAGTGTTTCGATCGACTGATTTTGTTTTTCGAGTTGCTGCTGCAAGAGCGCGTTCTGCTGCTGGAGCGCGTGAACCTCTTGTTCCAAATTGGCATCTTCACCGTGCGAAGAGCGCGCGGTGAAGACGAGTATGAACGATGAAAAAAAAGAAAACACCACGGGCCGCCACAAGCGACGGCTCCGGCCATGGATAAGATTTATCATGTGTTTTCTGGTTTTCTGACTGATTACGAACAATCAGTTTCGATGGGAAACGCATGAATTGTGCCATTATTCCCTCATTTCGATGGTCTTTTCGGAGTGATTTTATTTGCCGAAAAACGACGCAAATATCCTTGAGCATCAGGGGCGAACATACAATCCCAGGCGAAGCGAACAACGTCATCGGGCGCTGCATTATTATTTTCTCGAAAAGCTCATGGCTGTTTGTTAGCGATGGATGGTGTAACCTAAATTGTTCAGGCGTAGAAAAGTGCATGGAACAATCTGCCCGGCTATTACTCTTAGTTATGTTGCCGCACTATGGCAAAAGATGTAGATTTTGAGAATTTGGTGACCTGTCATTACGGTCCGCTTTATCAGTTCGCGTTTAGCCTCACACGCGATGAAGCGGAAGCCTGCGACCTTACTCAACAGACTTTTTGCATCTGGGCTGCCAAAGGCCATCAATTGCGCGACGTGACTAAAGTGAAGACATGGCTGTTTACCACCTTGCACCGGGAATTTCTGGGTTCGCGGCGGAGACAAACACGGTTCCCGCACGTGGAACTGGAGTACGCTGCGGCGGAATTGCCCGTCGTCTCGCCAGCCACCATCAACCAGCTCGATTCGGAGCAATTGCTCCAGGCACTGGGGCAGCTCGACGAGATTTATCGCGCCGCCGTGATGCTTTTTTACCTGGAGGATTATTCCTACAACGAAATCGCCGAGATCCTCGGCATCCCGCTCGGCACCGTCAAATCCCGGCTGACGCGCGGGCTGGAAAAACTGCATCATTTGCTGACCAACATTCAAACCCCTCCCAATCGTGAATAACGACGAAGCCAAACAGGTTCTGTTGCTTTACCGTCCGGGAACATCGGACGCGGAAGATCCTGAAACGGCCGCGGCGCTGGCGCTGGCGAAGACCGACCCTGAATTGTCCCGCTGGCTCGAAGAGCATTGCGCGCGGCAAACCGCCCTGCGCGATAAATTCCGCCAGCTTCCCGTTCTCGCCGGGCTCAGGGAGCAAATTATTTCCGAAGAGGCCGCCAAAGCCAAAGCCGCGTCACGGCGCGAAAAAATCGTCGGCGCGGTGGCCGTGGCCGCCATCGTCGAAGAGATCGA
>DATJXK010000178.1:0-3045 GCA_035500235.1 Pseudomonadales bacterium | reverse complement strand
TCAATTTTATCACTCACCAGTTTGCGCACGATTGATTGTTGTTTTTCCACGTTTTCGTTCGCGTCCATCACGACAAATTTGAATTCTTCGCTCATGCCGATGTATTGCTCCAAAATGCGTCCCTGGAAAATGCGAAAACTTTCGTAGGGATCCGTCGAAAGCCGCAAGTCCATGCCTGCTTCAAAAAATTTCAGCTTCGGCCGTCCTTCGAGAATGCGGTTCAACGATACTTCCAAATCCGTTTTGAAAAAGAGCGTAAGATCCGGGAGCGCCGCAAAACTGTAATTCCCGCGCACCCATTCCGGCGGGCAGCCGCGAACAACGTCGCGCGCAAACGCCGTAAAGGCATAGCGATCGCACAGGACGATATAGCCCGCGCGCAACAGCGGCAGCAAGTGCCGTTCGTAACGGTCAGCAAAATCCGTGGCGTGAATCAGGCTAAAGGTCGTCGGCGTCAGCAGTTCCCTCTTTTTGCCTTTGCTCGTGGCGGATTTGACGATCTCCGATGAATTCCATTCGCTGAAGTAGACCTTGATTCCTTCCGCCTCCAGCCAGCGTTTCACGAGATAAATTTGTGTGGACTTCCCTGAGCCATCGAGTCCTTCGACGGCGATCAGTCGTCCGGGAAAATTTTGTTCCGCAAAAGTTTTCATTATCCAGCCTGCGACATTTTTTAATTCTACTAAAAGAGTTCCTTCCTACAAGCGCAACTTTATAGCACAAGCGAAAGTATTTGTTTTGTTAAATTTAAGTGACAAGAGAAATATTCCCGGGATTTAAAAATACAGCAGTTCTTCCGCGGGCGTCTCCTATTTGGCCGGCTTCGGGTCCGCGGCCCGAATCATCTTCATGTATTTGGCCGGATCTTTGTCGAAATCTCCTTTGCAACTGGGACAGCAAAGCTTCACTTCCTGCCCCTGGTAAATAAAAACATACGGCTTGCCCATCTCGCCAAGTTTATCGCCCGAAACAGGGCACGTGGTCAGCAGGTCTGGTTTGGGAGGCGTCGCGCTCGCAGAATTTGTCCCATCGGCGTGCGCGGCTATAGCCGCAGATATAAATAGGATACCCGCTAAAATCCCTGCCATGAAAGTCACTCTCTTCATGGATGGTCAATTAACATGAAACCGGTGCCCCGTCAATGTTTCACAGGCCGTGCCTGAGCCCGTTTGAAATTGAGAATTTCCATTTGGGCTTGGTTATGTAATGCTCGCTCCTTCGAATACCGATTCAAAGCGCATCAGGGTTTAGGGCATTTTAATGATGAAGAATGATGAAATAATAGCCCGCTCGCCTGCCAATGAAACTGACCGAAGCCGGCAGAAAAGGGAATGGCTGCCGGCGATTGTTCTGATTGTCTGCCTCGTAGCTTTTGTTATTAAGGCAGTAACCAGCCTGATGCAGGAATCCGCTACCTGGGATGAAACCGCCTATTTCGGCCTCGGCAAATATCTGATGCAGTATCACCGGTGGGATGCGCCGGGCGCCGTCATTCATCCTCCGCTTTCATACTACATCCATGACCTGCCTCTCCTCTTTTATCAAACAGACCAAAGCGTCGTGACCAATTTCCCATCGGTAACAAATGCCGAAGCGTTTGCCTTGGGCAGCAATCTTCGGGGCCAGGCGCTCCTCGCGAGCCCGGCGAACCAGGGCGACCATTTATTGATTTTATCGCGCCTCATGATGGTCTTGACGGCGGTTTTATTAGGGTGCGTTGTGTACGTATGGAGCTATTCGCTTTATGGCAAGTGGAGTGCCATGCTGGCCATCATTTTATTTTCATTCAGTCCTACGATTTTGGCCGATGCCCGGCTCATTACGCCCGATATTACACTGGCCACATTTTCGTTTATCACCGTGTTTTTTTTCTGGAGGCTTTTAAATCGAAACCGGATGGGAGACGTGATTTTAGGGGGCATTTGCCTTGGGCTGGCTTTGCTTTCGAAGCACACCAGTGTGCTGTTATTGCCGATTTGTTTTTTATTGGCCGTGATATGGTGGATAAAACAAAAAACGCTGAAGTGGTCTTATTGCCTGATGTTTATCGCCATTGGGGTTGAGGTTTTGTTTTTGGGATACGGGATGCATCCCGGCCCCTACTTCGCAGGTATCTCTATCCAGCGCGCGAGCGAGAAACTTCATGAGGAGTTTCTGGTGGGCCAATATTCAAATCACGGCTGGTGGTATTATTATATCGTAGTGTTCCTGATCAAAACGCCCCTCGCGACCATGTTTTTTCTCGCCCTGGCGTTTTTTCCGTTTCTCAGGCGGGCACGAACAGGTACCTGGATGAATGAGATGTTTCTCCTTGTGCCGGCGGCTGTGATTTTTTGCTTCTTCAGCTTGAGCCATGCCTCCATCGGCATGCGCTATATCATGCCGATTTATCCATTTCTTTTTGTCTTCGCCAGCGGGTGCGTGCCAACATTTTTAACGAATAAATGGCTGGCAGGACTTTCGGTCGTGATGGCCGGCTGGTACATCGGCGCCTCATGCTACATCCATCCGCACTATCTTGCCTATTTCAACGAGTTGATAGGCGGCCCGGACAATGGATACAAATATCTGGTCGATTGCAATTTGGATTGGGGGCAGGACCTTAAAGGATTGAAGAGCTACATGCAGGAGCACGATATCAACCGAATCAATCTGAGCTACTTTGGCACCGATTCGCCGGCCCGGTATGGCATCAGCTACAATTGGCTGCCCAGTTGCATCCTGGCGAACCCCGAACCGGGACAGGAACCGCCAACTAACGGCTGGTTTGCGATCAGCGCCACCGACCTGCAGGGGCTTTTTTTTGCGGACAAAAATCTGTTTGCGCAATTCAAAGATGCCCAGCCGGTGGCAAAGATTGGCTACAGCATTTTCGTTTATAAAGTCGGGGATTAAGTTGCGCCTGGTGAAATTGTTTTCACGCCCGCCCGTCTTTAGTTTCAGGCCTAAATGTCTGCTTCCGGATATCGCTCCCGAATCTCTCTCCGCAAACGTACTTCGTCATCCGGCTGGTAACGCCGCCGCGTGATGAGCCGCTGCATGGCG
>DATJXK010000177.1:0-62999 GCA_035500235.1 Pseudomonadales bacterium | reverse complement strand
ATAACTGGGCGGAGATTTGGGATTTTGGCAGCAGCGGCAGTCAAAATTTTGCGCTGATACCGTATCCGGTGAATAATAATAACAATATGGAGGTGGCGTTTACACCAAACGGCGGTGAGGTGGACCTGCAATCATCCGTTTTGTTCCCGAATAATTCCGAGCAATATGTTTGCACGACATTTAACTACGGAAATTTGACGGGTAATCTCTATCTGAACGGAAACCTGGTGGCTTCACAAGTGTTCCCGGGCGCAAGTTATACTCCGGGCTTGATCGGGGGCGCTGGCGGAACGACCGAGAATATGCTGGGAAATGATGTGTACGGTGATGACCAGTTTTCTGGGACGCTTTATGAGCTTCGGATATGGAACGGCGTGGTTTCACCTTTGTATCTCGCGGTCAGCGCGGCGGCTGGGCCCGCTTACGTGGAAACGAATTTAACGCCAGTGTCATTGACGGTGACAGTGACGAATTATTCGATGCCCGCCGGCCTCAGCGAACCAGTGGCAGTGACGGGAGCATTTCAGAATGTTTCAGGTGTAACGGTCACCGGCTTCGTCACCAATTGGACCAGCAGCAATCCAAATATTCTCACCGTGAATAATTTTGGCTCTGTGACAGTGGTTAACACGGGCAGCGCCACGGTGAGCGCAACACTGAACGGTGTAACGGGAACCAGCGCTGCCATCACTGTGACGGCGAGCGGGCCAACCATTACGCAAGAACCGCAAGCTTCAGAAACGTTGCTGGCAGGAGCGACGTTGACCGCCAATGTGGCTAATATTGGTACCCCGCCTTTTGTCTACCGATGGTATTTCAACAGCGGGGCCAATCCTATTAGCACTTCAGCGTCGCCAACTCTAATCGTTACCAACCTGCAAACTGCGCAGGCCGGCAGCTATACTTGCACCGTTAGCAACCAGTACGGGTCAGCAGTGAGTTCGGCGCTAAATCTGATGATAATTCTTCCCAATACCTACCAACAGTCACTGCTTTCGTTAAACCCCATGGCTTATTGGCCGTTGAATGAGACCAGTGGAACTACAGCGCATGACATCGTTGGCGGTAATGATGGTACGTATGTGGGTGGCTATACCTTGGCCCAGGCCGGGTCGACCAATTCCATTTTCGGCGCGATGAGCCGTTCCGTGTTATTGGATGGATCCTCCGGTTACGTGGATATTCCTCAAGGACCGTTCAATATCACTGGCGCAATCACCATTGTGGCATGGGTGAATGCTGTATCGATTCCTAATTTTGCGGGAGTATTTGGCCGGGGAGATTATTCGTGGCGCATGAGCATCAATCCCAGTGGCGAGCCGGGAGCCAATGATGGTAACGTGCCCGTGGACGCGACCAGCGCCGTGGGAATGAATAACGGCAGTTGGCACATGCTTGCTTATACTTACACGGGAGTAGTGAGCCAGCCAAATAACGGTTCCCTTTACCTGGATGGTGTGCTCGTGGCCAATAACACTATAACCGCAATTCCTTCGGGTAATAATCTTGATGCCTGGATTGGCGGCTCACCCGATTATGGAACAGCGCGGTTAATCAATGCCAGGATTGCCCACGCCGCCGTTTATTCGCAGGCTTTGACGGCGGCACAGGTGCAGGATCTTTATTCGGGCATTTACGCGGGCGTGGTAAATTTGAATGCCCAACATGCCGGGGCAAACATCCTATTGACCTGGCCTGCGGGAGTTTTACTGCAAGCCCCGACTGTCACCGGACCATGGACGACAAATACACTGGCGGTTTCACCTTATACCGTTCCCGCGACCAATGCGGTGCAGTTCTTCAAGGTTCTGGTCAATCCGTAAGAAGTGATGGCCGCCGTGTTTAAGGGCCAAGACGGACACGATAAAATTGCCGGGGGATGTTGGGGTTAATTAAATCAGTCCAAACAAACGGAAGCGAAGCAGGGGCACTATTCGTGAATAATGGCAGCCACACTGCCGTTGGGCCAAGGTTCGTTGTCGAATCAATATAATAATCAGGCCCGGGATTTCCATTAATACTGAACGTAAAAAATCCACCCGCAAAGTCCGGGAATAGAATTTGAGGCTCTGAAGGAGTGAGCACGGTCACCAAGGGATATTGGACGGCGCTAAGCGCGGGAGAGCCATTGTCAGTCGCCGTTATAAAAAATGAATAGGTGGCTGGCGATTGCGCGATAGTAGGCCGCCACGTCAGCACCCCGGTAACTGGATTGATGGTGATGCCCGCGGGAACGCCTCCCACGCTCCAGCCGATCGTCCTGGGCGGTGCATAAGGATCCGCCGCGGAATTCGAAAACGTCAAGGTTTGCCCGGCTATAAGATTAGTGACGCCCAAAGCATTCAGCACGAGCGCCTGGTTCATCACGACGGAAATCTCCGGTGCACTTAAAACGCGGTTAAAAATTTGCACATCACTAATCGCGCCGTTGAAGTACCCTCCGCCCGAATTGATAGCGCCGAGGCAAAGCGACGGGGATGCGATTTTTGGTCCATACGGGCCGACGGCAGTTGCCTGTAGCGTGCCATCCACATAGAGTTGCATTTGGCCGGTATATGCGCTGCGCGTCGCTGTGATGTGATGCCATTGCCCGTCATTAATCGCCGATGTTGATGTAATGGTCGTATCAGGATTTCCCACGCCAAAAGCAGCCTGATTGCCTAACAGTGAAACGCCAAAATCATCCGCCGTTCCGGAAACATCGCCATCCACTAAACCCTCACCCTGGTACCATTGACCGCTCAGGTTGCCAATAGCCAAGGTGTTTCCCTGGCCGCTGCTGTCAGCGCCCAGGTTAGTTGCATTATTAAATTGCCAGTAAGCCACTGAGCCTGCGGGCATCGGCCCGTTGTTTTGGTAAGTCGAAACTTGCGATGGCGTCAGGGCATTGGTCGTGATCAGCAGGTTTTCCATCCATCCTTTGAAGTTCGCGTCGCCGATGGTGGCGCCGACGACAAAATTTAAACCCATCACATTCGGCGCTCCCGGAGTCTGCGACCCGCCAACAGCACCATCCACATAAATGGTCCTGGTCGTGCCATTCCAGGTGGCCACGATAGAGTGCCAGTTGCCATCCATCGGATTAACCGTAAGCCCGCTTACGACAAAATCATTGGCCCACCAATAATTATTTACGCTGTTGGCGCCGTTTAGCCGGAGGTTATTGGCTTCACTGGTGCCCTCATTGCCCCAGCCGACAAAGCCGCCGTTATTTGGGCAACCGGCGTCAGCCTTTTCCCATACCGCAATACTGTAGGCATTGCTTCCCGTTGGCACGCCGACAGGAAAACCTGACAACGGCTTTAGGGTTGTATTGCCGTCGAGATACAATGACCCGCCAAATTTGCCCGCACTGCTGTATCCTGACGGTGAAGAACTCCCGCCGGTTGCCGTTGTCTTGACCCAAAAGGCAATACTCCAATCCATCCAGTTAGGACGCGGTATGGTCGCGTAATTTGTGCTGGTCCCATTAAATTGCAATGCATTACCAGCCTTACCAAAGCGGTCGGGCACAAACGTTCCGCCGTAGAGGTTGCCCGTTTGGCCGGAGGCCGTGTCGGCCAGATTGCCGTGCAACGAATAACGCAGCGCCAGCGACGTTACCGGATTCGCCGGAACCTGCCATGCCAGAATGCCGCCGGAATATCCCTTCTGTAGTTGAACATATAAGCGCACCGCTGTCGTCGTGACTGGATCAAACGTCACCGTGTTGAATGTGTTTGCCGCCACGCCATAACTGCTGGCGCCGGTGGCTGTCACCCAATTTGTACCTGCCAGATATTCCACCCACCATGACTGCGGTAGATTGCAACCGCCGCCAGTGGGCACGTCATCATACCAATAGACAGACATCTGGCTAACCTGGCTCAAACCATTGAACGACGCTTGTACCCACTCCGTCGTCCCTTCGTGATTCCACCATGTCATGCGCGTCATTTGTTCGCTGGAGTTGGTCGGATTTAAACCAAAATTCATCGCTGAAACTGTATCAGAGGAATTGACGTATGAAGCACTTGGCGCATAAGGTGCGCCCCAATGCGTCGCGGCGGAGTTTGTGGTAACAGTAGGAAAAGCGGAAATGCGCAAGCGCGCCGCGCCCATCGGCACCAGCGTAACCGTCTGTACCGGCTGCGTGCTATAAATCGGGCTGGGCCAAACCGTCCCCGCGTCATACAAATTATCGAGTGTCCAGGCTGGAATTTGTCGCGCTTGTACCTGCAATTCTATTGGTGTGGTCTGTAATGAAAACGGATTGGCGGCCAGCGGTCCGGGATTCGTCACGACGGTAAACGATGCCGCGGGATTGGTCGCATTTATCTCGAGGCCGTAATTCCAGTTCGCCCCCGGATAAATCTGATATTCTGTCCAGGGCACTCCATTATTGCCGTAGGGTTGCCAGTTTTCCGGGATTTGTAGTGAAAACGTTAGCGGGCCATAGTTGACCGAGACGCAATTGTTATTCGTCGCCCAAGTTCGCAGCGTAATCTGGCGCGTGAAATTTAGTACCACCTGGTCGCCGTTTGTCCACGTGCGCTGAATACAAACATAAGAACTTGTCCGGCTGTTGGTCGCGACTGTCTGGCCGTTAACCTGGATCCAATTATTTGAGCACCATTGCGGCACGCGCACATAGAGGGGAAAATTGACACTGTTCGTTGCTGTCACATCCAACTGCACCGTTCCACTGAAAGGGTAAGTGGTAGTCTCCGCCACACTCACAGTGCTGCCGTCGCCAACACGCGCCGTAACTGTCGTTGGCGCATACAGCGAAGCACACAGGCCGTTGTCCCACGTTGCCAGCCACGTTTCTTCGCAAAAATACGGCCAGCCCATTCCATGATTATGTTCGCAGCACCAGTAATTAGGCTCAGACGGACTTTGCGAAAACCACGGTCCTCCTCCGTTATTGATATCCGGCGCCTTCGCTTCGTCATCCAATTCAGGCTGGTTCGGCGCGGTCAAATAGTGGAGCGACATCATATTCGTGCGCATTGCCGCCGGCAGAGTGTTGGCTGCCAGGTCTTCGCATCGTTCGGCCCACACCGGATTGCCGGTGATGCGCGTGAGAATTTCAAAGCTCCGCATAAACTCCACGATGCCGCAGGTCTCGAATCCCTGCTGCGGTCCGTAATAATAAGTGCGGCAAATTTCATCACCACCAAAGCCCCCGCCCGGCACCTGGCCGTATTGGCTCATGACCGTTTGATAATTCGCCTCGGCAAACTGCAAGTGCGCCGGATTACCGGATTGTTGCCAAAAAACCGTCGGCGCGCGAAACCCTTCCGCGATATTCACATTATGCCAGTTCGGCAATGTGCCTGGAGAATCCCACCGCGCCATATTCGCATACATATTGGTCGCCAAATTCAATAGCCAGGATTGTCCGATCCGGTTGTAGAGCCAATAGACTGATTCGATATTGTCTCCCATCCGCATCATCGGCCAATAGCCATTGTTAAAATCCGAGGAGGGAAGCGTATTTTCCCACCTGCAATAATTTTCAACCAAATTGAGGGCGTTCGTATCGCTGGTGTACTCATAGTAAGAGCGCAATGCATCGAGCATGGGCATATTGGGCCATAGGTCCGGTGCATTCATTCCCAGGTCAGAGGTTGTACTCGAATCTCCATAATCCTGCGCCGGACCGAAATACCCATTCGTCCGTTCTGAAACCATCACTCCCTGGATCCATCGCGTGGCATTACTGATTACCATGGCATCCTGCAGGCTGTAGCCCATGTCAATGTAACCGCGCAGCCAATAAGGCACGCGCTCCCAGCCCTGTGTTGAGCCTGAGCCGTTCGGCGTCGTCCAGTCACTGGTTGGGAATTGAAGAAATGGCGAAATCTCCTCCTGTAATCCATTCAATCCGTTTCTCTGGTTTTCCAGCATCGTATATAACCAGCCTTGCGGTTGAATACTCCCCGGTGGCAGGCGCAGCAACGGACTGGGCGCCAATGGCGCGCGGTTCCCCACATAAAGTCCTCCATATGCCCCGGCCTGGATATTCGTTAAATCAGTCACCGTATCGGCGTGGCAGTTAAAAAGAAAAAATCCTATAAGTGGTAAAAAAATTAATTCTCTCAACAGCCTAACGTTCCTCCTCCTGACTGTCGCAGAAGGTATAGAGCACAACTTTCCTTTCCCTATTTTAAAACCAGCCGGAAGCAACGTCCGGCGGAGCAACATCTTAGAGAGAGTAAGATTGTTTCTATAAGTGCTAAAGAATCGATCCGGCATATCAGCGGTATCTTTCAAGGTGAAATTAACTCGTTGAAGATAATAACATAACTTTGGTTTATGCCTTGTGGCCACTTCATGCCACATGACACTTTTTCGACTGAGGCCTATAGTCAAATCATGTCCATCATTTCAGCGATGCAATATGCACGTAGAATCTGCCCGTTTGGACCCTGACTGTTTGAATTCGAAACGCTGCCATCAAATTGAATGAAAACTCCCATCGTTATGAACCCAATTAACAGCGCAATCTTTACCCGCCGTGGACTTATTCACTCGGCGGCCAAAGCAATGTTAGGCTTGTCGTTATTGGCGATGCCTTCCGTGCTTTCTGCGCAAACCCTTCAACACCGGTATAGCTTCGTCAGTGATGCTTCCGATTCGGTGGGTACAGCCAATGGCTCAGTGGTGGCGCCCAGCGGCGGAACTGCGGTCAAGTTCAGTAACGGCCTGACCTTGGCCGGTGGCGGCGGTCCCGGTTTCTCCGGTTTCGTCACGCTGCCCGGTGGGATTCTAAACACCACCACCAATGTTACGGTAGAATTCTGGGCGTCTCAAAGCGCCGCCAATACCTGGGCCGAAACCTGGAGTTTCAATAGTGGCACACCCAGCTATTGGGCATTTATTTCCGACGGTCAAAATAATAATAACAATCTCGAACAGGCTTTGAGGTTGAATAACAATGAAACGGATTCTCAGAGCGGCATCGGTATGCCCGGGACCGAAACTCACTTTACGGTAACGTATAATTCTACCAATTTAGTGGACACGATTTGGGAGGGGCAGAGTGTGATTGCCAGCGCCACCGTTCCCAGCAGCGCCTATACGCCCGGGGTTCAGAATTTTTCTACCTGTTTTATCGGGCAGGATCCCTGGCCGGATCCGCAATGGCAGGGTACTATTTATGAATTCCGCATCTACAACGGAACTCTCGATTCATTCCAGATCGCCGTTGATGACGTAGCCGGTTCTACAAATGTTGTTTCCAACTTTACTCCCTCTTCTGCCGTCCTCGCATTTGATTCCACCAATTTGGTGCTTTCGGGTTCTGCCCAGGGCACAGTTGACGTTACTCTCGCGGCGACAACCACGAATATTTTTAACGCCAACATCGAGGCCACCAATTGGGTCAGCAGCAACCCTGGCGTTGTCCAGGTCAACAGCAGTGGCGTGATCACGGCCGTTGGTCTTGGTACTGCCACCGTTCGAGCTACCGTGCATGGTGTTACCGCAACCAGTTCTACTGTATTCGTTACAGCCCCCCCAACACTGGTACACCGCTACAGTTTTGTTAGTGATGCTTCCGATTCCGTCGGAGGCGCGAATGGCACCTTAGTGGCGCCCAACGGAGGCACTAATGCGACTATTGCCAATGGCCTGGTATTGCCCGGTGGTGGAGGCCCCGGTCACTCCGGTTACGTGACATTGCCGGCGGGAATCCTGACTAATACCACGTCGCTCACTATCGAATGCTGGACCCTGCAAAATAACGGGAATACCTGGGGTCAAATTTTCAACTTTGGAAATAGCCAAAGCCAGAACATCGGCTTAATCCCCTTGCCGGGCCGTGACAATGGTAATTTGGAATTCGCGGTATCACCCAATGGCGGCGAAATCGACACGGTTTCAGGCATCCATTTCCCGACCAATTCGGAACAATACGTTTCCTTCGTTTTTGACAGTTCGGCGTTAAAGAGCGCCCTTTATGATAACGGAAAACTCCTCGCCACCCAAAGTTTCCCCAACCGTACCTACATCCCTGGCTCATTTGGTGGTGCGGCAGGCACTGCTAACAACGTCTTCGGGCAGGATCCGTTCCCGGATAACCAGTATCAAGGCACCGTCTATGAGTTTCGCATTTGGAACGGCGCCTTGTCAGCGGTTTATGAAGCGGCTGCGGCGGCTGCCGGTCCCTCGGTCATTATTACCAACACGGTCCCGACATTGCTCAACATTGGTTTGACGACGACCAGCATGATTGGCTCCGGAACACAGCAGGCCACCGTGACGGCCAACTTCATCCAGGTTTCCAGCGTCGATGTGACTGGCGGCGCCACCAATTGGGTCAGCAGCAATCCGAACGTTCTCACCGTCAGCAGCAGCGGTTTGATCACCGGCGTCAACGGCGGTACCGCCACCGTGAGCGCCACGGTCAGCGGCGTGACCGCAACCAGCGCCACGATTACAGTTGCCTCCACTCCGCCTGTCTTCACGCTGAAGCCCGCAAATGTTACGGCCGCCGTCAACGACAATAATGTCACTTTCTCTACCATGGGACTGGGCGGGAATTTGAATTACCAGTGGAGCTTCGACGGCAATCCCATTTCCGGGGCTACTAATACGACGCTTGTTTTGAACAACGTTGCCCTGACCAATTCCGGAACTTATTCAGTCCTGATTTCCAATAATCTGGGAACCACCAATGCTTCCGCGACATTAAACGTCGCCCAGGCTGTTTTGCTGCATCGTTACAGCTTCGTCAGTGATGCCTCGGATTCTGTCGGTCATGCTAATGGCACAATCATTGGTCCGAATGGCGGCACGGCTGCGAGCATTAATAATGGGCTTACTTTGCCTGGTGGCGGCGGCGGCGGGTTCTCCGGCTACGTAGCCTTCCCCACAGGGATACTGACCAATACCACGTCGCTAACAGTGGAATGCTGGGTGACTCAAAATACGGCCCAGGAGTGGGCGACGGTTTGGGATTTCGCCAATGACGGCAACCATAACTTCGAGATGTGCCCATTCCCGCAGCGAGGTATCCTGAACCTTGATGTCGCCATCACGCCTCATGGCAATGAAATTGATACGATTACAGGTAACCTGTTCCCCTCAGGCCAGAAAGTATATACGGCCTTTACCTTTAATGTCGGCAACTTAACAGCCAATATTTATACCAATGGCAATGTGAGCGGCACCCAGGTATATCCGGATGCCACTTATATTCCCGGTACTATTGGGGCGCCGGCCGGCACCTCACAAAATTGGCTGGGTAACGACACCTACGGTGATACGCAATTCCAGGGCACCATTTATGAGTTCCGTATCTGGGACGGTGCTCAGTCACCCTTGTATCTTGAGATCAGTGCCGCCGCTGGCGCCGGTGTCGTGGTCACCAACTTGACGCCGACTTCTATCAGCGTCTCAGTCACCAATAATACCATGGTCCAGGGCCTGAGCCAGCCAGCCAGCGCCACCGGCAACTTTGCTGACGCCTCAGGGGTAAATATCACTGGCTCAGTTACCAATTGGACCAGCAGCAACACCAACATCCTGAAAGTAAGCAGCAGCGGCCTGGTGACCGCTGTTGGCACGGGTAGCGCCACCATTAGCGCAACGCTCAACGGAACCACCGGAGCCAGCTCAACCATCAGCGTGCCCACCAGCCCGCCGATCATAACGCAACAGCCGGCAGCCAGTGATACGTTCCTGCAAGGCGCAACTTTGACCGCCACCGTGGCCAATGTCGGCACCTCGCCCTTCGTCTACCGGTGGTTCTTCAACAATGGTACGACACCCATTAGCACGTCATCTAATCCAACCTTGATGATTCCTAACGTGCAGCCGACTAGCGCGGGCACTTACACAGTTCTGGTCAGTAACCTGGATGGAAGCGTCCTGAGTTCGCAACTTGTCGTTTCTGTTATCGCTGCCACTACTTATGAACAAGCCGTGTTGCAATATGGCCCAATTGCCTACTGGCCTCTGCAGGAAACTGATGGCACGACTGCGTACGATGTAGTGGGTGCAGATAATGGAACCTACACCACCACTTCCATTACGGGTTCGAGCTTCAGCCTCGGGAATCCTGGTCCATCGCAGTCGTTCTTCGGCGGTTCGAGTCTCTCCGCCGGCTTCCTCTCGGCAATCGTGGATATTCCTGAAGGAAATTTGAATATCACCGGCCCGGTTACAATAACCGCCTGGGTACAACAGGAAACCGCTGCACAATTCGGCGGAGTTGTTGGCCACGGTGATCAGTCATGGCGTCTGGCGATTACCCAAAACGGCGCTCCTGGCGACGGCTTGGCCGCTGGTAATTCCGGCTCCAGTCAGGCTGATGCCACCGCTCCGACCAGCGCCAATATCAATGACGATAACTGGCACATGCTGGTCTATACCTACACGGGAAATACCAGTCAGCCCAACAACGGCTTGCTCTATGTGGACGGCGCGCTGGTGGCCAGTAATACAATCGCCACACCTCCTCCGGGCGATAACCTTGACGTATGGATTGGCGGTGCGCCTGATTACGGAACACAGAGATTGTTGCCTGCGGCAAACATTGCCCACGTGGCTATCTTTAACCAGTCCTTCACCGGGGCTCAAGTGCAGGGTCTCTATAACGGGACCTACGTCTTAGGCCCGCAGTTGATTCAAATTGCGAAGGCATCAGGGAACAACATTGTGCTTAACTGGCAGACGGGAACCCTTCTGCAATCAACGAACATACTGGGCCCGTGGACCACGAACAGCACGGCCACGTCGCCTTACACCATACCGGCAACGAACAAAGCCGCGTTCTTCAAGCTATTGGTTAGCCCATAAAGCAATCTTCATAGGATTCGCTCAAGAAAGCCGGGGGCCAGTTTGGCTCCGGCTTTTTCTTTTATTTATTAGCTGGTGCGGTCGTGATTAATGGGGCCGAAATTTAGGGGAGGGGAATCATCGTCAATTTAGAGAAGCACAAACGTTGCGTTGGCCCGCCAATGGGATTCAGGATTTTGGCCTGGCACCGGCGATGTCATCAACGAGACAGCGGCAGTGAAAGTTTTTGCCGTAATGCGCTTACGTGACTTGCGGCCATCGCGTTTGATGGGTTTTGTTCCAGTACGGTCTCAAATTGAGCCAGGGCTTCGGAATATTTTCCTTCGTTTTCGAGCGCGACTCCCAGGTTCAGGCGTGCTTCAGCCAAACCGGGCATGATTCGCACGGCTTCGCGAAATTGTTCGGCTGCTCCGGCGGCATTGCCGTCTCGCCCGAGTTCGAGGCCATAAAGAAAATGCGCTTCTTCTAAATCCGGCGATAGTCTAACTGCTTCCGCAAATAGCTTCTCAGCATCCGCATGACGGTTCAAAGCTTCGAGATTTTGTCCCGCCTCCACATAGAGTCGCGCATTCCCGGGACTTAGCGTTATCGCATCCTCATAGTTTGTCGCCGCCGCCTCATACCAGCCGCGACTGGCACAAAATTGTGCGAGTGTCTTCAGTTCAGGGCCGTTTTGGACCCGGTTTGACAGGGCTTTTTGGTAACAGTCTTCGGCTTTAACCTTGTCTCCCATCTTCTCGTAAATTTGGCCCAGGCCAAGCCATGCCGGTCCAAAATGCGGGTTGATAGCCAGGGCACGCTTGTATTCGGTGATCGCCTGTCCGGGCTGTCCCAAATCATTCAACGACTGTGCGAGATTTTTAAACGCCCATACCGATTCGGATTCCCATTGGATCGCGTTGCGGAACGCCGCTACCGCGTCGTCATATCGGTGTTGCTCGGCTAGGATCGTTCCCAGTTGCGACCAGTCCTCCGAACTGCTGGGAAGAATTTCGGCAACTTTTTGCGCATTAACCGTTGCGTCATTCATATTCCCGGACAATTGCTCGAGTACAGCCAACCGCTCCCGCACTACCGGGTCGTCTGGAGCTAAATTCAACGCCTGTTCGCAAACATTTTCGGCATTCTGAATACCGGGAGGTTCAGTCGCCGGGATTAAATGTTCCAATGCAGCTTTCGTTTTATCGAGTTCTTCTTCGTGATTCATTTGGCCACTGAAAGGTGGCTTCGTCATTCGGGAAAAAATATCCGCCAAAGCCGCCTCTTCATCCCAGGTGGACCATGCCAGGCGTCGGGCGCAAGCGGCTTCCGATGGCCAGTCGCGGCTCGCTGGCGCTTGGACTGTGACCTTTTTTGGTAACAGGCTTTCCACCTTAGGCGCCAAAGTCAGGGCCAGCAAATAATTACCATCGAAATTCGGATGAACATGCTCGTAGAATAAATTATCTCCAGGTAAACCGTCCGGACTCTGCCCGGCAAAAGACCGTTCTGCATCCGCCAGGACTATTTGCGGGTCGCCATAACCCGAAACGATGCGCCTGATTGAGTCATTGAGTTGGCTGTCACACCGAAAACGTAAGGTATCCAAATCACGGGCGGCAATGAACTGCTGTTGCGCCTCGGCGTTTTTACCCAAAGCCAGCGCGCAACAACCCTGGCGAAAGCGGAGCTCGGCAAAATCACTGTCTATCTGCGCAGCTTCTCGAAAGATATCAGCCGCCTCTTCCAGATGGCCGGCGGTTTGCGCCGCGACGCCGTTTGCATAAAGCGATTCCCATTTATTTTTGTCACTGTCACTCAATCCTGGGCGATGTTCTGAGGCAAATGGCGCACAGTCCCTCAAATTGACCGCCACAGTACTGACGACGATTCTTGCGCCGCTGTGCCTTCCCGTGCTTATAATATCCGAGAGATTTTTAGAAAAGTGGTTATAGACGGTCTGCATGCGCGGATCATCAGCCGCTACCTGTTGGTTCAAGAACATTTCCATGCCACCCCATTGAGTTTGGTCCGAACGCGATTTATGAATTCCGCTCACGAGTCCACTGATAAGTTGCCCGACGCGTGTGGATTTCAGTGCCAGGTCCGTCCGAATGAGTGAAAGCGGTGGAGTCTGTTGACCAAAGACTGTGCCGGCGCCATAGGGTCCAACTACTTCGTTATTTCCCATATAGATGACCCAAATGTCCCCGTCTGCTTTGGCGCAATCACGGGCTATGGGAAGAATCACGTTGGAGTTAATTGCCACCATCGCCGCATTAATGACTTCAAAGTGCGTGTCCGGATAGCGCAGTTCCAGCATCGCCTGCAACATCCTTGGTAATCCGAAATCTGGCTGTGGGTCGCCCTGGGCGGCTGATTCGCCAAAAACGATGATGCGAACCGTGTCCGGATCTTTGGCTTTAGGAACACAAATCGATTCCGGTATGCGGGCCATGGCCGCGCCAAAAAAGCGCCAGCCAAATTGATTGTTCTGCACAAGTACTTTTTGGTCATCACGTTGTGATGGCAATAGGAACGCAGTAGGGTAACCGAAACCCGCCAGTCGCAATGATAATTCTGTCGTCCCTAAAAAAGCGATGGGCACGCCAACAATTAGCAACGACCGAAAAAACCACAATTTGCCCGGGCTAAGAGAAGGTGAATTTTTCCTTCGTATACCTTTTTGCCCATTCGTCTGCTTCGCGGACCTCTTTTTGGGGCCGGGTTTCATGTGGGATTTATAGCTTAGAGGCTCTTACCTTAACAGTAATTCCCCTTCGTGTTTGTGGCCATTTCATGCCACATGACAAATAAAGTCACTGGAACTAGGTTCAATCAAGACCATGAAACAAGCCATCAAGGCACTGCCGCCTGCAATATTATTTTGCCGTTTCGGAGAGAATTATCTGGTCGTGTTATTTGACGAAAAATGAACGTGCAAGGGAATAGATTTCATTCTGGACAGTATCCGTTTTCTAATCGGAAAAGGGCGGGCGGCTTTACGCTCATTGAGCTGCTTGTGGTTATCGCCATTATCGCCATTTTGGCCGCCATTTTGTTGCCCGTTTTAAATCAGGCCAAAAAGCGTGGCCAACAAACTTCCTGTATTAATAACCTGCGCGAGATTGGCCTCGCCATTTCCATGTATCCCAGTGATTTTAACGGAGTGTATCCCAGTTGTCTCAGCAAACCCAATAATGCGTCGGCCTATTATGTGTGGCAACCGCGCCTTCTGAATTATACCGGCGGCCGGAAGGCCTTCTATTGCCCCGCCGCCCTTCCGCAAAGTGCCTGGGATAATGTAGCCAACACGACCGTCAAATCCGTGATTGGTGAAAATGGCAAACTGGATCAATTTGGTATTCTTACTGGTGACCCCGGCTTGAATGGAACTCGTTTTTCATATGGTTGGAATGACTGGGGATTAAATATGGGCTGGGCCACGGTTCTGGGAATGGGAGGAGACGTTGGAACTCCGCCAGTCAAAGAAATCATCGTGCGCCATCCTTCCGACATGATCGTCGTCGCCGATGTTCGCTCTGACACGCCCTCCGGCCAAATTATGTACAGCGCCAACACCACTCCTCCGACTTCCTGGACTACGACACAAGATCCAACCTGGCACCCGCAGGTTCCCTGCAACCGGCATAGCTTTAATACCGACATCGTGTTTGCGGATGGGCATGTGGAATCCCCGCACCGAAATGATGTGATTGATCCCAACAATATGATGTGGCGTGCGCGTTGGAACAATGATAACAATCCTCATACAGAAGTAACCTGGACGGTATCTTGGCTTCCCGGTTCCGGTCCCATGGAGCAATAACGCTCCGGGAATAATAGTTCAGGCTTTCTTATCTTTCTTTTTATGTTTAAAACTTTTTTACGACACCGCTTCAGATGGGCTTCATGGATACTGTTCATCAGCATGGCAACCAGCGTGAATGCAAAGACATTCCGGCCTCCGGCAGTGCCGCTCGTAGCTTGCGATCCTTATTTCAGCATTTGGTCAGCGGCGGATAAATTGACGGACACGGACACGACTCATTGGACGGGCAAGCCGCAACGCCTGACCAGCCTGGTGCGAATTGACGGGAAGACTTTTCGTGTAATGGGAGCATCGCCCCAGAATCTACCCGCTCTTTCACAATCCAGCCTCACCGTCCTGCCGACGCGGACGATTTACACTTTTGATGATGCCGGCATACAATTGACCTTGACGTTTATGACGGCTGATTTGCCGGGCAACGTGGATCTGGTATCCCGGCCTGTTACTTACTTGACCTGGCAGGCGCAGTCTACGGATGGTAAGGCCCATGACGTCTCGGTTTATTTTGATGCCAGCTCGGAAATCGCCGTCAATGTGCCCAAACAGGCCGTTAATTTTCAAAAAGCGGATTCGGCCAAAGTCAAAGCATGGAGTGTGGGCACGGTCGAACAACCTGTGTTAGTGGAAAAAGGAGACGATGTGCGGATAGACTGGGGCTACTTTTATGTGGCTGTACCGGACAGTGAACGGGCCGACCTCACCGCTAATTCCGAAAATGCCACCGAGAGCCAATTCATGGGGAACGGCGATCTGCCCGCTCCGGCCGATACGGCATCGCTTCAACACAACGATCGTAACGATACGGTGATTGCCTTTGCCGCCAATTTGGGTTCGGTCCGGAAAAAGCCCGTGTCCTGCCATTTAATCCTGGCTTACGACGACCTGTATTCGATTCAATACATGAGGCACAATTTGCGCCCGTACTGGCGCCGCAATGGCTGGCAGGCGGCAGACCTGCTGCAGGCGGCAGCCAAAGATTACCCATCGTTGCAGAAACGTTGTGCGTCATTCGACAACGAATTGATGAATGATTTGCGCAAGGCCGGTGGCGAAAATTATGCGGAATTGGCCGCGCTCGCCTATCGGCAATGTTTTGCCGCTGGAACATTTGTGGCTGATGATAATGGTCAGCCCATGTTCTTTTGCAAAGAAAACCATTCGAACGGTTGCATCTGTACGTCCGACGTGTTTTATCCGATGTCGCCGCAATTTCTGTTGTTCGGACCCACGCTGGCGAAATCATTCATGGTTCCTTTCATGAACTATGCCGCGAGCGACCGCTGGAAATTTCCGTTCGCGCCCCACGATCTTGGAACATATCCGCAGGCCAACGGCCAGGTTTATGGCGGAGGCGAGACGAGCGCGACAGATCAGATGCCGGTCGAGGAGAGCGGCAATTTGCTTTTGCTGTTCTGCGCGGTGGCAGAGATGGAAGGCAACGCGAACTTTGCCAATTCCTATTGGACGGTACTTCAACAATGGGCGAATTACTTGAAAGATAAAGGGTTTGATCCTGAGAACCAGCTTTGTACTGACGATTTCGCCGGACATTTGGCGCATAATGTGAATCTCTCTGCCAAAACGATCTGCGCACTTGGCGCCTACGCGAAATTATGTGAGATGCGGGGCGATACCGCCGAAGCCGCGGAATATTCGCAGTTGGCGTGCCAATATGCCCAGCGATGGGCGACTGAGGCGGATGATGGCGACCATTTTCGCCTGGCTTTCAACAAGGCTGGCACTTGGAGCCAGAAATACAATTTGGTTTGGGACCGAATCCTGGGATTGAATTTATTTCCTCCCGCCGTCGCGGAAAAAGAAATAAGTTTTTATAAAACAAGGGAGAATCAATATGGCCTTCCGCTGGACGACCGCGAAACCTACACGAAATTGGACTGGACCTTGTGGACAGCGACCCTGACCCAAAATCGCCAGGATTTTGCAGACCTGGTTAATCTGGTCGTTGCTTATCTAAATGCGACTAGCGACCGCACGCCTATGTCGGACTGGTATCAAACCAAAACCGCGCGCAAGGTTGGGTTTGATGCGCGACCGGTTGTGGGCGGAGTTTTCCTCCAGATGCTTTATGACAAACCAGACTGGCAAAAGTACACCGCGCAAGACCAAACTAGGGCATCGAAATGGGCTGCGCTTCCTGGCATGGCCAAAATAAATGTAGTTCTTCCCGCAGCCGACCGACAACCGGCTACGTGGAGTTATACTATGGCCGCGCCGGAGGACGACTGGATGAAACCGGGCTTTGATGATTCCTCATGGAAACAGGGTAAGAGCGGATTTGGCACGCGCGGAACGCCGGGCGCTGTGATCGGCACCGTTTGGCGGACCGACGACATTTGGCTGCGCCGTGAATTCAATTGGACCCCGGCTACCTACGATGACCTGCAAGCCTGGTTGCATCACGACGAAGATGCCGAAGTCTATATCAATGGCGTGCTGGCCTTGCGGGTCAACGGATTTATTGTTAACTACGACACCTTTCCTTTAACCCCGGAAGCCAAAGCGGCGCTTAAACCCGGCAAAAATGTGATTGCAGTCCATTGTCATCAAACCACGGGGGGACAATATATCGACTTTGGACTGGTGGACGTTCAAGATGCCCAAACCAACTAACCTGCGTGAGAGAAACCATCAAGGTTATTGCTTCGGCGATTTTGGCCACGCAGGTTTGGAGTTTGCAGGCTGCTTTGCCTGAAGTTCCGTCCGCCACCAACCTTCCGCCCACGGATATTGTCACCAATCGCCAGCCGCTTTTGGCAACCCCCTTTGTGGCCCTTCCTTTGGGCAGTGTTCGTCCGCGTGGCTGGCTTCTCAAACAATGCGAATTGCAGCGCGATGGCCTGACCGGCAATGCGGAGATGCTCTACGCCAATGACCTTGGGACAAATAGCGCCTGGCTTGGAGGCACCGGGGAGAATTGGGAACGCGGACCATATTATTATAAAGGGCTGATAGCGCTGGCGTATACGTTGAACGATGAAGGGCTGAAGCAGAAAGCCCAGAAGTGGATGGACTGGCTGCTGGACCATCAACGCGTGGATGGCTACATCGGCCCGGATTCAAACGATGATTGGTGGCCGCGCATGATTGCCACCTACGCGTTAAGGGATTATTACGAAGCCACTGGAGACAAGCGCGTGCCGGTAGTGTTGGGCAATTATTTTCACTATATGCTCAGCAACCTTCCATCGCACCCGTTGAATGATTGGGCCAAGGCGCGTGCTGGCGATGAAATGGACGTAGCGCTCTGGCTGTATAATCGGAACGGTGATACGAACCTACTCACCCTCGTTCAGTTGTTGCATCAGCAGGCTTATAATTGGCCTGACATTTTTACGAGCAACAACTTCGTTTTTTACGGCAAGGATTTTCAGCCCAAGCACAATGTTAATATTGAAGAGGCGCTTAAAATGCCGGCCGTTTTCTACCAGCTTTCGGAACAGGCCGGCGATGAAAAGTCTGTCTCTCTTGGCATTGATAATCTCATGCGCGAGAATGCGCTCTCTTTTGGCATTAACAGCGGCACGGAAATGATTTCAGGCGATGCCAGCATCCAGGGCGTGGAATTATGCGCTATCGTGGAAGCCATGCTTAGCCTGGAAACTTCTGTGCGCATCACCGGAGATGCCTTGTTGGCGGACCGTTTGGAAACCATTGCCTTTAATGCGTTGCCCGCAGCCCTGGCGAATAATATTAAGGGGATCCAATATTATACGGTGCCCAATAATGTCATCGCCATTTATGGCGGTCATGGGTTCGAAGAAGATTATGCCAACGGCACACTTCCGGGTCCCTATTCCGGTTATCCCTGCTGCCGCTATAACTTCCATATGGGTTGGCCAAAATTTATCCAAAATTCCTGGGCAGCCACCATGGATGGAGGATTGGGACTGATGGCTTATGGTCCTGTGGTTGTGAACGCCACGGCAGGGGGGAGCCAGGTGCAAATTACCGAAGACACGGATTACCCATTTGAACAGCACGTACGATTGCATATCTCAGTTAGCCAGCCCGTGATATTTCCGCTCGTACTCCGCATCCCGGGATGGTGCAGCAATGCAACCATTTCTATTAACGGTGCAGCGCAGTCGGGCGTTTCCGCCGGGTCATTCTTTCGGGTTAAGCGCAAGTGGGCCGATGGCGATTCGGTCATCATAGATTTGCCGATGCCCATTCAAACGTTTGTGGGGCCAAGCC
Organism: Pseudomonadales bacterium; assembly: GCA_035500235.1. Lineage (GTDB taxonomy): Bacteria > Verrucomicrobiota > Verrucomicrobiia > Limisphaerales > UBA11358 > UBA11358. The sequence continues at coordinate 44,185 of DATJXK010000177.1, read as the reverse complement.
GGTCTGTGGCGATCAATCGCGGGCCGCTCGTCTATTCGTTGCGCATCGGTGAAAAATGGACGGTGCGCACACCCGACCCGCATGGCTTGGGCTTCGACGAATTTGAAGTGCATTCCACGACGCCCTGGGACTATGCCCTGCAATTGAACCCCGATGACCCGGCCGCCGACTTAACATTCACAAATTTCGCCACGATGCCATCAAACCCGTTCGACCCTGCGCAGCCTTCGGTTGGATTGCTGGCCCGGGCGCGACAGTTGCCCGATTGGACGATTGGCTGGCGCGGCACGCATGCCTTCGAGCCGCCTCTTAGCCCGGTCGCTTCGACGAATCCTTTGGAGAGCGTTACGCTCGTGCCGTTTGGTTCTCAACATATGCGCCTGAGTTGGTTTCCCTATTTGGGAATTTCCCCTTCACTGGGCGCCTTCACTGAGAATTTTGACCCGGCATGGTGTTCGCGCTGGACGACCTTTGGCGGAAATTGGTCGGTGCGTAACGGCGTTTTGAGTACTGTGCCCGGCTCGTCCAACGGTCCGAAGGCTATTGCCATGGGGGCAGCTACGTTCACTAATTTTACTTACGAAGGCAATGTCCTGGTAGGGCCGCAAGGCAACGCCGGCCTAATTTTTCGCGTCAGCAAACCGGACATCGGTGCGGACGCTTATTGTGGTTATTATGTCGGTATCAACGCCCAAAGCGCGCAATTGGAGTTTGGGTATACCGACAACGGCTGGCACGAAATCAGTAACGTCCCGATGCCGATTACTGCGAATAAATTTTATCACCTGAAAATTGTCGCGGTCGGATCGCACCTTAAAGTTTTTGTCGATGGTGCCAGCCAGCCGGCGATTGATGTTTCTGACGATCATTTTTCCGGGGGCATGATTGGCGTGCGCGATTTCTGTACCGATCGCGACCAGTCTATTTCGAGCTATTCAAACCTGATGGCGGACGAAACCGACGCCAACGCCAATTAAGCGAATGTTATCTATCCCAAACAAATCTATCTGCGTAACCCTTTTGCTCGCTTTGACTCTTCGGGTTTGCGCTGAAGATCCCGTGCCTTCTTCTGCGGGTACAAACCAGCCCGTCGAAAACACCTGTTTTCAAACCGGCAAGCCGTGGACCCCGCAGGGTAATTTGGCTTCGGATGTCTCGATTGTTTATGGCATCGATACCAATTTGCCCGTACGTATCGAAACGTGGCGGGATCACGGCTACCATATTCAGGTGATGACCGGGGTGGCGTGGGGCGAATACCAGGATTATCTGTATGGCCGCTTTGACGGGACCAATCATGAGGACGAAGCGCAAACGGACCGCAATGGCAATAAAATTGGTCACGGCGGCGACGTATATTATATGTGCCCCGGGATAAACTACGGGAAATTTCTTTGCGTCGGAGTTAAGCGCGCTCTGGACTCTGGTGCGGAAGCGATTTATTTGGAAGAACCGGAATTTTGGGATCGGGCTGGCTACGAGGATGGTTTCAAACGCGAATGGCATAATTATTATGGCGATGACTGGGCGCCGCCGCATAGTTCAGTGGATGCCCGCTGGCGCACCGGTAAGTTAAAATATTTTCTCTATCGCCGGGCGTTGCAGCAGGTCTTCGACTTTGTGCAGGATTACAATCGGCAGACCGGACGCGATGTCCAATGCTTTGTGCCGACGCATAGTCTGCTGAACTACGCCCAGTGGTGCATCGTAAGTCCCGAATCCAGTTTGGCTCTGCTCAATGGTTGCAACGGTTATATTGCCCAGGTTTGGACCGGCACCTCGCGCGAGCCGAATCGTTATCAGGGCGAAGTGCATTCACGAACATTTGAAACGGCCTTCTTAGAATATGGCGCCATGCAAAATTTGGTTCGCTCCACGGGCCGTTCCGTCTGGTATTTAAATGATCCGATTGAAGATAATCCGAATTACGATTGGGCAGATTACCGCAGGAATTGGGAATCCACTCTGACCGCTTCCCTGTTTCAGCCGGACGTGTCGCGGTTCGAAGTGGCTCCTTGGCCCGAGCGCGTTTTCGGCGGACGATATCCGCGCTCGGCTCCGCCTGAAGAACGGAATCCCATTCCACCGGCGTACGCCACAGAATTACAAACTGTCTTCAATACACTGAACGACATGAAGCAACCTCATGTTGCGTGGGATTGTGGCACGACCGGCATCGGAGTTTTGGTCAGCGATTCACTGATGTTTCAACGTGGTGAGCCGACACCCAGTGACCCGTACTTAGGCAATGTTTACGGCCTGGCGATGCCCCTGGTCATGCACGGTATTTCGGCTACTCCTGTCCAACTCGAAAATGTGACCATTCCACATTATCTCGATGGATTTCATGTTCTTTTTTTGAGCTACGACGGCCAAAAGCCATTGTCACCGGAAGTTCACCCGCCATTGGTGGATTGGGTGAAGCAGGGCGGCGTGCTGGTTTTTTGTGACAATGATGCCGACCCTTATCTGAACGTTCACGAATGGTGGAACAGCAATGGCAATCATTATGCCACGCCCCGTGAGCATCTTTTTGGATTGCTTGGACTGGATAATTCCATCGCTCCGGAAACATTTAATCGCATCGGTAAAGGCGGCCTTATCTGGTTGAAGGACCGCCCCGTTGATTTTTCCTTGAGTAAGGATGGCGCCGACCGGATTGTGAATACCGCCCATTCCGCGGCAGACAAAATCGGCCTGCCGTGGCGCGAGACCAACTACCTTTTACTTCGTCGTGGGCCTTACGTTATTGCTTCGGGATTGGATGAATCCATCGGTGGCGACCCCCGCGTTCTGACCGGGCATTACGTGGATCTTTTTGACCCGGAATTGTGCGTGCTGACAAAAGTTTCCATTACTCCGGGCACTCGCGAATTTTTGCTCGACCTGGATGCCGTGACGAATAATCCCACACCGTTCCTGGCCTCCGCCTGCCGGACGCTGGTAAAGGAACAAACCCCTCATCAAATCACTTTCACGGTTAATGGCGTTGGCGAAACGCCTGGAATTGTACTGTTGAGATTGTCTGCGGCTCCGCAAGCCGTGACTTTGGACGGGAAAAAACTGGAAGATTTTACTTATTCTCCCAAAGATAAGCTGCTTTGGATTCGATTTGAAAACATTGCGCAACCCCAAACACTGTCGGTCGTGCTTTAACCCGGAAAATTTTGACCCAAAACCAAGCAACAAAATGAAGGCTCTAACTATGAAATCATTACTCGGCAAAATTCCTACGCTGGCTATGCTGGCAACAGCAATAGTTATGACTGGTTGTTCAACCAAATCGCCGGTGGATTCCTCCGGTGTGGCTGGAATTACCAATGAGCCGTTCGGGACAACGCCTGATGGCACGCCGGTAGAGATTTACACGTTGCGTAACGCCAGCGGCATGGAAGTGCGAATCATGACGTACGGCGGAATTATCCAGTCGCTCAAAGTACCGGACAAGAAGGGGCAATTGGGTGATGTGGTTCTTGGCTATGACACATTGGATGGTTACCTGACGAACAGCCCCTATTTTGGCGCGCTGATTGGCCGTTATGGCAACCGCATTGCCAAGGGGCATTTTACCCTGGACGGCGGGGAATATACGCTGGCCACGAACAACGTGCCCAATTCATTGCATGGCGGCATCAAAGGGTTTGATAAAGTTGTTTGGAAAGTTGTCAAAGCGGAAGTCGGCCCCAAAGGACCGGAATTGCAGTTAAGTTATCTTAGCAAAGATGGTGAAGAAGGTTACCCCGGGAATTTACAGGTAACCGCGACCTATACTTTGTTTTCTGAAAAGGATGCGTTGAGCCTGTCATTCAAGGCGACGACCGACAAAGACACCATTATCAATCTGACCGCGCATTCTTATTTTAACCTGGCAGGGGAGGGCGATGTTCTGAGCCATATTGTTTATATTGATGCCGATGCCTACACGCCAGTGGACGGCACGCTCATTCCCACCGGCGAACTGGCCCCCGTTACCGGGACGCCGTTTGATTTCCGCACACCGACGGCGATTGGCGCGCGCATCAGTGACGATAATGAACAGTTAAAATATGGCGGCGGTTATGATCACAATTGGGTGGTCAACCATAAGATGGGCGATCTCGCGCTGGATGCCCGGGTGACAGATCCCGCGACCGGCCGCGTTTTTGAAATTTGGTCCACTGAACCCGGGCTGCAGTTTTATTCCGGCAATTTCTTGGACGGCACCATTATCGGCAAAAACGGCCAGTCCTACCCGCATCGCGGCGCCTTTGTCATGGAACCCCAGCATTATCCTGATTCGCCGAATCATGATAATTTTCCTTCCACCGTTTTGCACCCCGGCGAGACTTATCACAACACCATCCTTTACCAGTTTAGCACGGAATGATTTTCAGGCAGGAATGCTATGAACCGGAGACAATTCATTCAAAGCACGTCTTTGATTACAGCGGGCGTGGTTCTTGGCCGCGTAAGTTTTGCTGATCAACCGGCCTTCCCCATCGTCAGGGTTCCAGAACCAAAGCGAAAATTTAAAAGCGCTGCAGTCGAAAAAACTATCCAGCACGTCCAGTCTTCCATTGGCAATAAAGAACTGGCGTGGATGTTTGGGAATTGTTTTCCCAACACCCTGGATACGACTGTGGATTTCCAGATTGTTGATGGTAAGCCTGACACGTACGTCATTACCGGGGATATTGACGCGATGTGGTTGCGCGATAGCTCAGCCCAGGTCTGGCCTTATCTGCCGTTGATGAAGGAGGACCCGCAATTGCAGCAATTGATTGCCGGTGTCATTCGCCGTCAGACGAGGTGCATCTTATTGGATCCGTACGCGAACGCTTTCTACAAGGACCCGAATAAAATCAGCCCGTGGAAAACCGATGCCACGGAAATGAAACCCGGAGTCCATGAACGGAAATGGGAAGTGGATTCGCTTTGTTATCCCATCCGGCTGGCGCATGGTTACTGGAAGGCCACGCAAGATCCTTCGCCCTTTGACAGTCACTGGCGGGAAGCCGTGTTACTCACGTTGCAGACGTTTCGCGAACAACAACGGAAAGACGGCCACGGTCCCTATCATTTCCAGCGCCATACCGATACCCCGTCCGATACACTGGCTGGGGATGGATACGGCAATCCTGCCAGGCCGGTGGGCTTGATTTTTTCCATGTTTCGGCCCAGCGACGACGCCACGCTCTATCCATTATTAGTGCCTTCCAATTTTTTTGCGGTGGTCAGCCTGCGTCAGGCGGCGGAGATGCTGGATCAAATTCATGAGGATAAAGATTCTGCGGCACAATGCCGCGCCTTGGCCCGGGAGGTGGAAGCAGCCTTGAGGCAATATGCCGTAGTCAAATTGCCTCAGGGCGGCTCGGGCTACGCTTTCGAAGTGGATGGTTACGGTAAAATTAATTGCATGGACGATGCGAATGTTCCGAACCTCATTTCGCTTTCGTACCTGGGCGCCTTAAATCGCAACGAAACGTTATACCAAAATACACGGAACTGGGCGCTCTCCCCGCAGAATCCCTATTACTTCAAGGGCAGCGCGGCTGAGGGGCTCGGCGGCCCACACAGCGGTCCCAATATGGTCTGGCCACTTGGGTTGATGATGCAAGGCATGACCAGTACCGATGATGCTGAAATTCGGCATTGCCTGAACACGCTTCAACATACCCACGCCGGCACCGGCTTCATGCATGAATCATTCGATAAAGATGATTCGCAAAAATTTACCCGCTCATGGTTTGCCTGGGCCAATACCATGTTCGGTGAATTTGTTCTCAAAGTTTATAACGAAAATCCCACCTTGTTGGGTTAGCTATAAAGTAACCTCGGCATGCATCGAAACAGATACCTGGTTTGTTTATTCGTTTCGTTGCTCATACTGATGGTGGAATTTTCAGCGCATGCCTTCACCCTCAAAGATTCCGACACGATTCTCACTTCCTTTAATTCCGCGTTTTATTATCAGGCGGGAACGAACGGATATTTCAAAGATACCCAAGCGGGTGGCCTCCCGCATTTTTGGGAGCGGGCGGAGGAGATTGAATGCGTGATTGATGCATATGAATGGAAGTCCAACGCGGTTTGCCGGATGCAAATCACTCATTTACTCAATGGCTTCCTGACTACCTACGGGCCGGCATGGGGAGATTCGAATATTTATAATGATGACATCATGTGGGCCGTCATCGCGTTTGCGCGTGGCGGTCAGGACATCGGGGAAAGTAACTATTGCGTTATAGCCAGGAAAAATTTTGACGCCTGTTACGCCCGCGCCTGGGACAGCCAGCTTGGTGGCGGTTTATATTGGACCACCGCCAACGCATCCAAAAATGCCTGTGTCAATGGGCCGGCAGCTATCGCCGCCTGTCTTCTTTATCAAATGAGCGGCGATACCAATTATTTGGACAAGGCTCGCAATATCTATTCCTGGGAACGCGCCGTTTTATTTAATCCGAAGTCCGGCGTCGTTTACGATAATATTGCAACCAACGGTGTAATCAGCCGGTGGTCCAGCACCTACAATCAGGGCACATTTATCGGCGAGGCAAATCTTCTCGAGCAAACGAATGACGCCATCCTGGCCGCAAATTTCACCATGAGACGATTGACGACCAATGGAATTCTTCCCGAGTACGGCATCGCCGGTAACAACTCAGGATTTAATGCTATATTTTGCCGTTGGATGACCAAGTTCATCAAGAGCCATAATTTGCAGCGTTCATATGAACCCTGGCTGCAACTCAATGCCGCGGCCGCGTGGAAAATGAGGCGCTCCGTGGATAATTTATCCTGGTGCCAATGGCGGCATCCCAGTCCACCAGGCTCCAATTTTCATTCTTGGGACTGCATTTCTTCCTATGAAATTCTCCAGGCCGTTGATGCAAGCCAATGAATTAACTGATGACGCCTTTGCGGCCTTTGAACGTCAGTTCGGCGATACCTGATTTATCCAATTCGCCGAGGCCAAGTTGAATCATCCGGTCATATTGCTTCTTTGTCGCGGCGGCCAGGGGCAAATTCAAATTGAGATCCTTCGCCAGTTTCAGGGCGATGCCGGAATCTTTCGCTGCGTGCGCCGCGGAAAAGAAACAGGAGTGTTCGCGATTTTGCATGTCCTCGCCGTCTGTTTGCAGCACGCCGGAACGCGCGCCGGTTTGCGAAAATACTTCGCGCAACATTGTCAAATCCAGGCTGAGCGCCGCGCCCAGGCCCAGGCCTTCCGCCAGGGCGGCAGTGTTCGCGTTCATCACCATATTCACCAGCGCTTTGACCTGTGCCGCCTGGCCTGCCGGGCCGATGTAACGCAGCGCACTGCTCATTTTTTCCAAAATCGGTTTCGCGCGCTCAAACACCTCCGGTTTGCCGCCGCACATGAGATACAGGGAACCATTGCGCGCCTGTGTGATGCTGGACGCCATGCACGCTTCGAGCGAGCTTGCGCCTTTCGCTTCGCATTTTTGTTCCGTCCAGACATGAATCGCGGGCGTGACCGTGGCGCAGTTGATGAATAATTTTCCCTTCGCTCGCGTCAATAGGCCGCCCGTGAAAATTTTCTTCATGGCCTTGTCGTCACTGACCACTGTAATGACGATTTCAGAAAGTGCGGTAACGGCCTTCAAATCAGTCGCGGCGGTGCAGTTTAATTCTTTGGCCAGTGATTTGGCCGCCTCTTCATTCACATCAAAAACCGCGCTGATCACAAATCCGGTTTCCTGTAAGCGACGCGCCATGTTTGCGCCCATGCGTCCGACGCCGACAAAGCCAATTTTTTGCGACATAATTTTTTTTGAATTCGTTTCAGTTTGAAAATGGAACAAGCGGTTCAAAAAGCAAATAGTAATTTTTGCGATAAATCCTGGTCCTTCACCCGCCGGACACTCGTCCTCTCCAAAGTTGGTTTTATCTTGCCCAAGGCTGGGTGTCATTGGGGGAAAACCCCCCTCGAAAGAGGGATGCTTACACTTAGGCCGTGCTGCTAGGTTCTTTTCATAGCCTGAAATACGCAGACCGGCCCATTAAGTGCCGCCAATAGAAATTACAGAACAACTAACGATAGCCCTAAGTTCATAGTCATTTAGCCTAACTGCCAACCCAAACGCCTGTATGAGAACCGATCCCATTGATTCTTCAGATATCCGTCATTCATTTCTGTCTAGTAATGAATGGTTTAAAACCGTCCTCGGGAAGCTGCTGGCCGCACTGATTTTTTGCGGCCTCCTGATGAGCACGCTGGCGCTGGCTCAACCGGTTAACTTGCTGTTTTTCCCCCTTACCAATGCACCGGGCACGGCGACGACGAGCTTCCCTAGCTCCACAACGCTCGGGGGCATCAGTGTCAACCTGAGCGCATACAATGCTGCCGGTGCGAGTACTGATTTCCAGGGCGCCGCCGGGTCGGGAGTAAATGGGTTGGTGACCGGGATGGCGACGTTGTGCATGACTAACGGAGCCGGGGGAAGCCAGCCGGCCAACGCGCCGAATCCGCCGACGACTGCCAACGCCGCCAATTCTGCGGCTGATTTAGGAGATCCCGCACTGGCTTTTGGCAGCGTTTCAAATTTCATCGTGACCTTCTGGTTTAACCAGCCGGTGAAAGCGCCGAGCGGCTCTGGTTTTGTGCTTCCCCGGCCTTTTGTGCTGAGCGCGGGAGGCTCGCCGGGCGCGAATGACGGCAGCGCTAATTCCATCGGCGTGAAATTCCAGCAGGCGAATCAATTTATTTTCGCCATCGGGAGCACGGCCGGCGGCACTCTGACCACCACGTACGCCAGCGATCTCACCACTAATAAATGGTATTTTGTGGCCTGGGTTTACGACGGGACAAACATCTATCAATATACCGGTTCAGACACGGCGGCGGCGGCCCTCCAAAATCAGTTTGCTGCTCCCGGCTTGGTCGAGACCTTTGGCAATCCCACCACGCTCGTCGTCGGCAATCGAAATTACAAAGGCGCTCGCGGATTTGACGGCTGGATGGAGGATTTTCGTTTCTATAAAGGCATCGCGACAAACAAGCTGAGCTTCGTCGAAGGCATTCGCCAAACCATTGCTCCCAAGATACCCTCTATCAGCGGGCCCTATCCAGATGGCACGTCGCTCCTGCAGGCGACAAATAAATTCGTATTTACCGCTATCGCTCCCAGCGGATTTGGCCTGACGAATATCGATCTCAAACTAAATAACATAGACGTTTCTTCGTCCTGCACCTATGTGACCAACGGTACCGGCTCGACCAACGTGACGGTGTACTACAACAGCCTCCCGCAGCAAACCATCGAGACCGCGGTGATGACGGCGAGCGATGCGCTCGGCCTCGTTGGTTCTGCCACGGTGACATTCGACACGTTTAGCCCCACCAACTTTATTGTCAAAGCCGAAGAATTCGATTTCACGAACGGCATGTTCCTTGACAACCCGGATTACACCAACGTACCTGGCGACCCGAATAGTTATTTTGGCAATGGTTACACTGAAGGCGTTGACGCGCACAAAGGCCAATCCACTGGCGATAACCAGCTCAATGCTTATCGCTTCGATGATGGCACTGGATTGAATGTGCAGACTCCGTTATCAACGGGCGAATTGCCCTCGCCCACGCGATTTGGCAACGGCGTGGTGCCGAGTCACATGGTCGGCAACTGGTCGAGCGCCGAATGGCAGAATTATACCAAGACTTTCCCGCCGGGTAGTTACAATGTCTACGCCCGCCTTTCTACCTCCAGCGGTTCTACCGTGAGCTTTGACCAGGTCACCGCGGGGCAGGGCACGCTGAACCAGACGTTGTCCCGCGTCGGACAATTCACCTTCACCGGAAACGGTGGCTTCCAATGGGTGCCGTTGCGACAGGGCGGCGCTTTGGCGCAAGTCACAATCAACGGCGGCGCAGGTGGCGTGGCTACTTTCCGTGCGACTACTGGCGGCGGTGCCAACGCGAACTTCTTTATGTTCGTGCCGGTGAATCCCAACGTGCCTGCCATCACCGGTATTTATCCGGATGGCGCGTTCCTCTTTGAAGCGACCAATAAATTGGTCTTTACCGCCGTTTCATCGGCGAACATCAACACCGCCAATATCCAAATGACCCTTAATGGCACAAACGTCTCCTCTGGTCTCGTCTTCAGCGGCGGCCCGACGACGTGGAATGTCAGCTATCCTACATTGCAGTTGAACCAAAGCTATAATGTGGCCATTCAGGTAACAGATAATAACGGCAACAGTGCCAATGCGCAGTTGAGCATTGATACCTGGAATCCTGTTTTCCAATTTGAAGCGGAAGCCTTTGACTTTGATCCTGCGTTTAGTCCGATTCCCAACGGCACAGGTCATCGCTTTATTGATAATTCAGTGCCCACACCGCCCAGAACCCCTGCTGCTAACAGCTATGAAGGACAAGTGGGCGACATTCTCATCGACGAATCGGGCAATAACACCCCATTGAACGGACAATCTCCCATCCAGGCCGGATTCGCCGGGGCCACCATGTCGAACTACCGCACCAACGACCCGTGCGCTACTGCGCCTGTCACCGATGCCGCCCGCCGGCAATTCGGTTCTGGCACGCTGGACTACAATGTCGGCTTCCTCGGTGCCGGCCATTGGGAACAATATACCCGCACCTGGCCTTCGGGTACGTATAACCTGTATGCTCGCGTCGCTTCCGGCGCTAACCTGGGCAATCTCTATTCATCGTTCTCCCAGGTTGTTGGTGGCTGGGGTACCTCCAATCAAATCACCCAGCACCTTGGTACCTACGCCATTCCCTCCAGCGGCGGCTATTCATCATACTTCTATGCCCCGTTGATAGACCGTTTCGGCAATGTGGCGCAATTGAGCCTCAATGGCACCAATACTCTCCGTGATACGCATTTGGTCTTCAACCAAACGGAAACGCCCAATGGCGCGGCATACGGTCTCAACGTCAACTTCTACATGTTGTTGAATGCTCGTACCGACCAGGCGCGCGTGGACTCGGTTTATCCCGATGGCTCATTACTGGAGCAGGGCACCAATGCTCTGTCGTTTGTTGCCAGCAGCCCGACGTACGGCATCAATACGACCAACGTTCAAGTGACCCTCAACGGCGTCAACGTTTCATCAGGCTTGGTCTTCAGTGGTAATTCTGGAAGCTGGAATGTCAGCTATCCCGGCCTGCAACCTAACTCCTCCTACACCGCCGTTATTACTGTCACCGACAATAATAATCAGGTGCATACCACCACGGTGAGCTTTGATACCTTCAATTCGACCAACTTCACTTGGGAGGCCGAAGACTTTGACTTCGACCCGGCCAATAGCCCTGACCCGAATAACAGCAACCTGCGCTATATTGATAGTCCGGTACCCACTTCCGCTCCGGCCACGAACAGTTATTATGGTCAGACTGGTGATTTGGACATCGACTATTCTTCGCAATTCATCAATCTGAACGTGCTCCCCGTTCCGGCGGTGTACCGCACGAGCGCCCAGAACCTCAATAACATAGTTCCCATTCAAGTGACTGCGGATGCGCAACGGGCGAGGACGGCCAATGCGCAGGTGCAGCAAGCCAATCCCTATATCCAGGACTATGAAATCTTCAACCTGACGAATACCGCCTGGATCAACTACACCCACACATTCCCTGCCGGCAATTACTATGTCTATGCCCGGCTTTCAGCCGGCGGTACCAGCAATATCACGTTCCAATGTGCTCAGGTAACCAGTGGTGCTGGTACTTCGACGCAAACTACGAACGTCATTGGTTACTTCCAGGCCATGGGCAACAGCTACGGCTCGTATCAATATGCCCCGCTAATGAATACTAACACCGGCACACACATCCAGCTTCCTATCAGCGGGATTCAGACGTTGCAGGTCACGGGTGACGGCTTCGAACGTGTGAACTTCTTCATGCTCGTGCCGGCTGGCACCGTAAAATTGGGATCATCCGTCGTAGGAACCAATGTTGTCCTCTCGTTCCCCACGCAAACCGGGTTCAAATACGCTGTGTCTTATAAGAATGATCTGAACGATCCTGCCTGGACGCCGCTGGGAACCACGGTCAACGGCACCGGCCTGACGCAGTCAGTGAGCGACGGCCTTGGTCAAAACCACCGCTTCTATCTCTTGTCTGTCCAATAATCGACAGCCAGGGATGTGTCAATGCCGTCGCCCTGAAAGAGGGGCGACGGCGAAACCAAAGATATTTGAGATACCAGCAAAGATGAATATATCCGGAACACAAAATGAAAGACGCCGCGCTTTCACCTTGATTGAGTTATTGGTCGTCATTGCCATCATCGCCATTTTGGCCGCTATTCTATTGCCTGTTCTCTCTTCCGCTAAAGAACGGGCTCTCCGTATTGAATGCTTAAGCAACACCAAACAGCTCGCCACAGGAATGATCATTTATTCTGGCGATAATAACGATTTAGTTCTTACTTGTCGCGCTAACACCTCTGGAACCAGTGGGCCTAAACTCCCGTTTGTGCAACTGGACCTCAACATAAGCGATGCCGCTGGCTTGAGTTCCATCGGTTTGAGAGTGCCCACCAATGCACCAACCGTTTGGAGTTGCCCGGAACGGCCGACCCTTCCCAACTATGCGCCGGCTTTTACTGAATGGAATATAGGCTACCAATATTTCGGCGGCGATACCAATTGGGTGAATCCGGTTGAATCAAGCGGGTGTTGGGGCAACAGTCCTCGAAAAATGAGCCAATCCAAACCATGGTGGGTCTTTTCCGCGGATGCCGTCATGAAAGGATTAAATGGATGGGGCATGCCGGTATCGCAGGATTATGGCAATCCGCAATGTTACGTGAACCTGCCGCAACATCACAGCGCCCGTTCGATGTATCCCGATGGCGGCAATGAATCGTTTGTCGATGGTTCGGCATCATGGGAACCCATTGCGAAAATGCGTCTGATCACTTCGTGGCAGACAGATGGGGACAGGAATATCTATTTCTATCAGGATAGCCGGGATTTCCCTGCGCTCATGTTGCAGCGAATGAATTCGCTGATGCCATCACCGTAGCTAAATTGGCGCAAAACTATAACCAGTATTTTTAAGCGTTGAATCCAAAAGGAGACGGAGGGAATGAGTTAAAAATGGCAATCAGACTTTCATGGTGGCAGCGCACTTCATTCCCGATTCATCTTGTGATGTTAGGATGTATGGCTGCAGGCATTCTCATCGCCGGCATGGAGCCGGCCCGGGCCGGCTGGCAACTGCTGTGGAGTGATGATTTCAGCGGCAACACGATTAATACTAACAATTGGATTTTCGACAGCGGCAACGGTAACGGGGGATGGGGCAATCGGGAATTGGAATATTATACCAGCCGTCCGGAAAACGTTTATGTCGCCGACGGCATGCTTCATATTGTCGCGCGCAAAGAGGATTTTAAGGGCCAAAATTATACGTCGGCAAAATTGAAGACCCGCGGCCTTTTCAGCCAAAAATACGGACGCTTTGAATTTTACGCGCGGCTGCCCCAGGGCAAGGGCTACTGGCCCGCTCTTTGGATGATGCCTGAAGAGGCAGTCTATGGGCGATGGGCCGCCTCCGGCGAGATTGATGTCATGGAAAACAAAGGCGTTGAGCCGGAAAAGATTTTTGGTACGATCCATTTCGGAGGGGTTTCTCCGCACAACGCCGAATCACACAACCCCGGGTTCACTTTTCCTTCGGGTGATTCGGTCGGAAATTTTCATCTTTACGCCGTTGAATGGAGCACTAATGCCATCTCCTGGTATGTGGATAACCATCTCTACGAAACCCAAACGAACTGGTGGAGCGCGAGCCAGGAGAATTCTCATGAGCACAATCCCTATCCGGCTCCCTTTAACCAGCCATTTTATATTATCATGAACCTCGCCATCGGGGGTAATTTTGGCGGTAATCCGGATGAGACCACCGTTTTTCCCGGTGACATGCAAATAAAATATGTGCGCGTTTATGGCCAGACAGTGGATCCGTCTGCTCCCGCAGGCTCGGTTTCCACCACAGACGAAAATAAAACAACTCATGACACGACGGCATCTGCGGGCGCAAACGGGACAGCGACCTTGCAGTCGGCGAATAGTTCCGTGCAGACCCGCAATCTTCAATTTCCATAACGTCTATTTTTGCGACGAAGTCGGTACGGCCGGAAGCGCCGGGTCTTTCTTCTATCGGTTGACGCTCACCAACCAATAAATTATCGTGAAGATTATCAACAGGCATAAAAGTTTGAGCGTTTCTGCCTTGGACGCCGGTTTCTGCCCGGCGCTGTTTCGGGGCTTTTGTTTTTGTCTCCTGTTTTTTGCTGCTCCCGTTTTTGCCCAGCCAGCCGTCCCCGTTTTGACCAACGCCGCCGATGTCATTTCGTTGCCCGCCGAACAGGCCTCGCGCATGTTGAAAGTCCATGTCACCGGCGTAGTCACCGCTTCCGATCCTGTTTTGAAAGGCCGCTTTTTCTTCCAGGATTCCACCGGCGGCGTATTCGTAGACAATATCAACGGCCTTCACGTGGACCCGGGCGATGTAGTGGAAATTTCCGGAATCACCTACGCCGGTGCATTCGCCCCTACAGTGACCGCGCCTACCGTGCATATTTTAAAAAAAGGTCCCTTGCCACTCGCCAAACCTGTTTCCATCGAACAATTGATGTCCGGCGCCGAGGACAGCCAGAGAATAGAAATTTCGGGAATCATTCGTGACGCCCGCCTGGATGGCGGCCGGCTGACGCTGGATATGGCCAGCGGCGGCTACCGCTTCCGTGCATTCCTGCCTTCGGCTTCAGGATTCGAACCAAAAGCCCTCATCGGCGCGCAGGCGTTGGTCCGCGGCACGGCGGCGGAAGCACACAATCGCTCCCTGCGCCAGTTGATCGCCGTGGAAATTTATATTCCCAATTCGTCGGACCTGGTCATTGAAAAACCCGAATCAATCAATCCCTTTGATCGCCCGGTTGTCCCGCTCAATAAGCTGGCCCAGTTTCGTCCGGACAATTCCCTGGCCCAACGGGTCCATGTTCACGGCGTCGTGGTCTTTCAACAGCCGGGTGAGCGTGTTTTTCTGCAAAATGGAACATTCGGCCTCCAGGTGCAAACACGCCAACGAACCGAGCTGAACCCGGGCGATGTTGTGGACGCCGTGGGCTTTTTGAGTTTTGAGAATTATCTTCCCGTTTTGCAGGATGCCATTATCGAAAGGTCCCAGCAGGAGCCTGTCCCCATGCAGCCTCAGCCGGCTACGGCTCAGGACGTGGAAAACGGTCTTTACCACGCCACCTATGTTTCTATTTCCGGCAGCCTCATTGACCTGACTGTCAACGCCGGCACGGCCACCACGCCCGGACGAACAGTGCTGGTATTGCAAAGCAGCAATTTCACCTACACGGCTGTTGCGGAAAATGCTCCCGGCCAGGCGCAATTGGCCAGCCTCGCCATCGGCAGCACGGTGAAGGTAAATGGAATCGCCCTCACCCAAATTGACAATGCCGGCAAATTGCAATCGTTGCAGATCCTTATTCCTGATGCCGATGATGTAGTTGTCCTAAAAAAGCCTAGCTGGCTTACCCCCCATCGCCTTTTAATTGGTTTTCTTATCCTGAGTTCGGCGTTGTTTATCATTGTGAGCTGGACGCTGATCCTTTCACGAAAGAATGCCGCGTTAAATTTTGCCATTCGCGACCGGGAAAAAGCGCAAACCGCCCTTCAACAGGCGCACGACGATCTCGAACTGCGCGTCAAAGAGCGGACAGAACAATTAAAATTTGAGATTACCGCCCGTAAAGAATCCGAAGTGCAGTTCAAAGCCGTTTTGACGGAACGAACCCGCCTGGCACAGGAACTGCACGATACGGTCGAACAAACCCTCACCGGCATCGCCTTGCAGTTGGATACCGCCTCCAAACTGCATGATCGCAAGCCGGATAATTCGCTGCATCATCTGGAACTGGCGCGCAGCATGATGGCCCGCGGCCAAATAGAAGTCCGTCGCTCCGTTTGGGACCTGCGCAGCCGCGCCCTGGAGCAATTCGATTTGTCCAGCGCCTTGGCGGAAGGCTCGCGGCAAATCACTTGCGGCACCGATATCAAAGTCCGGCTTGAAACCCGGGGCGAACCGCAGGCGCTTCCGGAAGTCGTGGAAGAAAATCTCCTCCGCATCGGCCAGGAAGCCCTCGCCAATATCATCAAGCACTCCCGGGCTACTGATGTGGATATGGAACTGCAATTCGAACGGAAACAGGTAAGCCTGCAGGTCAAAGACAATGGCGTTGGGTTTGATCGCGAAACCGCCGTCGGTCCCAACGAAGGTCACTTCGGCCTGCTGGGGATGTCTGAGCGCGCCAAACGCATTGGCGGCCAGTTTACTGTTTCCAGCCAGCCCGGAAAAGGAACCCTGGTTCGGGTGAATATTCCGTTGCACTCGGACCTGGAACTTCAGGCAGCCACCAGTCAGGATGCTTCTACCATCGCGTGAAAAAATCAGATAAAATTCGAATATTGATCGCGGACGACCACTACATCGTTCGCATGGGGTTGACGGCGCTCGTGAATACCGAGGCCGACATGGAAGTCGTTGCCGAAGCGGCGGACGGCAATGAAGCCCTCACGTTGTTTACCCGCCACCGTCCCGATTTACTTTTGCTCGATTTAAGAATGCCTGGCAAAGGCGGAATCCAAACCATCGGCGAAATCCGTGTTGAATTTCCCGACGCGCGTATTTTGGTTTTGAGCGCGTTTGATGGAGACGAAGATATTTACCGCGCGCTCCAGGCAGGCGCCCAGGGATATGTCTTGAAAAATACGACCGGTGATAAATTAGTCCCCGCGCTCCGCACTGTTGCCGCCGGCCAAAATTGGATTCCCAAGGACGTCGCCAGCCAGCTTGAGTTGCGAAAAATTCGCGAGCAATTGACCTCCCGCGAAGTGGATGTGTTAAACGAGCTGGCCAAGGGCCGCGCCAACAAGGAAATCGCCGATACCTTGAACATTTCCGAACACACCGTAAAAGATCATTTAAAAAATATCCTTGGAAAGCTCCAGGTCGCCGACCGCACTGAAGCGGTCACCACGGCCATCCAGCGCGGGATCATCCATCTCCAGGGACGTTCCAAATCTCTTATATGAACCCCTCGAAAGAGGGATGTATAAACATCTTGGCGTATTTATCTTATGTCAAAAACTGTCCCTGATATGGGCCGCATATTTCATTTGAAAGGCATGATTCGAATTTATCTGGCAACCGTTCTCCTTACGCTCCTGGCGATGCCGGTGGTCGCGCAGAATTATCATCCGGCCAAAGGTAACCGGCAGGATGTAAATTTGGATTCCGGCTGGAAATTCATCCGGCAGGACGTCGCCGGCGCGCAAGACGCGTCCTTTGACGATGCCTCATGGACCAAATTGAACCTGCCGCATACCTGGAATAATTATGACGGCCAGGAAGGTAATACGAATTATTACCGCGGTATTGGCTGGTATCGAAAACACCTTTCCGTGAGCCGGAGCGAGCGGGACCGTCATTTGTTCCTCAAATTTGACGGGGCATTCCTTGTCACGGACGTTTACATCAATGGCAGTTTTTTAGGCGAGCATCAGGGCGGTTTTTCGGCATTTACTTATGATGCCACTCCTTATCTTCATCCTGGCAAGGACAACGTCATTGCGGTCAAAGTCAGCAATGCCGTCAACACCAACATCCCTCCGCTTGACGCTGATTTTACCTTTTTTGGCGGCCTCTATCGCGATGTTCATCTGTTGGTCACCGATCCCGTGCAAATCTCGCCGCTGAACTATAGTTCCTCAGGAGTCTATTTAAAAACGACCGATGTCAGCTCCAATTCCGCGCAGCTTCAAGTCACCGCCGTGATCTCGAACTCGACGGCGGCCGCGCAATCCATCATGGTCCGTAGCATCGTCACCGACGCTGACAAAAAAATTGTCGCCGTTCTCACGAACATCGCGACTCTCCCCCCGCAATCGGCCTCAAACATCATCGCCGCCACGACTATCCCCAATCCTCATCTGTGGAATGGCCTCGCCGATCCGTATTTATATCAAACACATGTTGAATTATGTCGCGGCTCAAAAGTTGTGGACGTTATCACCCAGCGGTTGGGCTTTCGTTATTTCAGTGTGGATCCGAACAAAGGCTTTTTCCTCAACGGCTGCCACTACGACCTTCACGGCGTCAGCATGCACCAGGATTGGCCCAATCACGGCTGGGCCGTATCGGACGCGGAGCGAGAAACAAACTTCAAGTTGCTGAGAGAAATTGGGGCCACCGCCGTCCGCATGTCCCACTATGAGCACAACGATTACGAGTATCAGCTTGCCGACCAATATGGAATTGTTGTTTGGAGCGAAATCCCGTTGATCAATCGCATCACCGAATCTCCCGCCTTTTATGCGAGCGCCAAGCAACAACTCACTGAACTCATCCATCAGCGCTATAACCATCCATCCGTGGTCTGCTGGGGCGTGTTCAATGAAATCACTTTAAGGCCTGGTCCCAAGCCGGTAAAACTCGTCACTGAACTGGCGCAACTCGCCGCGCAGGAGGATCCCACTCGCTTTACCGTTTCTGCCGCTAACGCGAGCGACGATGAGCCATCCAATTGGCGTACAGAATTGAATGCCATTAATAAATACTTCGGCTGGTACAATGGCAAGCTGGGCGAGTTTGGTCCGTGGGCGGACAATATCCATTCCAACTATCCCACGCATTGCATTGGTGTGAGTGAGTACGGCGCCGGTGGCAGCGTTATGCAGCACAGCGAGAACCCCGTGACCGAACCCGAAAACAAAAGCCATTATCATCCGGAAGAATACGAGAACCTCTACCACGAAATTCATTGGCAGCAGATGCAGGCGCGGCCGTTCCTGTGGTGCAAATTCGAATGGACGATGTTTGATTTTGCTGTGGCCGGCCGTAATGAAGGCGATACCCCGGGCCGCAATGATAAAGGCCTTGTGACCTATGACCGCAAGACGCGCAAGGATGCGTTCTATTTTTATAAGGCCAATTGGACGACGAATCCCATGGTTTACATTACCGGCCATACTTTTACCAATCGCCTGACCGATAGCGTGATGGCTAAAGCCTATGCCAATTGCGATTCGGTGGAACTTTTCCTCAATGGCAAATCCCAGGGAACAGTGACGAGCACTAATTGCATTTTTACCTGGCCGTTGACGTTGTCCCCGGGAAAAAACGAGATTATGGCCGTTGGTAATAAAGGCAAAACATCCGTGAAGGATTCACTCGTCTGGCATGCGCCTGTCAGCACTGCAACGATTTCAACAGGAACTCCAAGCCATTCGTTGAAACCATACAAGGATGGTCAATTGTCCAAGATAGATCGTTCACCGTAAGAATTGCATCTATTGCACCGGCATAATGACGACGTCTTTCGTTCGCGATGACGGAGTTACTTTCAATTGAGAGACACGCCCGTTTTCGACATGCCCTTCCACCGTGGTTTTATAGGGCGCGTTCAACTTAAAATCCGCCGTCCAATCCGCAGGCCACGCGGGCAAAAGAAGGATGCGTTTTCCGTCACATTGCATAAGCATGAGTTGCAGTGTGATCATGCCGCTGCCTCCGTTGTCGAGGTCTGGAATCCAATCGCCGCCCGCTTTCCAAAACCAGCGAAACCGCTCGTTCCCATAATCAGTAAATTCGCTAATCGCTACTGACTTCGCCTTGGCCGTCAGGCCCAGGGCGGCCGCCTGCGTGCCATCCTGTCCCCAGCAGGTGACAAATGGAAAAAGCCGGGCCGCGTAAGTCTCCCTTGCCAGGTCGAGCCCCGGCTTGCCGACGCCGTACAAACGATAGGGGAAAGCCACGTATAGTTGGGGATTCTCCGCATTGCGGGTCTCGCCGAATTTTTCAGCCGGAAAAATAATCGGCGTCCCATCTGGATCCCCTGCGCCCGTGCGCGGCAGTTTACCTTGCGATGTTTTGCCCATGGTGATGAGCGGCAAATCACGGAGCACATTGGTCCAAACACTGCGCTGTTCTGGAGAACTAAATTTAAGCGGAAGCGCCAGTAAACGCGGAAGCACGTCTTCCAGGCCGGCGATGTCCGGTGTCGGATTGGCGGCGTCCCGTTGATACGTTTCCAAAGATTGGGTAGGGGACATCCAGATTTTCCCGTCCACATCACGCGGCCAGTGCTGGTCATAGTAGTCCACGATCGCCGCGGCAAAGGGAACCAGTTTGCGGCGCGCAAAGTCAGAGTCTTGCGTATCATCATAGCTGTCCAGCATTTGCGCTACGACTTCAACTCCGCCCTGGACATGATAGCGCATCCATTCACTGGCCAATTGATTCGATGGATTGTCCCAGCCAAAATCATTCAGGTTTGGCAGGCCCCAATAATACATCGTTTCAATAAAGGCCGCGCCCCCGTGATGGTAATAAAGCCGGGTGCGGTCTTCCGCCAGCGGCAGGGCATCCAAATACATCTGGTACCACGGCTGCAACAAATCTTCATCGCCGGTCGCAATCAGCGGCCAGTAAAGCAGGCGATTGTTTTGGTTCCAATAGCAACTGCCCCAGGCGCGAAAATCAGGATTATGGTTGCCTGGAGTGGAATCTTCATTGTCAGGCATGTCGCGACCAACGGTAAAAAGACCCCCGTTAAATTTGACGGGCTGCGGGCCGCGTGAAGAACAGCCCATCATATAACGTTGCATCGCGTATCCCTGGGAAACCTTGGCCGCGTCCGGCGAACCTGCCACCTGGATCCAACTGCGATTCCAAAATTCGTCCCACCATTGCTGGTGCTGGGTCCATGCTGTCCGCAAATTGATGCGGCGAATTTTAGCCGCCGACGTTCTTAAATCACGTTCCCACGTTTGCGGAGAGGTGTTCTTTTCGGTAAGAGCATACAAATCCAGGTGAATGTATTTGTCAGGGGAAGAAGATCTCAAAGTATGAGCGTCACTGGAAATTAGTCTCGGCCCCGCAATCGTTGCTCCAAAACAACGGTGCAAGTAAGGATCGGGATATTTAGCCAAAAGTGAGTCCAAATGTTCCTGTTGTAAAATCGTGGGATAAATACTGGCAGCATTATAATGGTACCAGGTGAGGCTGTCCCTGTCCGGTGGAAGAACGGTGTCCGGCTCAAAATCAATGGGCAGGGTATGTCCGCCAAATTCAAATAGACCGCCGCGTTGGGGTGAGGGCGCCGAAGATGGATTAACATTGGTGCGCCAAAGTTCGAGATGGGCTTGCAAGGTGGTAGGCAGCGCCAGGTGGCCTTCTACGTGCATGACTGGATGATTCGCATCCACCCAAATACGGACGAGGTTATCCCCTTTTTGAATCTCGATACATCCACTTTCGAGTTTTAATGTCTGCAAAAAATCTGCGGCGCCAATAAAAGGGTTGGGATCCAGTTTTATCCGCACTCGGCCAAGTTTCACCAGTTTGCCGGTCTCGGTCCAGGCGTCGGATTTAGCCACGAGCACCACCAAATCGCCGTTCTGCTCCGTCCAGACATTGGCGGCCAGATCCCCGTTGCCAATCGGCATCGAATCGTTTTCATCTTTTCCCAATGTCGCCCAGGTAACATTATTTGACGAAGCCAGGCGGCTCCCCATGTCAGAACTCCCCGGCACATCAAAGCAACTCGCCAAACAAAGAAACGCGAAAAGAAATATCTTTGCAGAATGAGAAATCAATTTAGCCATGGGTAAAAGAAATTGTTGGTAGAATATTGTGGCACTATAGTGCCTTTTTCGCTCTGCCTTGCATCCCCGCTTTTGGGGATGCACGACCCGTCCCCTTGAACGTATCAATGCATGCATGAAGTCCACGTTGCTTAAAATGTGTGTTACTTGTCTGCTGGTCGCAGCCTCAGTGGCTGCCCGGGCCGGGGATTATAAAACAGAATTAAACATTCCTTATTGCAAGGTGGATGGAAAGCTGCTGACCTTGAATGCTTTTTTGCCCGTGGGTGCCACCAACCCGGTCCCAGCCATGGTTGAAATTCATGGAGGCTGGTGGTCTGCCGGCGATGCCGCGTCGCAACCCGAAGGCGTCGGCGGATGGCAGATATTTATGCGGCATGGCATCGCCATTTTCTCGATACGCTATCGCCTGGGCACAGAAGGCGGATTTCCTGAAAACATTCGCGATTGCCGTAACGCCATTCGTTTCCTCCGCAAGAATGCACAGCGATTCAACATTGATCCCGATCGCATTGACGTTTGCGGAGGGTCGGCAGGGGGACATTTGAGTTTAATGGCAGCGATGGTGCCGGAGGATTTTGATGATGGCGGTCCGACGCCGGGCCTGCAGGGAGTCAGTGCCCGGGTCTCCGGCAGCTTTAGCTACATTCCGCCCACGGATTTTATGCGGTTTTGGAATGAGGGACCGAGCGACCTCATCACGAATAGCGCGGGGCAGGTTTCCTTCCGGGGAGCGGATGGCCATATTTCCAACGACGCCCGCCCGCATTTTCGCGTCCTCTTTCACGGTATTGTCCCCGACACGGCCGCGCATGAGGCTTTGTACACACAGATGTGTCCCGTCGGGCACGTGCGGAAGGATGTTGCATCGTTGCTCATTTGTGACGGAGAAAAAGACCCCATTGTTCCTGGGCTGGAGGGCAAAGAACTTTATGAAAAGCTTAAAGAACAGGGTGCGGATGTTACTTATTGGATGACCCCCAACGGTGGACACGCGTTTCCCGGCGGCCCGGGCTTTGATAAGGTTCTGGATGATTTTATCGTTCGGACTTTAAATCCCTGACCAACCGCAAAATCTTAATGCTAAGGTTCTCGTAACGGCCCGGACGCTGGCCGGTTTCCCAAAAAGGAAGTATCCCCCAAAACGGGGATTGTGCCGATTTTTGGGCCAGTTAGCTTGGCTGGGAATATCAATTGCGCATCATCGGAACAGAATTATCACGTCCTGCTATCTACTTTAAAAAATGAAGAAACGAATTTGGTTTTTCCTTTTGATTGCCGGTTGGGCTGGCGTTGCCCATGCCCAGTTGGAATACGTTGACCCAAGCATGGGCGGGCAGGGGATGCTGCTTGAACCCACCAAGCCCACCGTCTCATTGCCCAATAGCATGGTGCGGGTTTATCCGGTGAGGAATGACCAATTGGACGACCAGATCCATTCATTCCCGCTCACGATTATTTCCCACCGTTTAGGCGAACTGTTTTGGTTAATGCCCGGCAACGATTCCACGAACGCATGGAACAGTCCCCAGGCCTATGACCAGGAAGTTGAAACTCCTTACTACTATTCAGTCCGGTTTGACAATTCGCTGGTTCAAACGGAATTCACACCGGCGGCGCATAGCGGTTATTTCCGTTTCACGTTTCCTTCCGGCAAAGCTATTGTGCTGCTGGCCAACCGCCAGGGCGGCAGTATGTCAGGAAATGCTGATGGCACTATTTCCGGCGTCGAAGATATCACCAGCCAAAGCGATATCACGCCCGGCGTCATGCACGCCTACGTGTACGGAGAATTTAGCGCGCCGGTTGAGATCAAAACTAGCACCTGCGACGCCGGTAAACAACTGACCATCACCACGCGGGAACCTCAAAAAGTATTGGAATTTCGTTACGGCATTTCCTTTATCAGCGTTGCCCAGGCCAAAAAGAATTTGGCAGAGGAAATTTCCACATGGAATTTTGATAAAATTAAGCGAAACGCTCGCGACCGCTGGAGCGAAACCCTCGGCCAAATAGAAGTCGAAGGAGGCACGCCCGACCAGAAACGGATTTTTTATACTTCGTTATATCGCTGCTATGAACGAATGGTCTGCATCACCGAGGATGGACAATACTACAGCGCCTTTGATCACAAAGTGCAACAGGATAACACCCCTTTTTATGTAGATAACTGGCTTTGGGATACGTATCGGGCTTTGGAGCCGTTGCAAACCATCCTGAATCCCGAAATGGAAGGAGATAAGATCCAATCTTACGTGCGAATGTATGAACAATCAGGATGGATGCCGGAATTTGCCGTGCTCTGGGGCAATCATGAATGTATGACGGGCAATCCGTTTGCAGCGTGGACTGCGGATGTCTGGAGCAAAGGCATTACCAATTTCGACCTCACCACCGCCTATGCCGGCATACGCAAAAACTCTGTCGAAGGTACCTGGCTGCCCTGGCGCCGGGGCCCAAAATGTTCCCTCGATGATTTCCTGAACGAAAATGGTTATATGCCCGCCCTGCATCCCGGGGAAACTGAAACTGTCCCCCAGGTACATCCGCGCGAACGGCGTCAGGCCATCTCAGTTACCCTGGCGCAGAGCTACGATGACTGGTGCACGGCGCAAATCGCGCGTGATCTTGGTAACGATGCCGACTACCAATTCTTCCTAAAACGTTCAGCCGACTACAAAAATTTGTTTCGCCAGGGCGAAAATCATATGTGGCCGAAGGACTCATCGGGAAATTGGATTGAGCCGTTTGACCCCGGCTGGTCCGGCGGGCAGGGCGGACGTGATTATACTACCGAAAATAATGATTATACCTACGACTGGGATGTTCAACACGACCTGCAGGGATTGATTGTTTTAATGGGCGGCCCAGAAAAGGCTGAAGCCAAATTGGACGGGTTCTATCGAACGGGCATTGGCCGGAGCAAATACGAATATTTTGCCAAGTTTCCGGATTCGACCGGCATGGTCGGCCAATTCTCCATGGGCAACGAGCCCAGCCTGCATATCCCCTACATCTACGATTATGTGGGAGCGCCCTGGAAAACCCAAAAACGGGTTCGCATGTTGTTGAATACGTGGTTCACGGATACCACGTTGGGGATGCCGGGAGACGAAGATGGGGGCGGCATGAGTTCCTTTGTTGTGTTTTCGATGATGGGATTCTACCCGGTCACTCCCGGCGTCCCGGTTTACAATATTTGCAGCCCGGTTTTTGACCGGGTCACCATCCATTTGCATAACGGCAAAAAGTTTTCCATTGTCTGCCGTGATAATTCCAGCGACAACAAATACATCCAAAGCATTCGCTTGGATGGCAAGCCGCAGGATCAGGTTTGGTTCCGGCACGCGGATTTGGCGAACGGCGGCACACTGGAACTTCAAATGGGAAATACGCCGAATAAGAAACTCGGTTCAGACCCGGCTACGTTCCCTCCTTCTGCCATGTCTGTCGACCCACAGCAATTTGAGGCATCCAATGTGCCTCAGCACTAAGTGCAAACCACTTTATTTATCATTGCTTGCAGGCGCGGATTGATATTGCTGGCAGAGATTGTTTTATTTGGGGCCAATGGCGGCTATCAAGATTTGTATGAAGAATAAATTAGTATGCGTGTCGGTCGTTTTTGCGTTTATTTTCTTTAATAAAATATCCAACGCCCAAACTCCCAATGCACCCTATCAAAATTCCAATCTACCCGTTGACCAGCGGGTTCAGGATTTGTTGGGCCGCATGACGATTGAAGAGAAGGTGCGGCAATTGGACATGTATTCCGGTTCCAGTGACTTCCTGGCGGCCAGCCAACGGCGCGATGATACCCATGCTAAACCGGGTGCCGCTTTTGATCCCAAAAATGCGGAACACGTTCTTGGCAACCTCGGCGTTGGATCTATCCACGACCTTTATCCGCAGCCGCAATTATACAACGCCATCCAGGCCTGGGTGATTAAATCGAATCGCCTGGGCATTCCTGCGCTTTTCATCGAAGAAGGTTTGCACGGTTACATGGGATACGACCAAACCGTTTTCCCCCAAAGCGTCAACCTGGCCACCACCTGGAATGTGGATTTGGCCAAAAAAACCGGCGCAGCCATTGCCGCCGAGGCCCGGGCCGATGGCGTGGACATGATTCTGGCGCCCGTCCTGGATGTCGCGCGCGACCCGCGCTGGGGCCGTGTGGAAGAAGATTTTGGAGAAGACCCTTTTTTATCCGGCCAACTCGGCCTGAATTACGTCGAAGGCATGCAAGGCGATTCCCTGGCTTCGGATCATAATTGCATCGCCGAGCCAAAGCACTTCGCCGGGCATGGTTCGCCGGAAAGCGGACTGAACACTTCACCGGTTCACGCTGGCGAGCGGGAAGTCCGCACCGTCATGCTCAAGTCGTTTGAGCCGGCCATTCGTGAAGGCCACGCAATGGGCGTCATGGCTGCCTATCATGACATTGACGGTGTGCCCTGTACCGCCAATCCCTGGCTGCTCCAGAAAGTCCTCAAGGACGAATGGGGATTTCAAGGATTTGTTCTGTCTGACCTCGGCGCCATCCGCCGGCTTTATGATACCCATCATGTCGCCGCCACACCTGCTGACGCCGCCTGCCTGGCGCTCAATTCCGGCGTGGATATGCAGTTCTACGATTTCGGCCACGACGTATTTCAAAACGCCATTATTAACGGCGTAAAGAATGGCCAAGTCACAGAGGCTGCGTTGGATGCCGCCGTGGCGCGTATCCTTCGCGTGAAATTTCTCCTCGGGCTCTTTGACCATCCATTCGTCGATACGAATTTGGATGAATCGGTTCGCCGGTCGCCTGATCACTTGGACCTTTCACTCGCAGTCGCCCGCCAGTCCATGTGCCTGTTAAAAAATGAAAACCACCTTTTGCCCCTAAAGAAAAATGTGCGCCAAATTGCCGTCATCGGCCCAAACGGTAATACGACACGCCTCGGCGACTACGCGGATGTCGCTAAAGAGGGCCCTGAATTTGGCGTGTTCCAGCAAATTCAAAAAATCGTCTCACCGGAAACCAAAGTCTCTTTTTCCGACGGCGATGATATTAAAAGTGCCGTCGCATTGGCCAAAAAGTCCGATGTTGTCATCCTGGCGTTGGGCGAGAAGAAGGGCATTTCCGGCGAAGGCTTTGATCGCTCGGACTTAAACCTTCCCGGGAACCAGGAAGAGCTTTTGGAAGCCGTGGTTAAAACCGGCGTGCCTGTCGTACTGGTTCTGCAAAATGGCCGGGCGCTGACCATTCCGTGGGCGGCGAAAAATGTGTCTGCCATCCTGGAGGCATGGTATCCCGGCGAATTCGGCGGACGCGCCATCGCGGAAACCCTGTTTGGCGACAACAACCCCGCCGGACGGTTGCCCGTGACCTTTCCGAAAAACGTTGGCCAGTTGCCAGTTTTCTACAATCACTTTCCTTCGAAGAATAGCAATTACATCAATGGCGATGACTCACCGCAGTTTGTCTTTGGGTATGGATTGAGTTACACGACCTTCAAATACAGCCATCTGAATGTCTCAGCCCCGGGAGGCACCAACGACCTGTCCGTGTCGTTTGATCTGACGAATACCGGCCAACGCGATGGCGACGAAGTGGCGCAAGTGTATGTGCGGGAAACCACCGCCAGCGTGGCCACGCCGGTTGAAGCGCTTAAGGCATTTTCCCGGGTCCATTTGAAGGCAGGGGAAAAGCAATCCATCACCCTCCAGGTTCCCCGCAGGGAACTGGCCGTTTGGGGCGCCAGCCAGGAGTGGCAGGTCGAACCGGGCGAATTTACCGTCAGCGTCGGCGGAAGTTCCGACGCCGCTCTTTCCACGAAATTCGTTTTAAAATAAATTTCACGGCTCCCCGATTTCGGGGATGCCCGAAGAAATCATTTATTTGTATATTAATAACCTGTGGCATAATCACATGAAACGTTTCAGCGGAAATTTAAATGGGCCAAAAATCCAGGTTTTACTTGGCATGGGAAGATAGTCGAATGAAGAAAAGTCTGATTCTTTTTTTAACGTTTGGGCTCGCGGCGTTCGTGTCCGCTGCCCCGGATTCAGAAGTCTATTCCGTCCTCGATTTTGGGGCTAAAGCCGACGGTAAGACGGATGATACGGCGGCATTCCAAAAGGCGCTGGACGCAGCGTCGCAGGCGGGCGGGGGAATCGTTTACGCCCCAGGCGGCAACTATTTTTTTGCCGGCCACCTTGATTTGCCCCGCGCAGTGACCCTCAAAGGCATTTGGGAATCCGTCCCTGCCCACAACGGCTATCGTGACCACGGCGCTTCCAAACCCGTGGATGGCGGCACGACTTTTTTAGTCACGGAAAACGAAGGCCACGAGGATGGCGCCCCGTTCATCACCCTGCATGATAACAGTACCTTAAAGGGCATCGTCATTTTCTATCCCAACCAAATTTCTGATGACGAGCCCAAGCCCTATCCGTGGGCCATTGCCATGCGCGGCAAAAACCCCGCCGTGCTGGACGTCGAACTCCTCAACCCCTACAACGGCATTGATGCCTCCGATAACGAACGCCATTTGATTCGCGACGTCCAGGGCCAGCCGCTGCGGCGTGGTATTTTTGTGGATGAAATCTACGACATCGGCCGGATCGAGGACGTCCATTTTAACCCCTGGTGGAGCGTGCGTCCCGGGCTTTTCCATTGGCAGCAGGAACATGGTGAAGCGTTCATTTTTGCCCGCAGCGATTGGCAGTACGTCTTCAACACCTTCTGTTACGGCTACAACATCGGCTATAAATTCGTCAAATCCGGCACCGGCATGTGCAACGGCAATTTCTTGGGCATCGGCGCCGACGATTGCTTTACCTCCGTGGATGTTGAGGACAGCGCCCCGTTCGGCCTCCTCATTTCCAATGGCGAGTTTACCTCGTTTCATGGCCCAGATCCGACCATGGTGCGGGTCGGCGCGGACAATTCCGGCAGCGTTCGCTTTGAAAATTGCGCCTTTTGGGGCCCCTGCAATCAAATCGCCAAATTAGACGGAACCGGTACCGTCGGCTTCGGCGATTGTACCTTTGTGCAATGGGACCGGAATAAAGAAGGCCGCGCGGCCATCCAGGGAGATGGTGGCACCATCCTCATTCGCGGCTGCGAATTCCAGGAGAACAAACCGCAAGTCGAATTGGGCGAAAATGTCCGGCGCGCCGTTGTTTCCGATAATATTTTTACCGGCAAAGCCCGCGTCATTACTCACGGCAGCCACCCGTTTGTCATTGCCAATAACGCCAGCGATAAATAATCGCTGGGCATTTTAGGCTCTTAAGCAGACAATTTCCCGCCGCCGTTTCGCGGCGCACTTTTCAAAATATGTCATTGAACCAGGCATTGTCAGCTTGCCTCGCCGGGATAATAACCCTCTTCGGAATTTCCATCGCTCCTGCTGCCGATCTGCCCGGCACATATTGTAATCCATTGGACCTGGATTACCGCTTTCAATTGGACGATCCCGTGCGGCGCGAAGCTGCCGATCCGGCCGTCGTGCGTTATAAAGATGAATACTGGCTGTTCGCTTCCAAGAGCGGCGGTTATTGGCATTCAAAAGATTTTTGCCATTGGACCTTTGTGGAGGGAGGCCAGTTGCCCATCGAAGACTACGCGCCCGCCCCGGCCGTCATCAACGGCCAATTGTACTATACCGCCTTTAATACCCGGGCGATTTATTGCGCCGAAGATCCTTATTCAGGAAAATGGATTAAGGTGGGCGACCTGAATTCCTATCCCGACCCGGACTTGTTCCAGGATGACGACAGCCGCGTTTACATTTATTACGGTTGCAGCGCCAATGGAGGCATCAACGTCGTCGAATTGGATCCCGCGCATCAATTCAAAGAGATTGGCCAACCCCTCGTTTGCCTGAATTGCGATCCCCCTCATCGAGGCTGGGAAGTTCCCGGCAACGAAAACGATGGAGCAGGGGATAGCTGGATCGAAGGCGCATGGATGACCAAACACGGTGGAAAGTATTACCTCCAGTATGCCGCGCCGGGCACCCAATTTCATAGCTACGCCGATGGCATCTTCGTTGGCACTACGCCTAAAGGGCCGTTCACGTATGCCCCCTACAGTCCTTTTTCTCAAAAGCCCACGGGATTCGTCACTGGCGCGGGCCATAGCGGAACCTTTCAGGACGCGCAGAGCAACTGGTGGCGTGTCGTGACGATGGTTATTTCTGTGCGCCACATGTTTGAGCGTCGTATTGGTTTGTTTCCCGTCGGTTTCACTGACGATGGCCAGATGTATTGCAATACCGGCCTCGGCGATTATCCGCAGTTTCTGCCCGGCGCCAAAAATTCCGGTCCGAATGAAAATGCCACCGGCTGGATGTTGTTGTCATATGACAAAAAAGCTGAAGCTTCATCCGAACTTGCTGGTTTTTCGGCGACTAATGCCTTCGATGAAAATATCCAAACCTGGTGGTCGGCCAAAACAGGTAACGCAGGCGAGTGGCTAAAGGTAGACTTGGGAAAAATTTGCGACGTTGACGCGATTCAAATTAATTTTGCCGACCAGGGCGCGCAAGCTCATGGCAAATTGCGGGACGATGCGTATCAATACTATGTCGAAGCTTCGAGCGATGGAGTGAAATGGAACAAAATATTAGATCGCAGCGATAATCATCGCGATGCGCCGAACGACTATGAGCCGTTGGATCATCCCGTCCGGGCCCGATATCTCCGGCTTGTAAATGTCCATTGCCCCGCGCAGGCGTTTTTTTCTGTCAGTGGTTTCCGAATTTTCGGCAATGGCCTCGGGCATGCGCCGGCGCCGGTTCAAACTTTTACGGTGCAACGCAAGCCGGGCGACGGACGAAAAGCAATTGTTGCCTGGAGTCCATCAACCGGGGCTGATTTCTACATCGTTCGCTACGGCATAGCGCCGGATCGTTTATACAATAACTACCAGATATACCACGCCACGGAGGCCAACATTAACTCATTGAATACTGGCGTGGTATATTATTTCACGGTGGATGCCTGCAATGATAGTGGAGTAACTCATACCGTGACGACCTCCCGCCTCGCGCCCTAAATATCGTTTCATGCGACTTGTTGCCCTGGAGAATCTATGCAAGGAAGTAGTCATTGCCATGATTCCTGCGGTTCTCTAATCGCCGTAAGTTGTTTATTAAATAGTGCAAGCTGTTCTTATCGTTATGTTTAAGTTGGCAGGCGTGCGATAGTTGTGGTTGGAAAAAAACAGCCCCTTGGGTGCTGAAATTGAAGTCTAAAATAGAGACTCTCCCGCTCGTGTTTCGCGGCTTAAATAGGTCCTTTAGAATGTCAAGTGATAATATCCCCGCTTTCGGGGATAGTTTCTTACAGGGGCACAGTGCTATTTTAAAACTCGAAACAGCCTAACAACCCATGAAAAAGAACCATCCATTTATTTCGCAAATGAAATCCTTTGCATCCTCAGTAGGCCTCGTGGCAGCCCTGGCCTTCTTCGGTCAGAGTGCTATTGCTCAGCCAACTATCTCAGGAGCATTTCCCAACGGCTCATACCAGTTCCAATATTCCAAAACACTGACGTTCACCGCTGCGTCCTCGGCTGGCATCGCCAACGTTTCCGTAAAGCTCACGCCCACCACCGTGTTTGGCGTGCAGGGTTTTCCACAAACGCTGACCAGTTCCAGCGGGTTGACCATTACCGGCAACGCCAATAATCAAAATGTTACCGCTCCGTTAATCACCAACACGCTCTATGCCGCTCAGATTATCGTGACGGATATCAATAGCGCTTCCACCACCAACAACCTTTCCTTTGACACCATTTCGCCGGCCTACACCTGGGAAGCGGAAGATTTCGATTTTACCAGCAATAGCATCGCCGGGTTGTTCGTGGATAATCCTCAAACCAATGCTTACGCCGGCAAGGCCTCCACCTCAGGAGTGGATTACAACAACACTTCTCCCGGACAAGGAAACTCAGACTATCGCCCTCAAGGTTTGGAGACCGAAGGCGCCGGTGATGTTCCGCGCTTGCCCTACATGGGTTCGGGCAAATCAGATTACGATCTCGGTTTCAATAACGGTGGTAACTGGGGTAACTATACCCGCCACTATCCTCCCGGGCAGTACAACGTATTCGTGCGCGCCGCTGACGGCAACGGCCCCCAAAGCAACGCCGGTGATATCTCCGTCGTCGCTGGTACCGCTTCGTTTGCCAACTCGGGGCCTTACTACTATTCCGTCAAATCGACCGGCTGGCAGACTTACGGTTGGTACTCTCTTGTGGATAGCACCGGCAGTCCCGCGGTGCTGACCGTTCCCAATGATGGTACCGCGTCAACCTTGCGCATGACCATTGATGGCGGAAATTGTAATGAAAACTTCTTCATGTTGCTCCCGCTCAATACCAATATTCCCCCGGTCGGTGCGGGTTACGTAACTAACGAATTCCCCGATGGTACCTATCAATTCCAGCAAACGAACACCTTTAATTGTTCTGTTATCTCCAGCAACGGCGTTAACAACATCGTTGTCGAAGTCCAGGGAAACAGCCTTACGGGAGGCGCTTTCTCTCAAACGCTCACCCCCTCCAGCGGGTTGACTGTCACCGGAAATTCAACCAACAAAAGCGTCAGCTTCCTGTTGACCACAGATGCCGTTTATTCGCTCACCTTCCTTATCACGGACGGTGCCAACAATGGCAGCACAGCCACCCTTTCGTTTGATACCATTAATCCCAACTATTACACATGGGAAGCCGAAGATTGGGACTACAATGGCGGTGGCTATTTCGATAATCCGCAAACCAATGCTTATTTTGGCTACAACGGAGTGGAAAATATCGATTCATACTGCCAGGGTGGGCCGGGCCATAATTCCTACAGCCGTGGAACTGTCGGCGATGACGCCAACCTCAATACTGAACCCAATGGCGATATTCCTCGCCTGTCTTACCTCAATACCACCAATCCCATTGACGACCTTCCGTTTATCGACTTCGACATTGGCTTTACCTCGGGTGGCCAATGGGGAAATTACACCCGGCATTATCCCGCCGGAGTATATAATATCTATGTCCGGTCCGCGAATGGTAACGGTAATGCCACGGCCAATGCCGGCAGCTTTAGCCTGGTCACCAGTGGTTACGGATCAGCCAATCAAACCCTGTCGCAATTGGGCACCTTTAACGCGCCCGCCACGGGTAACTGGCAAAAATACACCTGGAGCCCGGTCATGAATTCTGGCGGTTATCCCGCCCGCTTTGCCGGTACCAACAACGTGCTGCAGACCTTGAGAATGTCGTTTATCAACGCAGGTTGTAACCTGAACTTCTACATGCTCGTGCCGGCCAACCTGAATAATAATCCGCCGCCATTTGTCAGCAACTTCAGCCCGGATGGCACCGCTATGTTCCAGCCGTCGAATACCGTGAGTTTCACGGCGAATTCTTCGGTCGGCTTTACTGCCGGTAATATCTCGCTGTATTTGAATGGCGTGAAGCAGTCCGGTTTGACCATTAGCGGCTCTGCGTTTGCTTCTACTGTGAGCTGCGCAATTCCAACGAATCAGCTCTACACCGCTATTGTCGTGCTGACGGATTCCGTGGGCACCACAGCTTACACCAACTCCTTCGCCACCTTCAGCGCTTCTGATTATCAGTTGGAAGGCGAAGATTACGACTATACCAGTGGCGGAGTTACTGGCCAGTTCTTCGATAACTCGGTTGATGCTTATGCCAATCTCGGAAGCACGGCCGGCGTCGATATGCTGGAAGCCGATCCCAATGCGTTCTCCCGGCCTTACGCTTACCGCCCGAATAATGGCATCAATTTCCCCGACCAAACCTCGGGTGATTTGCCCAGGGCCCAATTCGCGTCCGGTACCGATTACGCCATGGGCTCCTTCGGCCAGGATTCCTGGGCCAATTATACCCGCCATTATCCAGCGGGCACTTACAATGTCATCGGACGGTTTGCTGAAGGCGCCGCGCCTACTCACGCCGGACTCGCTATCCTGACCGCCGGTTACCAAACCCCGTCTCAGACCACCCGCGCCCTGGGCACCTTCTCCATCCCATTAGGGGGTTGGTCCAGTTACGAGTGGGTCATGCTCAACGATGCCAATGGCAATCCTGCCAAAGTCACGCTGACTGGCAATCAACAGACGCTGCAATTGCAAGGCACCACGGTCAACGGCGAACAGGAAGTGAACGTCAACTTCCTCCTCTTGACCCCCACGTCGCCCTCTCCCTATGTCACCACGAGTGTTAGCGGCGGCAGCTTTCACTTGTCATTCTTTGCTCAGACCGGATGGACCTATCAGGTCGAATACAAAAATAACCTGATGGATCCGGCGTGGACACCTTTGGGCGCGTCCATCAGCGGTAATAATACTGTGCAGACCGTGAGCGATCCGCTCTCTGTAAACCATCGCTTCTATCTGGTGCAGATTCACCAATAAGAACGACCGTGGTTGATACTTCTTTGGCAGCCGTTTCCGGCTGCCAAAGAAGCTCGTTAGAAAATAGTAGTCAGTGATTATGAAGTTATTATTTGTCAGTCATCGCCGGGTTCGCAGGGGCGCATTCACTCTGATTGAATTGCTGGTTGTCATTGCCATTATCGCCATTCTGGCCGCGATCCTTTTGCCGGTCCTGCAGCAGGCCATGCAACGCGCCAAAGCGACCTATTGCCTCAACAACATGAAGCAATTGCAGACCGCCAGTATCATTTATGCGGGCGATAACAGTGACGCACTGCCTGGAAATGAAGGCCATAAAGGTCTCCTGTCCGGTGGCATCGTTTATCCCAGCCCTGATCCCATCGGCTTAGGCAGAAGTGATCCGAACTGGGTGGCTGGTTACATGGGAACTATAAACGGATCATCCAGTCCCACAGACGACCCCGCTGGGGCTTCTACCAACCTTGCGCTTCTGGGCATTGGGCCGCCGGTGGATCCGGTCTCCGGCAAAACCATCAATGGCTCGATCGGGCCTTATATGAAAACCCCCGGCAGTTATGTCTGCCCTGCGGATGTTTTGGGTATCGACCCTGTTTCGCATCAGCATCGCGTCCGTTCCTGTTCCGAAAATGGTTACTGCGGCACGACACTTTTTGAATCGAAGGATTATGCGTCTGAAGTCGGCAGTGGCGCGTTTGCCATCTTCAGAAAATACAGTGATTTCCGGGGAGGCTTAAGTGCTTCGGATTGTTTCACCTTTTTGGACGAAAATCCGCTGAGCTTGAACGACGGCTTCTTTCTCGTCTTCGGACTTTCCGGTACCCCCGGGCCAAATGGCCAGGGACAAACCATTGGGGACCGGCCGGCGGCCAATCATGGTGCTGCCACGTCCTTCGCCTTTGCCGACGGCCACGTGTCGCTTCACCCCTGGCACAATTCGTATTTAAAGATCAATGGCAATGCCGGTTCCGACAGTGCGTGGCTCTTTTCCCACGCCACGTATTACAACAAATGATCTGCGGTCGCCGGGCCTTCCGCCCAGCGAGCGAATAGGTTAAGGCAAAAGATCACCAGCTCTGGTAACACCCTGTTCCAGAAGCCATTCTTAAAAAGCCAGGGAGGTTTGAACTACAGTTGCATGCGTCGCGGTCGTCGATCATAGGGACAATTGAAAATAGCCCAGCACTTTAGTGCTGGGGAAAGGTCCAGCCAAACCGTTCGAGTCACCACAGGGACGAAAGAAACACCTGGTTCTGCCGTCCCCTCCGGGACTTTTTATTTTATTTGCCATGGAATACAAACAAAATGCGTGAACAACTAGGAGTCAAGTTTCTCTTCCGACCTAAACGTTCCGTGGTAAAATACCCGTTGCGTTCTTTGACATATAGTGGAACAGGCATGACACGCGTGTCTCTCGCCTGTCCTTCGTAGCGCCTTTGGCCAAGAAGGGTCACCCTCTCCCCTCAACGGGGAGAGGGATCAAGGGTGAGGGGTGAGAACAAATCAGTTCGTCCACCTTTCGAACCGAAGGCTTCTAAAGCCTTCTCAAACCTTTTAAAGGGTTTTTCAGAAAAAAAGAATCATTTTTTCCTTTCGTGTGGGTGGCAAACGCGTGCAAGCCCAGGCAACCCTAGGCAAGGCTATGCAAGCCTAAGCAAGACCCCCCGGGGGTGGGGCGGCACGCTCGGAGATCGCGCTCAACCTACCTTTGCCTAATGCAAAAACCCTTGTAATTTGATGTTCCGGAAGGCTGCGGAAGCCTATGGAAGGGGGGCGGGGATGTAGGGCAGGCGCCCTGCCCGCAAGTTTTGCAGTCATCAAACTTTCCCCTTACACTCAACTCTCAACCATCAACTATAAACCGATCTTTGGAAGCCTACGGAAGGGGTCCCCCCTGGGGCAGATCATCGTCATGCTCATTCTCATCCTCGCCTGCCACACTGTACCCTCGGCGAGGACGGATCGTAGCGGCGCTTCGGCAGAGTGCCACAAATATGAGCCCCCGCTACGCCGGTCCTTAGGCGACACTCGATTTCACCGCCACCGTCTGGAGCATTTCCGGCCCCGACGGCGCTGCCTCCGCTGCCTGTAACGTAAGTTCCCCGTTCAACGAAATATTAGCGGACGAATTGCCAATCAGCACTTTGGCCACGCCCGGCTGACAGGCAAATTTCCGGGCGCCATCATCCCAGTACCAAAACGCCGGCTCGGTAAACGGCACTTCAAAGGTGATCTTCTTTTGTTCACCCGGCTGCAATTCCACCCGCTGAAAACCAACCAGTTGTTTGATGGGCCGTTTCACCGGCGATGCCGGTGGCGTGATGTAAAGCTGGACCACTTCAGCCCCCGCGCGGTTTCCCGTATTGGCGACAGTCGCCGAGACATTGACCTTGCCATCCGGCTCAAGCGTCGCGCCATCCAACTGAAGCTGGCTCAAAGCGAACGTCGTATAGCTGAGGCCATGACCAAAGGGATACAGCGGGTCGCCGCCAAAATACATGTAGGTTCGTCCCTTATGGATGTCGTAATCGTGATCAGGGGGCAACTGTTCTTCCGAACGATACCAGGTGCACGGCAATTTACCGCCCGGGTTGTAATCCCCAAACAGAACTTCAGCGATTGCTGTGCCTTGCGATTGTCCGGCGCAAATGGCGCACAGGATCGCCGGCAGGTTTTGCTGCTCCCATTCGATGGCCACGGTATTATTGCTGGAGACGACCAAAATAGTCTTTGGATTGGCGGCATAAACCGCCTGGACCAGTTCCGGCTGCACGCCGGACAACCCAAGCTTCTCACGATCAACTCCTTCGCGATCCACGTCTTCAGTGACGCCACAAACCAGCACGACCACATCCGCGCCCCGCGCCGCATCCACGGCTTCCTGGAACATTTTATCGTCCTTTTTCCCCGTCGCAGAACATCCTTGCGCGAAGATAACCTGCGGGCGGCCCGGTTGCGGCGCCGGCTGAACAACGGGATTGAGTTGGAACCGTTCCACGTTCAAAAGCCATCCATCACCTCCGAGAAACCGCATAAAAACAGAATGCTCGCCGCTGATATTCTCAAGCGGCGCAGTGACGTTCGTCCAGTTCTGCCATTCGCCCGTATGCGGCACAGTCAGGGTGCAGGCCAGCGGTCCATCCAACGAGTCTAGGTGGACTTCAATACGCCCGCCGTTCGAGTAGCTCGACACCCGCGCTTCGAACGCGGTCTTGCCGTTGAAATTCATTTTCGGAAATTCCGCCCACGCATTGTTCTCGATGAAACCCAGGTTCGATTCCCCTTCTGAGGAAGATTCCAGGCGGATGTTATCGCTTGTGGCGACTTTTTTCGCCGCCGAAACATTCGGGCTAAACACCTCGACGCCCAGATGATTGGCAATCCCTTCATAAGGAGATACGCGCACGATCGGCGCACCGCTGTATCCGCCCAGTTGGCAAAGCCCGGCCAGCGGGCCAACAACGGCAATTTTCTTTATAACTGTCTTGTCCAACGGCAAAAATTGCGACTCGTTTTTCAGTAGCACCAGCGATTGCCGGGACGCTTCCAGCGCCAGCGCGCGATGCGCTTCCGAATCCACCACTGCGAAGGGAATCTGGGTGTACGGAACTTTGGCCGGAGCATCAAAGAGTCCCATTAAATAACGTACCGTCATAAGCCGAACCACGGACGTCGTGATCTCTTCCTCGCCGATTAATTCCTGGTCCACCGCTTCCTTCAGGTTCGCTTGCAATGTCCCGCCGCAATTTAAATCGCAGCCGGCCTCGACGGCCATGGCCGATGCGATCGGCAGGCTCGCGGCATAATGATGCGGGTCATAGATATTGTCTATGGCATCGCAATCAGACGTCACGTAGCCGCGAAATCCCCAGCGGCTTCGCAAAAGGTCCGTCAGCAAAAAAGGATTGGCACAACAGGGAATCCCATTCATCGCGTTGTAAGCGCCCATCACCGAAAACACGTCTGCTTCCAATACCATGGCGCACTCGGCGCGGGTATAGTATTCCCAAAAACTGCGGGGATCCACCGGCGCGGAAACCGACGTACGGTCGTTGTCCGTGTTATTACAGACAAAATGTTTCGAGCAGGCCGTGGTCTTAAGGTAATCTGGATTATCGCCCTGCATGCCGCGTATCACCTGCACCCCAACGGTTGCTGCCAGGCAGGGATCTTCTCCCGGCGCTTCGCAACAACGTCCCCAGCGCGGGTCGCGATGCAGGTTGAGTGTTATCGGCGAATAATAGCTTAACCCGTTCTTGTCGCGGTTGTCGTAAGCCCGCGCTTCGTCCGAGACGACCGTATAAACCTTGAGAAAAAGTTCAGGATTCCACGATGCTGCCAATGCCAGCGGTACGGGAAAAGAAGTCACCGGTGCGCTCCGCAGCAAACCGTGTAGCGCTTCGCCAGTATAGTAATTATATCCCGGCACATTTAATCGGTCGATGGCGGGAGCCTGTGCCCCCAGTTGGCTGATTTTTTCGTCCAGCGTCATTTGCCCGGCCAGTTTCTCGGCGCGTTGCCGTGCCTTTTTGAACGCTTCATTGGATATTCCGATTCTCTTGCCCGTCGCACGTATTCCGTTCTCGTCCGCCAGTGTGATAGAAGTAGCCGAACCCAGGCCAAACGCCAGAAAGCCCGTGGCTGTAGTCAGGGTCGAAATGAATTTCCTCCGGTTTAATTCGCTATTGGGTGGGTTCATAATTTTGCAAAAAATACCAAAGCCATTGTCCGAAGCTCAACTCATTCTCAGTCCCCGTTTTCGGGGATACCGCTAACGGTGATAACCAATTAAACTTTTACGATTAATAATTGTCCACATTCCGCCACGCGATCACGCCACCACCTCATTTATCCCTGTAGCTACCAAGCGTATGTTAAATAGTCACCACACTCATCGTTCCAGGTTAAAGTCTCTCTCTCTTTTGCTCATATCGGTTGTGATAACGTCCACGGCGATGACCTGTTTTGGCGGCAACCCATTTATTACCAGCATTTATACCGCGGACCCTGCCGCGCATGTGTGGTCGGATGGACGGTTATATGTTTATCCATCGCGCGACATTGACCCGCCGCAAGGCTGCAATTTGATGGACCGTTATCATGTCTTTTCCACGGCGGACATGGTTCACTGGCGTGACGAGGGAGAGATTTTACGCTCCAGTCAGGTGGCTTGGAGCGGCCCGCCCGGCGGGTTTATGTGGGCGCCGGATTGCGCCTATGCCAACGGAAAATATTATTTCTATTTTCCGCATCCCAGCGATCCCAGCGATGCCAATTGGAACAACACCTGGAGAATCGGCGTCGCCACCAGTCTAAGCCCCGGCCGGGATTTCACGCCGCTCACGAATTATATCCAGGGCGAGGGCGGTTTTTCGATGATTGATCCCGATGTGTTTGTCGATACCGATGGCCAGGCATATTTGTTTTATGGCGGCGGCGGGAATTGCACCGTTGCCAAACTGAACCCGGATATGATTTCGATCAGTGGAACGCCCCAGGCTGTCACGAACCTCAATGATTTCCACGAAGGTACGTGGGTATTCAAGCGAAACAATTTATACTATCTCACTTACGCCGATAATAGCCCCAACTTCAATCAACTGGAATATGCCGTCTCTACCAATGTGATGGGGCCGTGGACATCGAAAGGCGTCTATCTGTCTTCCACCGGGTGCAGCACCAGCCAGGGCTCGGCTGTGGAATTCCACGGCCAATGGTATCAGTTCTATCACAACCAGGCCATTTCCGATAACGGTTGCTTGCGTTCTATTTGCGTTGACCTGCTTAACTTCGACAGCAACGGCAATATCCTGACTGTCGTCCAGACCACAAATGGGCCGCCGGCCAATGGCCCGGTGCCGTCGCCCACAACCAACACTACTATTTACGCCGTCACCAATGGCACGGTTGGCAACGGCTCAATTTTCACCCGGGATGGCGCCGCGTGGGATGGTTGGTGCGTGCAGAATATGCATCTAACTACCAATACTTTTTTTGAATTGAACACTGTCGACGGCGGCCCCCACGGCGGATTGAATTCAATGGATGTTCATTTTGCCACCCAGGGCGATGGCACCAAATTGCGAATCACCGTGAATGGCCAGGATTATTCGTATATTAATACCCTCAATACCGGCGGATGGAGCTCATTTGCCGGAGATTCGACACTCACAATTCCTCTCGGGCCCGGGCCAACAAACATTGTCATCTTTTCAGGAGGCAATGGAGGGGTTAATCCGGACTATATTTCTTTTACGCCTCTTCCGCTTCCGCCTTGGAACGCGCAGATCCAGGTCGACCCAAACTTCGGTTTCAAATCCAACGAGTTTGGATTTAATATTTGCGGGGCTGATTGGCCTTTTATTGTCGATGCTACGACAGACTTGATTTATCCAGACTGGATTTCGCTGGAGACGAACGCGATTACCAATGGCGGTATTGTCAACGGAACATTTCATTTCATTGATTACCAGTGGACCAACTATCCGGCCCGTTTCTACCGTGTCAGGTCACTATAACGCAAATGGGTTGCGATGATTCTTGCCCCACAAATGAAGTTGCAATGTGGTGACAAAAAATCCAGCCTTTCGATGGTATCCCTCGTGTGGCGCCGGAAAATTCCCGGCCCACATTGATGAAATAGAATGAAATGTTTTAGAACGTCAGTCCTGGCCGTCTTTCTCCTCCAGATTGGCTTTTTTCCCATAACGGGAAATTCTGCTGGCAGTTCTGATAGCAATCCCCTGACGGTTCAAGCAGTGGTAGTTGACGGCAAACCCGTTCCCATCAACGGCGGCAAGGTAGATCTCGGCCTTTTTCCTAAATCGATTTCTTTTAATTTCGGACCACCGGCCAATACCGGCCGCGCTCCCATCCGTTTGCGGTACAAGATGGATGGTTACGATAACAACTGGCAGCAGGTCGGCGGGGAAATGAATTTAACCATTCGTTTTTACAATGACGCAGGCGACCAGGTAAACCAAAGCATTTTTACTGTCAGCGGCGACAGTCCCGGCTGGGACGGGAGTTTGAAAACCTCCCTCCTTACCCACCGCCGCGAAACAGTCGTTGTCCCGCCCCTCGCTTCGCGGATTTTTATTGTCATCTCCTCAGCCGGCGGCCCGGCCACGGTTGGCATGTACGTCGTCGATAATCTCGTTGTTTCCCGGGTTCATGCAGATGGTGTGCCGGAAGTGATCCTTCGTTCTCCCTTTGATTCCGCTCAAAAGGAATATCCGGATAATTATCAGCCGGAAGGATGGATTCATGATGGGACCCATCCCAGCATGGCCAAAATTGTTGAAGTAGGAAAAGACCCCGCCACGACAGCATTTGGCATTCTGGACAACGACCCGTTCTGCCACGCCGAATGGCATAATATCATGGAGTTCGCCCCTAAAGTGGTTCCCGGCGATCATCTGGTAGTCGAGTGGAATGAAATGTATAGCATTGGCATGGGATCCGTCGGTGCGGCTTACTATAACTCTTTGCCCTTTGGCACCTATCAATTTCACGTTCAAGAAACCTCGGCCATGGGAGTTCCCACCGGCATTGATGCCCAGCTTGCCGTTATTGTCCCTGAACCGTATTGGAAGAAGCCCTGGTTTTCTGGCGCCATTGCCTTGGTGGTTGTCCTCATCATCATGTCCATCATGCGATATATTGTTTGGCAAAGGACCCGCCGCGAAATGTTGCACCTTAGAAATCAACGCGCCCTTGAACAGGAACGCCTCCGCATCGCCCATGACATCCACGATGATTTGGGCGCGCGCGTCACCCAGATTTCTCTGTTAAGCGCCATGGCCCATCGGAATCAATCCTTGCCGGAAAAAGCCCGGACAGACTTTGACCAGATCTCCCAGATGTCCCGCGACTTGATCTCGGCGCTTTATGAAACGGTTTGGGCCGTAAATCCGGAAAACGATAATCTCGATGCGCTGGGAAATTATTTGTGCCAAATGCTAAACCAGTTATGCGAGCAGGCGGGACTGGGTTGTCGCCTGGACATCCAGGACTTGCCCAAAGACATTCAAGTCTCCAGTCAAATCCGGCATAACATCACCCTGGCCGTCAAAGAATCGTTAAACAATATTATCAAACACGCCAAGGCCACGGAAGTTATCGTTCGGATTACGTTTGAGAAAATGTTTCTCACCATTTCTGTTCAGGACAATGGCCGCGGCTTTATTCCTGCCGACAGCCCGGCGGGCAACGGATTGAAAAACATCAAGCTGCGCCTGGAAAGTATCGGCGGAAGCAGTGTGATTGAGAGTCAGCCCGGCGCGGGCACAACGGTCCGCCTGCAGCTATTCATTAAGCCGCAACCTGTTGCCGCTTGATAAATCGGCCATCCCCGCTTTCGGGGATGATGCGTAATGGTTAAAACGTGCTACGTTTGTTCATAAGCTGAACCTCCAAAATTAACTCCCGAAGCTCTTGAGAATTTTTAAAACCACTCTCTCTTTATGCCCGTTAATGGCGATGCTTTTTTCAATGGCATCCCTAAAAGTCAGCGCATCCGTGGGTGCTACGACGCCGTTTATCAGCTATGAAGCTGAAAACGGTTACCTCGGTGGCGGCGCAGTTGTCTGTTACCTGACGAACGCACCTGTAACGCCGTTCTCCAGTCCTGAACTTGAAGCGTCAGGCCATTCCTTCGTGGCCTTA
Source organism: Pseudomonadales bacterium (assembly GCA_035500235.1). Taxonomy (GTDB): domain Bacteria; phylum Verrucomicrobiota; class Verrucomicrobiia; order Limisphaerales; family UBA11358; genus UBA11358. The sequence goes on along the minus strand of DATJXK010000177.1, from coordinate 1,423 downwards.
ACCGGCACCGGCCAATATGTGCAATGGACCAACAATACCGGTATCAATATCACCGCTATCAACCTTAGGTCATGTATCCCGGACGCTCCCAACGGTGGAGGAATCAGTAACACGATTGACTTATACGTTGATGGCGTATTTCGCCAGGCCTTTAGCGTGAATTCGAAACAGAATTATTGTTACGAAGGCACGAATTACAACGGCCAGATCGACAAAAATCCCGCCGATGGTGACCCACGCGGGTTCTGGAACGATACGCACGCTTTCGTCTCGGGAGCAGCCATCGCTTCCGGTAGTACGATTCATTTTCAAATGGATTCATCTAATACCGCGTCGTTTTATTACATCGATGTGGTTGATTTCGAAAACCCTCCTGCGGCGCCCACGCAGCCCGCCAATTCTCTTTCCATTGCCAGTTATGGCGCCATACCGAACAATCCTAATTTCGACAACACCTCCGCCATCAACAATTGTTGCAATATGGCTCAATCGCAGAAAAAGATTGTGTGGATACCTTCCGGCACGTGGTATATCAGCGCTATCAATGGCGGGATCAACGCCACCGGCGTAACGATTGAAGGCGCCGGCATGTGGTACAGCACGATTTGCCGGATGACCGCGGCAAACAATACTCAAGGTGTCGCCAATATTATCAATGCCGTTTCCTGCACGCTTTCCAATGTTCTGTTGGATTGCAATTCCTGGAGCCGTGACGGGGCCAATAACAACGGGGCGGTGGACTTCAGTGGCACCAATTGGATCGTCAACAATGTTTGGATTCAGCATACCACATCGTCCTTCTGGTGCGCTGGCGTCAATGGCATCGCCGAAAATTGCCGGACTTTAAGCACGTGGGCTGATGGCGGTAACTTCAACAATGTGCAAAGCGATAATGGAATCGGCATGAACCTCACCTATTCCAATAATTTTGTCAGGGGTACCGGAGATGATGCCATGGCCATCAACTCGGTCTATAAAAACGTATTCGGTTCGACCACTTATTATTACACTATCATGAGCAACATCACTTACGTCAATAATACGGCTATTGACGCATGGGGTGGCAAAGGCATCGGCATTTACGGCGGCGTCAACGATGTGGTCAAAGACAATCTGCTTGAGGACACGGCGCGGTATATGGGGCTCGGCGTCATGCGGTTTGGTGTTAATGGCTCGGACCTTTTATCCGCCACGGTGATAGGAAATGTTATCTTGCGCTGCGGCGGTAACGGATACAGCCAGCAACAACAGGGCATGATGATTGGCAATGGCGGCGATAGCCAGGGCGTCGGAATCGTTGAAAATGCTTACATCGCTTCGAACACGATTATTGATGCTCTCTACGATGGCGTGGGCTTTTCCACCAGCACCAATATCGTGCTTGAACATAATACCATTATCTCGCCGGGGATGAATGGCTTTT
>DATJXK010000176.1:0-21184 GCA_035500235.1 Pseudomonadales bacterium | reverse complement strand
TGAGGTTCGCCGCGTAACTGATCTGCGTCTTCACCTCTTTTTTGCAATAGCCGTAGTAATTGTCCGCGATGATCGTGACAATCACGCCGCCTTCATCACGGCAGGTCAGCTTGAACGCACCGCCGTCGTTATACAGTTCGTTTTCATCGCGCCAACACATGCCGTCGCGCCGCTGGCGTTCCGTGGCTTCATTCCAATTGGGCAGGCCAACGGATTTTTTTGTGACATAAATCAAGTGAGGCGCAAGCACCACGCAACCCGTATGCCCCGTCCAATGTTCCGAATCCAGGGCCGCATCATTTTCCGGCAGGAGGGGATCGCCGCCGTTGCCGAAAATATTTTCAATGAAATCCAGGTTGCTGACGAGGTTGCCCGGCGCGAAAAACCGGACTTCCATGTTTCTTTCAGCGGTGAAACCCTGGACTTCCGGACAGACCAGCGGGCGAATCAGCAAGGAGACGAAACATTCCGCCTGTTGCTTTTGTGTGGCCGTAAACGGCAGACGCATGCTGTCAGCCGGCGGGTTGAATGCCAGCGTGAGCATTTTGGCAAAAACGTTTTTCGGCACCGCAGATTTGTCATCGGGCACCGGCAATCCGCCTTCCGTGACGTGAAAAATGCCCTGGGTGGTACGGCGATCGCTTTTCGGATTATGCAGCACGCCATTCGCGACGCGGTAGGAATTGATGATTTCCGAACTGAAATGATCCCGGTCCGCCGGCAGTGACAACACGCGCGCCATGCCCGGGCGGTCCAGCGTCAGCGTGCGCATGGGCAGCTTGGGCACCGGCAGGTCCTGGAGATAATCGAAGAGAAACGTCTGGATCCGCTGGTCCACCGGGCAGAGGTGATTCGCCAGAAGCCGCTCCTTTTCCCGGTACTGCGCCAACAGCGTGGACACAATATCATTGAGCCCGCTGTTTTCTGTCGTGGCCGCGGGCGGAAAGCCGAGGAGGGACAGTTTAACGTTGATATAAGAGATTAAACTTGCGTTGGAACTCATGCTGTCTTGGTTTCTACTTAATAATTGCCAGATTGTTGCTGTTGCTCTTCCTGTTGTACCATAATTTCGTCTTCCAGATTATTAAATTTTTGGAAAATGTAAGCGTCAAACATCGCGCCGCCAATATCGTTTAATTTCGTTTGCAACTGGTCCAGGTAGGTGTGCAGGCCCAGTTCGAAGATCTCATCCACCGTGCTGAACTGTAATTCCGCCACCAGCCTCCCGGCGAGCTTCTCCGCGCTGTTGCAAAAACGGCCCTCGGCAACTCCGGAAATCCGGCGCAATGCGCGATTCAGTTCCGCCACACAAAAACGGACAGAACGAGGAAAATCTTCGTTAAGCAACAGAAACTCAGCCACGAGCTTCGGATTCACCTCCGCGCCATAGATGGATTTATAAGCGTCCCATGCGCTGCATGAACGCAGGATGGTGGACCATTCGAGCGCATCAGCCTCGCCGCCATCCGCCCCGTTGTTGCGGGCCGGCGCGGCATTTTTGGGAGCCACCTGGTAGCGCACATCCAAAATGCGGGACGTTTTGTCCGCGCGCTCGATAAATTTGCCTACCTGCAGGAACCACCAGCCTTCGTTGTGAATAAGCGTGGCCTCAGTCAAACCAATCAAATGCAGTGAACTGCTCTTGATTTGCTGGAAAAATTCGCTCGGGCTTTCGTTCCAGACTTTTTTCGCCTGCGGCGTCCTGACGAACCAATAAAGGCGGTTCAATTCCTCCCAAAATTCTATCGTGACCTGGTCCCGGACCATCCGGGCATTTTCACGCGCCTGGCAAATGGAGGACACGATGGAGTTCGGGTTTTCCATTTGGAAAACCAGAAATTCTGTAACGGCGTTGCCGGTGGCTTTTTTGTGGAGGGCAAAAAATTGTTCCTCGTCGCCGGTCGTTTGCACGATGGGCAGCCAGTGTTGGGCGAGACGCTCTTCGTTCAGGTTCCGGAAATCCAGCAGCAACTGCAAATTGACGTCCACGATGCGCGCGATGTTTTCCGCGCGCTCAACGTAGCGTGACATCCAGTACAATGAATTGGCGACACGGCTTAGCATTTATTGGTCTCCATACAAAACCCATGTGTCTTTACTGCCGCCGCCCTGGGATGAATTGACCACCAGCGAGCCCTTCCGCAAGGCCACGCGCGTGAGCCCGCCGGGGGCTACGACGATTTTTTCTCCATATATAATATATGGCCGTAAATCCACGTGGCGGCCTTCGAAGTAATTATCCCCATCCACACGAGTGGGATGGCGGGAAAGGGAAACCATCGGTTGCGCGATGAAATTACGCGGTTCGGCAATGATCTTCTTCCGAAAATCCTCGATTTGCGATTTCGTGGCCTTCGGGCCCATCAACATGCCGTAACCGCCGGATTCGTTTGCCGCTTTGACCACGAGTTTGCTGAGGTTATCCAGGATGTATTTTTTGTCCGCTTCCTCGCTGGCCAGATATGTCGGCACATTCGGCAGGATGGGTTCCTGGTCCAGGTAATATTTAATCATGCGCGGAACGAAATAGTACATGACCTTGTCATCGGCGATTCCCGTGCCGATGGAATTGGCCAGCGAAACGTTCCCCGCCCGATAGGCCTGGATGATGCCCGGTACGCCGAGCATGGAGTCGCGGCGGAAGACCGTCGGATCCAGAAAATCATCGTCTATGCGCCGGTAAATCACGTGGACGGGTTGAAGCCCTTTGGTCGTGCGCATGAATACCCGCGCGTCGCGCACCACCAGGTCGCGGCCTTCCACGATCTCGATCCCCATTTGCCGTGCCAGATAAGTATGCTCAAAATAGGCGGAGTTGTAACAGCCGGGCGTCAGCAACACCACTGTCGGCCCGGCACTCGGCGCGATATGCTGGAGCATTTTCAGCAATTCCTGCGGGTAGTGTTCTACGGGTCGCACTCCGGCGCGCTCGAACATCACCGGGAACGTCCGCTTCATCGAGCGCCGGTTCTCCAAAACATAGCTCACACCGCTGGGGCAGCGGCCGTTGTCCTCCAGCACGAGGTAATTTCCTTTGTCGTCGCGAATTAAATCTGTCCCGCAAACGTGGATGTAAATATCCCGCGGCACATTGAAGTTTACGAATTCGCGGCGGAAATGCTTCCCGGAAAGGACGTAAAACGGCGGGATGACCCCATCGCTCAAAATTTTCTGCTCATGATAAATGTCATGCAGGAACAGGTTAAGGGCTGTGATGCGCTGGACCAGTCCACGCTCAATTTTTTCCCATTCAGCCGCCGGGATGATTCGCGGCAGCAAATCAAATGGGAAAATTTTCTCCGCACCGGCGGAATCGCCGTAGACATTGAACGTGATGCCCTGGCGCAAAAAGGCAAGGTCGACCGACTGGCGTTTGTTCTCAAACTCCTTTTTCGTCAGGGTCTGGAACAATTCCCGGAATTGCTGGTAATGCGGTCGGACCTGGCCCTGGCCATCCACCATTTCATCAAAAAAACCATCGTGCCCGTAGTGTTCGAGCAGCCGTTTGGCCGGTTGCGATTTGCTCTTGCTGGACATTTTACGACATTAATTGCGGGCCCCACAACGGCACAGATATTTTCACACTTCAAAAATCCCCTATAAACAGAGGGGTTTTTGGAGACATCATGACCCTGGCCGTTATTGCCTGTTGAGCTTACATAGTACCATTGCTGTTTTAGCAATCGTCTTGCCACAATACGAAGTACGTTTCCAGTCGCACTCGTTTGGCTGTTTCGCCCATTGCAATAATGCTAACCAATTGGAGGAAAATATTCAATACTTACCAACAACCGGCCCGCCAAATCAAGGATTAGACTTTCTGAATTTTTGTTTTAACTTATGGCGAGCCACAACTCAGCGATGATGAAAATTTCTGCCCCCAGGGAAACACATCCCGGCGAAACACGGGCGCCGCTCACACCCGCCAGCGCCACGAAACTGGTTAAACTTGGCGCCACCGTCGAAGTGGAATCTGGCATTGGCGCCGGCTCGGGTTTTTCCGACGATGATTATGTCAAAGCTGGCGCGGCTATTTCGCATGACCGAAAGAGCCTGTTAAATTCCGCCGATATGGTTTTGCGCGTGCGCAAACCGCCGGCGGAGGAAATTTCCTGGCTCAAGCCCAAAACCATTCACGTGAGCATGCTGGACCCATTCAATGAAAAGGAATTGATCCAAAAATTCGCCGGGAGCGACATTAGCGCCATCAGCATGGAATTTATTCCGCGCACCACCCGCGCGCAAAAAATGGATGTGCTGTCCTCGCAGGCAAATCTCGGCGGCTATGAAGCCGTCATCCTGGCTGCTGAACATTCCAATAAAATTTTCCCGATGATGACCACGGCGGCAGGCACGATTTTGCCATCCAAGGTGTTTATCATCGGCGTCGGCGTGGCCGGCCTGCAGGCAATTGCCACCGCCAAACGTCTCGGCGCCAAAGTAACCGCGTATGACACGCGGCCCGTCGTGGAGGAGCAGGTCAAGTCGCTCGGCGCGCAGTTCCTGAAGATTAATGTGGGCGAAACCGGCCAGACCAAAGAAGGCTACGCGAAGGCATTGACCGAAGAACAAATCCAAATCCAGCGTGATGCGATGAAAAAAACCTGTGCCGAATCTGACGTGGTCATTTCTGCCGCACAGGTCTTCGGGCGTAAAGCCCCCATTCTCGTCACCGCGGAAATGCTCGACGCCATGAAACCGGGCAGCGTCGTGGTAGATTTGGCAGTCGAAACCGGCGGCAACGTCGAGGGTGTTGCTTACGACAAAATTACCAACCGCAACGGTGTGACCATCATCGGCATCGCCAACCTGCCCGGGCGTGTGCCGCTGCATGCCAGCCAGGTTTACGCGGAAAACCTCGTCAATCTCATCAGCGAATTCTGGGACAAAGACCAAAAGACATTTGCGCTCAAACTGGACGATGAAATCATCAACGCCTGCCTGGTCACCCACGGCGGCAAAATCGTTAACCAAAAACTTACCGGCCAATAGCACTGATATCTTATGGACATCAACATTCTCTTTATTTTTATTCTCTCGATTTTCGTCGGGTTCGAGGTCATTTCCAAAGTCCCTTCCATGTTGCACACGCCGTTGATGTCCGGCACAAACGCCATTCACGGCATCATTTTGTTCGGCGGCATACTGGTGCTGGCGGACGCCGGCACGTTATTGGAACAAGTCCTTAGCTTTATTGCTGTTGTATTTGGCTCGGCCAATGTTTTTGGCGGCTTCATGGTCACCGACCGCATGTTGCAAATGTTCAGGAAAAAGAAATAACTATGAGTCCCACTGTCTCGCTCATATTCATCGGTGTCGCCGTCCTGTTCATCATCGGCATCAAATTTTTGAGCTCGCCCAAAACGGCGCGCACCGGGAATCTGGTCGCTGCCGCCGGCATGTTTGTAGCACTGCTCGCATTGCATAAGCCGACCGGCATTTCGGTTTGGACACAAGGCTGGACGACAAATTACACACTAATTGCCATTGGCATTGTGGTTGGCCTGGTACTGGGCGCGATCGGCGCCTATTCGGTCAAAATGACTGCGATGCCGCAAATGGTGGCTCTTTTCAATGGCCTCGGCGGCGGTGCGGCGGCGCTCGTGGCCGGCCTGGAATTTTTACGCGACACCCGCAGCGCCATAGACGTCACCGCATTCATCGTAGTGCCGATGCTTTTTGCCACACTCATCGGGTCGCTTTCTTTCTCGGGCAGCATCATCGCTTACCTGAAACTGCAAGGGAAGTTCGAGAAACCGATGACCTTCCCCGGCCAGAATTTTTTAAATGGGATGATTTTGCTCATCATCCTGGGATTGTGCGGCTGGCTTATCCACAACACCGACGAAGCCCAAGCCGCGACGGCTTTCATCGTCATGTTTTTGCTCGCGCTGTTTTTTGGCGTGGCGATGGTCATGCCCATTGGCGGCGCGGACATGCCGGTAGTCATTTCTTTATTGAACTCGTTCACGGGCCTTGCCGTAGCGGCAGATGGTTTTGCCATTAACAATACGGCTATGATTGTCGCGGGAACGCTGGTCGGTTCATCCGGCACGCTGCTGACGCTGCTCATGTGCAAGGCGATGAATCGCCCGGTCACGAATGTCTTGTTCGGCGCGTTCGGCTCCGGCGGCGGGAGCAAGGCTGCCGCAGGCGGTGTGGCCGGCACTGTCAAACCGATACAGGCAGACGAGGCAGCGCTGTTGCTTGTGTACGCGCAACGCGTCGTCATCGTGCCTGGCTATGGGATGGCCGTGGCCCAGGCGCAACACCAGGTCCGCGAGTTGTCCGATGAACTGGGCAAGCGCGGCGTGGAAGTGCAGTTCGCCATTCACCCGGTTGCCGGCCGCATGCCCGGCCACATGAACGTGCTGCTGGCCGAAGCCAATGTTCCGTACGACCAGCTCATCGAAATGGAGCAGATCAATCCCTCCATGGACCGCGTGGATGTCTGCCTCGTTATCGGCGCGAACGATGTGGTGAATCCTGCCGCGCGAGAGGAAAAGAGCAGCCCGATTTATGGGATGCCCATCATCGAGGCGGACCATGCGAAAACGACTATCGTCATGAAACGTTCGATGGCAGCGGGTTTTGCCGGCATCGAAAACCATCTCTTCTACAAAGACAACACGCGGATGCTCTTTGGCGATGCCAAAAATTCACTGCAGCAACTCGTCGCCGCAGTGAAGGCCAACTAGAAAATCCGTTGAAGCAACGACGGCGAGCCGAGCTTCACGTTGAATTCGTTCCGCAGCGGTGTGTCACGGGAAGAAGAACCCACCATCACATGATAGTTGCCCGGCAGGATGGTCCAGGCGTAGAGATCATCGTCCCAACAGGCAAGGGATTTGCCGTCCAGTTCGAAACGCACATGGGCGGTTTGGCCCGGTTGGAGCGGGATCCTGGCAAAGTGCTTCAATTGCAGGGGCGGTTGCGGGACATCGTCCGCCGAAGGCAGGCCCACATAGAGCTGGACGATTTCTTCTCCAAAGCGATTCCCCGTGTTGGAGACATCAAATTCCACATCCACGACCGGCTTGGAATAGTTCTCCGGCGAGTTTTCGACGTAAATAGTTTTCGCGGGCTTGTTGTGGAACGTGACAGCCAGATTGGTGTAGGAGAAGGTCGTATAGGAGAGACCGTAACCAAAGGGGAAAAGCGGCTCGATGTTTTCTTCATCGTAATGCCGGTACCCGACAAAAATGCCTTCCGAATAATGCACCGTGGTGTTGGTCTTCGCGTATTTTTCCAATTCACCGGAATCGTTGGCGCGGGTCATCCAAACAATATTATTGGTCCCCGGATATTGCTCGGGCGTGTTGGCCGGCAAATCGGAAAGCTGTTTGGGAAAGGTGAGGGGCAGTTTGCCGGACGGATCAACATCACCGAAAAGCACCGCGGCCACGGCGTCGCCGTCTTCTTCACCGGGATACCAGGCTTCCAAAATGGCAGGCACTTTATCCACCCACGGCATGAGCACAGCCGAACCCGTTTTCAGCACCACAATTGTGCGGGGATTCGCGGCGGCGACGGCTTCAATCAACTGATCCTGGCTTCCGGCCAGTGCAATCGAATGGTCATGCCCCTCGCTCTCGCGGTCGCCAACCATGACGATGGCTACGTCCGCCAATTTGGCCATGGCCACTGCTGCGTCAATGTTGGTGCCGTCGTTATATTGCACCAGGACATTAGTGCCGGCGCGGTCCTGGATGCCAGCCACCGGGCCCACGGTAAATAGCGGGATGACATGCGAGCTGCCGCCACCACCGGTCATGGCTTTGCCGGCAAACGGCCCAATCACGGCAATGATGTGGAGATTGCCGGCATTAAGAGGCAGTTCGTTATTATCGTTCTTGAGCAGGACCATGCCTTCTTCAGCGATGCGGCAGGACTGCGCGCCATCTTCCGATGCGAGAACGGGCCGGTTCGCGGGCGGATTATCAAATAAGCCGTATTGCATCATCGTGCGGAAACGGCGAACGAGTTTATCGTCAACGACCGCCATCGGGACTTCGCCGGATTTGACGGCCTCCAGGAGATTGCTGCCGAAATATTTTCCGTTCGGCATTTCCAGGTCCAGCCCGGCCATGGCAGAGGGCACGGTGCTGTGAACCGCCCCGAAGTCCGATGTGATGAAGCCCTGGAAATCCCATTCGGCTTTCAGGATCTTGTTTTGCAAATCGTCATTCTGGCAGCAGAACTCTCCGTTCACTTGCGGATAAGCGGACATGACGGAGGAGACATGGCCCTGCTTAACGGAGGCTTCAAATGCGGGCAGATAAATTTCGCGCAACGCGCGTTCGCTGATGATTTCATTCACGGTGAAACGGCTGGCTTCCTGGTTATTAGCAGCGTAGTGTTTAACGTTGGCAATTTCGCCCTGGCTTTGGATGCCCTGGATTTCGTTAACGGCCAACTGGCTCACCAGGTAAGGGTCTTCGCCAAAAGCTTCAAACGTGCGGCCGTTTTGCGGGACGCGCGCGATATTGATGTCCGGCCCTTCGAGCAAATCGTCGCCCATGTCGCGAGCCTCGAGGCCAATGATGACGCCATACTGTTTGGCGAGGCGTACATCCCACGAAGCCGCGAGGGAAATCGGCGCGGGCAGCGCCGTGGCGGGCAATTGTTTCGGTTCATCGCCGGGGCCCACGCCGCAGGGACCGTTGGCAACCTTGAGCGGAGGAATTTTTAAACGGGGAATGCCCGGGACTAACCGCTTGTGCTCCTTGCTTCCATCGCCGTGAAGCTCCGTGATTTTTTCTTCCAACGTCATTTGGCTGACAATCTGGCGGGCGCGGGCATCGTAATCGGCGGACGAGGATTGCGCGGAGGCAGCAAGAGAGCCGATGAATACCAGGGCTGTGCAGATGCAAACTACTTTCATGGACGGTGTTGTGAAGGTCATAGTCTCGTTAAAAGCATCGTAAGTTAATGGCGGTCGTTGTAAAGCAGATAGGGGGGTGGGGGTAGCTGGCATTGACTGGCATTGACTGGCATTGGTTGGCAAAGATTGGAAAAGATGTACTTTCGATGTTTGGTGTGTTGCGTCAAGTATCGGAGGTAAGATTTCAGTGACCGGGGCATAGAAAAAATGATTCTTATTTTTACCCTTGAATAACCTTGGGAAGGCTTGAATAAGCTTGAAACGCTAAGAACATCCCAATCCCAACCTCTAAATTTCAGAGAAGCTCCAACTTCCAAAACATGAAGACGACGGTCATAGACCGCCGCTATAGAAAATGGCAACAGAGGCGCACTCATGCGGGCATTTTACCATGGGCACGGATAAAAAAGAAAGGTAGTGACTACCGCAATCGCATCCGTTTAATACGACTAATAAAGTAGTATTTAAATTTATCTCTTAAAACTTACCGAATCGAATTAAATAATAGCCAAAGTATAGAAATATTTCATAAATATCTATTGACTTAGTCGTTATTATATGAAAATATATCCCTGTTGTTGCCATTAAATTATGGCAGAAAGAGGAAGCACCCACCGGACGACTGGAGGTTCCAATGAAAGAAATCATCAAATGTCATCACAAAGGAACACCATTAGTCGCCAGCAAGCTGATGCAGAATCAGATTTGAAGCATTTGCGGTCTTCAATGACTCCCCAGGCACTCAAAGAACAAAGAACCGGGCTGGCTTATAAAAGGAAAATGTCATGAAAGAAAAACTGCACTTATTTTCAATTTACTCGGACCTGGGCGCTTACCAGCGCATCAAATGGACGGTCAACGCCATCGCTAAACTCGCAGGGCCGCAGTGGCAATGCCCATCCGAAATGTGGAAGCTGGATTCCTCCACCGCGAGCGAGTTAATGAGAAAAATGCTGGCACGGGATGGGGCGAACGCGGACGCACTCATCGTGGTGATTGGTTCGCTGGAACAACGATCGCCGGGGGTGATCGAATGGCTCGACTCATTAACACCCCTTGACCCGGGCCGCGCGGGATTGCTCATCGGTTTGCTGGGCGATGAAGACAACCAGGCGCAAGAGCTGGATTGGACGGCCAAAGAACTGATGTGTTGCGCGCACAAGGCGAACCGAAAATTTATTTGGAATTGGATGGGCTATCACAACACGGAGGATTCCGGCTGGCTGGCCGGTGGCGTCGAGCTGTTGCTGGCCAATAAGCGCGCCCTGAAATATGAAAATTTCCGCCCATATCATTTGGAGCGGACCGGGTTCCCGGCGTGAAACGGTGTGTACGCCGGGAACTCAACGATTAAATTCCAAAATCAACCAGGACGACGAGGAAGCATTTTTTCCGACCCGACGAAGGGAGGTGAACAACTAATAAAACCAAAATCCAAAAAATAAAAAATAAATCAAAATGAAAAACACCTTCTTTAAAACCAGCCGGGGCAAATTCCTGCCCGGCTTAAAATTGGCCGCGGCGGTGGCCGTGGCATTGCTGATAGCCCTCTCATCTGCTTCGGCGCAGTCTAATAATATTTTGCTGCTGATCGCAGACGATTTAGGCTGGGACAATTTGGCGAGTTTTAACACGAACAGCGCCGCTTCCATTCCTTACACCCCGAACATAGACAAACTTGCCCAGAGCGGCATCGTGTTTACCCACTTCTATGCCCGGCCCTCATGTTCCCAATCGCGCGCGACGATCATTACCGGGCGCGACTCGTTCCGCACCGGCGTCGGCTGCGCCATTGCTGGTGCCACTACCCCCGTTTTGAGCAGCAATGAATATACCCTGCCGCGGGCTTTTGCCACGAATGCCCCGCAATACAGCCTGGCCTCTTTCGGCAAATGGCATTTGGGCGGCACGTCCACTGCCATTTATGACACGGATTCACCGTATCTCACCGGCGGGTGGACGAATTTCCAGGGATTTTATAGTCCGCAGGTGGCCAGTTATTTCAACTGGACGAAATGGTCAAACGGCATTTCGTTTAACACGACCAATTATACCACCCTGGACCAGGTGCACGATGCGACGAATTTCATCGAAACGCAGGGGACGAACCGGTGGTTCCTTTGGCTGGCGTTTAACGCTCCTCATTCACCTTATCATCTGCCGCCAACGAATCTCCTGACCTCGCCGAAATACCTCGCCTTGAGCGGCACCACACAAGATGTAAACACCAACACGCGTCCCTATTACGAGGCCATGATTCAGTCGCTCGATACTGAGATCGGCGTACTCCTCTCCGTCATCCCCACGAATACGGACATCATCTTTATTGGCGACAATGGCACCCCCATCCAGGTGATCCAGCCGCCCTTCTATAATACCAGCGTGCCGGAAACGGTCACTGGCAACGGCCACGCGAAGTTTACGATTTTTGAAGGCGGCGCGCGCACGCCATTGATCGTCACCGGGCCGGACGTTGGCAGTCCCGGCCGTTACAACGATACCCTGGTGAATGAGCCGGACCTCTTCTCCACCATCCAGGAACTGGCTGGCATCAACGTAGCCGCCACGTTGCCAACGAATGTGGTGATAGATTCCGTCAGCCTTCTGCCCGCGATTAAAGCGGACGTTATCCGGCCCACCCCCTACGTCATCGAAGAGCAGTTCAACGAAGGGCCCGGCGCCAACCAGGGCACCACGTCCGACGGCGTCACTTTGCGCAACGGCCAATTCAAGCTCCTGCATTTCTATTACCACACCAACGACGTCTCGTGGGAGCGGTTCTACGACTTGAGCAGCGACCCGTACGAATTCACGAACCTGCTTGGTTCCACACTGACTCCGACGCAACAGGCAAATTATTACGCCCTCCGCCGGCAATTGGGCTTGTCCGCCAGCTTTGAGAATATTCTTTACCGGCGCAGTCAGGTTCCGGCCCCGTCTATCGCCAGCTTCCAGTTCACCAACGGCAGCTTCACGGTCAATGAACAATATACCCAAATAAGCACCAATGTGAATACAGCCGCCTTCCCACAACTGGCCAGTGCCAAGACCTATCCCGCACAGCCAAATATTGATTACTCGGTCACCCTGTGGCGGTCGTATGATGTCTCCGACCCCCTCGGCTGGACGCCGGTGGCCAATACAATCCTCACGCCGGGGACCAACAGTTCCCTGGTCATTTCTAATACCGTCCTGACTGATTTGAATGCGACCAACGCCCAGGCATTTTACTCAGTCACCCCTTACATTCCATAACCGCCAAGGCAAGCCCGGCGTCCGGCGGAAATAATTCGCCGGACGCCCGGGCAGGATGTACCAACGACCATGAAAATTACTCTCAACCAGGAAATGGCCCTGGTCACCGGCGCGGCCATTATCGCCATTGTATTCGCTGCCTTCGATGACAGGGCACACCACTCGTTGCCATCATTAACTGTTGCGAAAAAAACGCTATCGGCGACGGCAAAGGATGCATCCGCAGGAAAAGAAACGAATCCCGCGTCCCCGGCACAACCTGCCGTTGCGCCTTTTATTGTGCAGGACACGGAAAATGATTCGCCCGGCACAAACATTGTTACGCGCATCGTCACTTTCTCGGCAGAAATCGGCGGTACACCGCCACCCGCGTTGCAATGGAAAGTAGATAAGGGCAACGGTTTTGAGGTGATTGGCGGCGCTACGAATGCCATTTACCGCATTGGCAATGCGCAGGTTTCAGATTCCGGCTTTTATTCACTGTTCGCCACTAATTCCGCCGGCGGCATTCACACCGCGCAGCAGCAATTGGTGGTCACGGAGGGAGAGGACTGACGGATTGACGAGATTGTTCCGGCCCGAAAGATGGAGTGGCGTATCAGGTATTCCAATTGGAATTCTTGTTTTTGCCCTGTCTATTCTGATAGGCAAATGCTCCGGCTTACAGGAGATCCCGGAGAAACAATTGTTTGCGCAGTATGGGGGATCGGAAAGTTGCCGGGATTGTCATGCGGAAGAATTTCAGCAGTGGCAGAAATCAAATCATGGCCTGGCCGAAAGGCACGTCCTGCCTGCGCTGGACGAAACAGCCTTTAGCCCGGCTCGTTCCTTTAAAGCCGGAACACAGGTTTCATCAGTGAATTGGAGCAACGGCACAGCTTTGGTCACCTCGGTGGGTCTTTCCCACGGGCCGGAAACTCACGCGGTGGCGAGAGTGATTGGCAATGATCCGTTGCGGCAATTCCTGGTGCCCTTCCCGGGCGGGCGATTTCAAACGCTGGAAGCCTCCTACGATCCGCGCTCCAATCAATGGTTCAACGTCAATGGCGAGGAGGACCGCCAGCCGGGTGAGTGGGGGCACTGGACCGGGCGCGGCGCAAACTGGAATTTTATGTGCGCCGGTTGCCATAATACCCGGTTGCAGAAAAATTACGATGCCGCCGGCGATCGTTATCAAACCACGATGGCCGAAATGAGTGTCGGATGCGAAGCCTGCCATGGCCCGCTCAAAGCGCACAACGAGTGGCAAAAAAAATATGGCCAGACGCGGATGAAAGACCCTATGCTGGTGAAGCTCAACCACCGGCAAATCATGGACAACTGCGGCGAATGCCATTCACGGCGGGCGGAGTTGACTGGTGATTTTGCCCCCGGAGAAGAGTATCTCGATACTTTCAACCCGGACATGGTGGATGGCACGGAACTGTATTATGCAGACGGCCAAGTTCATGAAGAGGATTACGAATTTTCCTCCTTCCTTGGCAGCCGGATGCATGATGCCGGGGTTTATTGCCTGAATTGCCATGATCCGCACACGGCGAAAATTCGCTGCCGGGGAACTGGCTATGCCTGCAATGCCACGGCGGAGGCAATCCGAAAGCGCCCGTGATTAACCCCGTGACACACAGCCACCACCAGGTTCGCGGTTACAACGCAGACGGCAAGTTAATTGAAAGCGACCTGACAAAATATGATACCAATAATTTTGCGGAAACCGGAGGCGAATGCATTAACTGCCACATGCCGCAAACGCCATACATGCAACGGCATTGGCGTCATGACCATGGCTTCACTATCCCTGACCCGCTACTCACGAGGGAGCTGGGCATCCCCAATGCATGCAACCGGTGCCATCAGGACAAAAGCGCGGATTGGGCGCTGGCGGCAACAGAAAAATGGTACGGCACGAACATGGATCAGTTGTTGGAAGCACGACGCGAACGGACTCGCGCCATGGCACACGCGCGCCGTGGTGATCCGGGGGCAGTTACGCCGTTGCTGGAATCATTGGCAGAAGAGCCGTCCCCCTACTGGCGCGCGGCCATTATCAATCAACTCGGACCATGGCTGGATCGTCCCGACGTTCAGGCCATCCTGTTAAACAATTTGGACGACACGAACGCGTTGGTACGCAATAAGGCGGCACAAGTGCTGGATGCTACGGAGTATTCCCTGAACAGCGCATTAGTGACAGCCTTGCGCACACGATTGAACGACCCGATTCGTTCCATCCGGATCGCCGCGGCATGGTCGTTGCGTGGTGAATTGGACACAAACAGTCAGGCGGGAAAAGATCTTATATTCTTCATGGCACAAAATGCCGATGAACCGTCCGGGCAAATGCAAATGGGCGAATTTTGGGCCGGGCGAAATGATTTGCCCCATGCGCTGCCGTATTTCCAGAGAGGCGTGGCCTGGGATCCAAATTCGGCGCCCTTTCATCGTGAGCTTGGCCTGGCCTATAATTTAACCGGACGAAATCACGAAGCGGTCACACAATATAAAGAGGCAGTGCGATTGGCCGCCAATAATGCGGAATATCATTTTGAGCTGGCTCTAACCCTCAACGAGGCCTGCGACCGGGCAGGCGCGACTTCAGAGCTCCGTGAGGCCGTGCGACTGCAGCCGCATTTTTCGCGTGCCTGGTATAATTTGGGCCTGACCCTCGCCGATGCCAATGACATCGCAGGCGCTTTGACAGCTTTGCAATCCGCGGAAGCTTCTGATCCGGGTAATCCGGAAATCAATGCTGCCATATCAATTGTAAACTCCCGCGGTAAACAGAATGTTAAGCCTTAAGTCATTGCCTATCAACGATGTTAAGGATAGCCGCCATTTTGTTAAGGATGGTGTTAAGCCTTAAGTGCCTGGGAATCAACAATGTTAAGGATGTTAAGCCTTTCCCGCGAATATATCATTTCATTTGCACCTATCCTAAAACGCATTCTGCCAGGGCATAACGACTCCAAAAATAATTCGATTGCGGGTTCCAAGTGAGGCATTTTGGACGTTCTGAAAACGACCGGAACAGAAAGTCAAACGGCCCTCGACGCGCGCTATTCCACCGGGAATCTCGTGCGGCGTTTGCTGGCGCTGGCATGGCAGTTTCGCGGCGACTGCGTGATGTCGGTGGTGCTCAGCCTGGTGCTGTTGTTGCTGGGGATTGTCGGCCTGAAATTATTGGGCGTGGTGATTGATGTGATTCGCCACGCACTGAACCCGGCTGCGCCCCTGCCCCAATATCCTTTTGGCTGGCACCCACCGATGGAGTGGTCGCCGCTGCAAATAGTGACGGCACTGTCTTTGGGCATTGTCGTGCAGGCCATCCTGCGCGCGGGACTGACGTATTCTTATAACATGGTCACGGCGCGGCTGACACAAGGGGAAATCGTGCCGGAATTGCGCGCGCAGATTTACGCCAAGCTCCAGCGATTGAGCTTCAGTTTTTTTGATGTTCACGGCTCCAATTCGATTTTCAACCGCGTAACGGGTGATGTGCAAAACACGCGGCTGTTCGTGGACGGCGTTTTGTTGCAGGGAGTGAACATGATTCTAACGCTGGTGGCGTATGCGTTCTTTATGTGGCGCATC
The DNA here is from genome assembly GCA_035500235.1 of Pseudomonadales bacterium. Taxonomy (GTDB): domain Bacteria; phylum Verrucomicrobiota; class Verrucomicrobiia; order Limisphaerales; family UBA11358; genus UBA11358. Next base: position 5,454 of record DATJXK010000176.1, on the reverse strand, counting down.
CAGCCGGCGCTGACGGTGGCGTGCTTGTGCGTATCATTGCCGCTGTGGTGGCTGTCGCATTTCTATTCGGCGCGGCTGCGTCCGGGGTACATGCGCAATCGTGAACTGACGGACCACATGGTTTTGCTCTTCAGCGAAAGCGTGCGCGGGATGCAAACGGTGAAAGGCTTCGCCGCGGAACCGCACCAGGTGTGCAAGTTTGAAGAAGCGAACGATACGGTCTCGGCGCAGCAACGAAAAATTTTCTGGGATCTTTCCATTTTCACGCCCGGCACACAGATGCTCTCGCAATTGAGTCTCGTCATTTTGTTCGCGTACGGCGGCTGGCTGTATGTGCAGGGGAGAATTCCGCTGGGGAGCGGGCTGGTTGTATTCGCGGGACTGTTGCAACAATTTACCGGGCAGGTAGCGACGATTTCAACGATTGCCAATTCCGTGCAACAAAGTTTGGCCGCCGCACGGCGGGTGTTTGAAGTCATGGACACGCCGGTGGAGGTGCAGAGTAAACCCAACGCCATTACCCCGGCACGACTTTCGGGGAAGGTCGTTTTTGAAAACGTCTCCTTTAGCTATACGCCTGAGAAACTGACGCTGGAGGGCATTTCATTTGAGGCGAAACCGGGACAAATCGTTGGCATTTTTGGAATGACCGGCGCAGGCAAGAGCACGCTGCTGGGTTTATTGCCACGATTTTATGACCCAAAGCAGGGGCGCGTGCTGATAGATGGAAAGGATTTACGGGATTTAGACCTGGACGCGTATCGCAGGCAGATCGGGCTCGTCTACCAGGAGAGTTTTTTATTTTCGAACACGGTGGCGGCGAACATTGCCTTCGGTCATCCGCACGCAACGATGGAACAAATTGAACAAGCGGCGCGGATCGCCTCGGCGCATGACTTTATTTCCAGGTTATCACACAGCTACGAGACGGTGCTGGGCGAATCGGGCGTGGATTTGTCGGGCGGACAACGGCAGCGGCTGGCGCTGGCACGCGCGCTGTTGTTGCAACCGCCGATTTTAATACTGGACGACCCAACGGCATCGGTGGACGCACGGACGGAAAATGAAATTGTGACAGCGTTGCGCGAGGCGATGGCAGGACGGACGACGTTTGTCGTCTCGTCACGGCTGAGTTTGTTGCGGCGGGCGGACAAGATTTTGGTTTTGGAAAACGGGCGGCTGACGGAGACCGGCACGCATGATGAACTGGCGCACCGGCCCGGGCTGTACCACGAAACGGCGCTTTTGCAAATCATGGACCTGGAACCGGAAGGAAAGGCAGCGTGAGCGACGAACAAAAAAAAGCATCGCCGCCGCAAAGCGCCAAAGTCTATTCGGCGCGCGAGTCCATTACGTATTACAATCCGAATGAGGAGCGGGAGGCGGAGCGGGCGCCGCTGCAAGGCAAACTCATCCGGCGGATTTTTACCTATACGAAACCGTACGCGGTGAAACGAAACTGGTTGTTTACCTTGACGTTTATCCGTGGTTTGCAATTGCCGGTGCTGGCGTCTTTGATTGCAATCACGATTAACGGACCGATTTCAGGCAAGCATCTGGATAAAATTTACTGGTACGCGGCGGGATATTTTGCGCTCGCCACATTCACGATGCTGACGTTGCATTTCCGGCAGCGGCTGGCGCTGGAATTGGGCGAAGCAGTCGTGCACGACATGCGGGCGGAGCTGTTTCACAAATTGATGACCATGCCAATGTCGTTCTACAATACCACCAAGTTTGGGCGCATTATCAGCCGCATGACGTCGGATATCGACAGTGTACGCGCGGGCGTGCAGGACGTGGCGTTTATCCTGGTAGTGAACGTCTTCCAGATGGCGGGATCGGCGGCGCTGATGGCATGGTACAACTGGAAGTTATTTTCCCTGATGATCATGCTGGCGCCGCTCATTTGGTACTTGAACCAAAACTACCGGCACGAGATGAGCCGGCGCCTGCGCAAGGTGCAGGAATCGTGGAGCCGGGTGTCCTCGACCCTCGCAGAATCCGTGAGCGGCATCCGTGTGACGCAGGCGTTTGTACGGCACGAAGTCAACGCGGGATTTTTCCGGAAGCTGATTGACGTGCATGGCGAGAACAACGTAGGTGTGGCGCAGGCCTCGGCGGTGTTTGTCCCGCTATTGCAATTGCAAAGCCAGATTTTCCTGGGAGCCATTGCGTTGCTGGGCGCATTTGGCGCACTGAAATGGCACGGCTGGATGCACATGGAAGTGGGCGACCTGGTGATGTTTTTCTTTCTGGCGAATTTGTTTTTTGACCCCGTGCAAACGATTGGAAACCAGTTGAACCAGGCGTTTATGGCCATGGCGGGAGCGGAGCGGTTGTTCCGGATGCTGGACCAGAAACCGGAATGGGTGGATGCCGCGGACGCGAAGGTCGCACCGGTCATCCAGGGGCGCGTGGAATTTCAGAACGTATCATTTGAATATGTGCCGGGCCGGCCGGTGCTGAACGATATCTCTTTCACAGCGGAACCGGGACAAACAGTGGCACTGGTGGGGCACACAGGCAGCGGCAAGACCACGCTGGTGGGGCTGCTGCAGAAATTTTATTTGCCAGCGCGCGGGCACGTGCTGGTGGATAGTCTGGATTTAAACACCATAACGAGTGATTCCTTGCGGTCGCAGATGGGCAGCGTGCAACAAAATAATTTTCTTTTTTCGGGCACGGTGCTGGACAATATCCGGTTTGCCCGGCCGGAAGCAACGGAAGCGGATGTGCAAGCGACCTTAAAAGCGCTGGATTGTTTGGACTTGCTGGATGCGTTGCCACAGAAGTTGCATACGCAAGTAATGGAGCGCGGGGCATCACTATCGTTTGGACAGCGGCAACTGGTTTGTTTTGCGCGGGCGATGCTGGCAAATCCGCGCATCGTGGTGCTGGACGAAGCAACCAGCGCGATTGATACGGTCACGGAGGTGCGTTTGCAGAAGGCGCTGGAGATTTTATTGCGCGGGCGGACGGCATTTATCGTGGCGCACCGGCTGAGCACAATCCGCAAAGCAGATTTGGTGCTGGTGATGGACCAGGGACGAATTGCCGAACGCGGGACGCATGAATCTCTGTTGCGCGAGGATGGGATTTATGCGCGGCTACACCGGGAATTTGTGAGTGAGGGTGCGAAGCATTAATCACAAAATAAAATCGTAGAGATGCCACCCGGCAATTCACATTAGAGCACTTTTTGTAAAAGCTCTTTATTCTGGCCGACGAGAAGATAAACCTTCCCGCCGCTGGCCCACGTAGCGGTCATGAGGCCGTTGGCCTGGGCAAATTGCGGGGCGCCATTTTCAGGAAAAGCCGGCAGGCCAGTCCGGTCTATGACAAAGAGGTCCATATGCTGGCCATTCACAAAGAAGCAAATCATCGTTGCTTTGCTGCCGTTCCAATCCACTGTCCGGCAACCTTGCGGGATTCCGGCTTGCAGCATGGCGGGCAGGTCAAAATTCGTATCCAGGTTGCGGCTTTGGAGCCATTGCTGGATCTTACCAAAATCGTGCGATTCAAAGGCGACATGTTCCTGCATTTGCGCCGAACTGCGCGCCATGGTTTCGCGGAACGAGGCCAAAGGTGACGGTTTTTGTGACAGCAGAAGAAACACCACTCCGAAGGACACTAAAATAACCAACGCCGCGGCCAGTTTCATCGGCTGAGACCACCATGACGCGGGCCGGACGGTTTTTCGGAGCGCCAGCAGGTCGGCTTTCAAGCCTGCGGGGACCGGGATGGCGGTTTCCAGCCGGGCATGCAGGCGGGCATTCACGGCGTTTTCCTCTGCGAACCATTTTTGCAACTCCGGATCACGCCGGGCCTGCTCCAGCGCACCGGCGAAAAATGGATCTGCCGCATCCTGCCCGCCGGTGCGGTAGGCCTGCAGAATCAATTTGGCTTCCTGGTTGTTCATGGTACGGTCATTTATTTTGCCGGGATGGATTGATGGAAATGATTTTGCGCTCCGCCCCGATGGATTTGGCCGCCAGCGACTTGCGCATCAGGTCTTTCCCCCGCGAAAGCCGTGACATGAGCGTGCCGATGGGGATATCAAGCATCGCTGCAATCTCGGCGTAAGAATGATTTTCAAAGTAATAGAGCGCCAGCGGCACGCGATAACGCTCCTCTACCCCCAGGAGCGATTCCGCTACGGCTTCATTTTGGAGCTTGTCCACCAGGTCCGGGGTGACCGGCGGTAACTCGCTCTCGACACTGGTGATTTCATAGTGAGGCAGTGAAGTCTCACGGCGTTTCCAGCCGAGGTACATGCGGTAGAGGGTGGTGAACAGCCAGCCCTTGACCTTGGAACGATCGCGCAACTGCCCGCCTTTGGTCAGCAACCGCGCAAATGATTCCTGGGTCAATTCAGCGGCGTCATCGGCGTTGCCCGCCAGGCTGAAAGCAAAACGGTATAAACCCTCGTAGAGAGAGTTTACGGCCTGTTCATAGTCTGCCTCGTTCACGGCGTTTCAGATTCCGGTTAACAATATAAAGATATGAGCAACCAGCGAGCGGTTTTATTCCAAATTATTTTTTCCCGAAATTAAAAAAATTCCGGAATAAAACTACGGGGCATGTCTCTTACTTTTACGATGAGAAAATGGGTCTGTCTTTTAATGTTCTTTGGCTGCGGCATCGCAGGCGCCGCGCCGCTGGCCTTTCAAAGCGCAGCGCGGCAAACCGCGCTGCTGGAGCTTTACACGTCCGAGGCATGCAGCAGTTGCCCGCCTGCCGAGGCGTGGCTGAGCCGGCTAAAGGACCAACCTGGCTTGTGGAGTGAATTTGTGCCGGTGGCCTTTCATGTGGACTATTGGAACAATTCCGGCTGGCGCGATAAACTTTCCAGCGACGAGTTTTCTCAACGGCAAAATGACTACGCCCGCGCCTGGTCAGCACAAAATATCTACACTCCCGAGTTCGTGCTCAATGGCAGGGAATGGAGCAATTGGTTAGGGTATCGGAGCATTCCTTCCGCGCCGGCGGATGCCGTCGGGACACTGCAAGCCAGTTCCAACGACAGTAAACACTGGCAGGTTAATTTCGTTCCCGCGGATAAAGGAACGGCAGATTACGAAGTCACTGCTGCATTGCTGGCCAGCGGCGTGGATTCCAATGTGACGGGGGGAGAAAATTCTGGCCGCCAATTGAGACATGATTTTGCCGTGCTTTCGCTGATCACCCGTCCGCTGGCGAGCCAGGGCGCCGGATATCAAGGGACATTTATCATAGATGATCATCCGAAGAGCATCCCCGGGCGTCTGGCGCTGGCGGTTTGGGTAACTCGTCGTGGACAATTGGAGCCATTACAGGCGACCGGCGGCTGGCTGCCGCAGCCTCAGCCAACGAATTTGACCACCAACCAACCGGCAGGAAAATAAAAAACACACCGAATGGAATCCATCATTCATTTATCCAAATGGGTTAACGAAAGTAACCTGGCTGCAA
>DATJXK010000175.1:0-5350 GCA_035500235.1 Pseudomonadales bacterium | reverse complement strand
GTTTGGTGCAAGAGGTGGATCATGTACCGAAGGGCAAAGTTGTAAAATGCGCACGGTGCAATTCCCAGATTTCCCACCGCCGGGTGGACAGCCGTTCGCGCACACTGGCTTTTTCGATTGCGGCCGCGATTTTGTATTTTCCATCCAATATTTACCCCATCGTTACTGCGGAATACCAGGGGCAATTCGTACAAACGACTATCTTCCAGGGAATTAAGGGCCTTTGGGGAGGCGGCCAGTATTTCATCGCCGGGCTGGTTTTCTGCACCAGCCTGTTTACGCCGATACTCAAAATCCTTGGATTGATTTTTATAACCCTGACCCTCGATTGGCAGAGTTTTAGAAAAACCCGCGCGTGGATTTATAAAGTCATCCGCATCATTGATCCATGGAACATGCTGGAGGTCTTTTTGCTGGCCATCTGCGTTTCCATGGTGGAGATGGGCGAAGTGGCTACGGTGCATCCCGGCCGCGGCGTCTTTTCCTTTGCGGCAGTAGTCGTGCTGACGCTCATGGCTACGCTGACCTTTGATCCCCGCCTGGTATGGGATTCAACCGAAGAAAAAGGACGTTATGAGTGAAAAAAAACCTGCCTTGCCGAAAGCAAAAATAGAGAAGGATTTCATGACCTGGTTTATCTGGTTGCTTCCGGTTGCCGCCGTTGGGTTATGCGGCTGGTTCCTTTTGCACGATTTCATTTTTGCCGGACCGACTATTACCATTTATTTCCAAAATGCCGACGGCCTGCAGGAGCAAAATTCCATGGTAAAATATCGCGGCATAAAAATTGGGCAGATTGAATCGCTTAAGCTGGCAGACAAAGAAGGGCGCGTCGCTGTGCGCGCAAAGCTGGATTACTCCGCCGGGAATATTGCGCGGCAAGGGACTGTATTCTGGATCGTCCGGCCCGAAGTCAAACTGGGCGCCATCAGCGGACTGCAAACGATCGTCTCCGGAAACTTCATTACCGCCGAACCCGGAAGTGGGGAGCGGACCAATACTTTTATCGGCGCTGAGGAAGCGCCTGTCCAACCGGAACCGGGTATTATCATTACGCTGCTGGCGGATGATCTCGGCGCGCTCCAAAATCAATCGGAAATCTTCTATCGCGGCGTGCAGGTGGGGGAGGTGCTGGATTTTCGCCTGGGGGACGATTCGCGCCATATCGTGGTGCATGCGCGCATACTGCAAAATTTTGCGCCATTGGTGCGGATGAATTCGAAATTCTGGAATGCCGGCGGTATTAACGCCCATCTGGGACTTTTCAGCGGGTTAAATATTACCGCTGAATCTGCGCAAACACTGATTAGCGGCGGAATTGCATTAGCCACACCGACCGATTACGGGCCGGCCGCTACGAATGGAGCTGTTTTCATGCTTTCTGATAAAGCCGACAGCACATGGCAGGATTGGAATCCGGTTATCCCCCTTCAGGCCGTACCGGCAGCCGCCGGCGAGAAAAGTCCCTTGCCGGATATCCAGGCGCATTAAATGGAACTACCTCTGCAACTCACCCGGATTTTCCGGAGTGCCCGGTTCATCCAATAATTGTATGCCCGTGCAGGCCGGCAAATTCTCGTAGTCCTGCAGGACCCAGACGACTTTTTTACGGCGCGTTACCTCGATCACTTGCGGCGGATCACTGTTTTTAGGGCCACGATTGCAAATAATCGTATCACCATTTGCCAGCCGGCTGGCGGTTTGAACATCGTGTAACACGATGCCCGGGATGCTGTTTGATTCAATTCCCCAAACGATTTTGCCTTGCCGGTTCACTTCGTGAACATAACCGAGATTATCGCCCGGGATCAGGGTGTTTCCATTTCTGAGGCGCACCGCGGACCATGGCTTGTCGGTTTTGTAACTCCAGATGACGTGCCAATTTTGGTCGTATTCATTGATCAAGCCGTGATCGAGATTGGCTATGATATAAGTTCCTTGCGACGTTACGCGGCAATTGCGGAACTGCGTATGGATGGACTTGATGGTGTTGGTGTAGACCGGAAGCTCATGGGAGACGACTTTCGAATTATCAACTTTGTTGAGGAGATAGAGGTGCGGCGGCAAACCGTTTTGGACAACCATGACCCGGTTGGGACCGAACGGTTGCAAGGCATGAATCTGCGTATTAGTGGGGCAATTATACGTCCAAACAATTTTCTTTTGCGGCGTGATTTCGTAGCACGCGGTCATTTTCGTGCAAATGATATTGCCGTCTGAAAGCATCCAGGCATCGTCAATTTCACCACCCGGCGGCAGGGCATAACGCCAAATCACGCGACCGTTATTCACCACATACAGGACGTTGTTGCCTTCGCCGTAATAAAGGAACGGATGTTCTGCCAGACCTTTGCCGGGCCAGGTCGTCGTGACGGAATTCGTTGGCACCGTGCGGGTGGGCATGGGGGATTCCCCGGGACCGATATCCGGGGCATTCTCGAATTCCCCAAGGTGGGATAATATTGGGCGGCGGAAATCCGGGTCGGCACAACCGGAAATGAGAATGGCTGAAACGATGGCCATGGCTCCTGCTGAGACGAATTTGGCAAAATTCATGGCTGCAACTTTAGCGGAAGCCAAAATCTCATCAAGCGAATGTCTCCTTAAAAAAGGGCCTGTTTTTATCGATATATGCCAAATAATTGGCGCAAAACATGCTTTTTTGAAAAGAAATGGTTCGGGAAATCTCCAGCGGACGGGAAAAATTCAGTTTTCCGCCGTGGCTCACAGTGGCGGCGTCATTGATCCTTATGGTCACTGTCGCCCTGTTGGCGGCATCGAATGCAAAAAATTTGAAAGAAGCCACGCAATGGCGCAGGCATTCCACGGAGACAATTCTTGCCGGGCAGGCCTTTGAAAATAATCTCCTGGATATCCAGCGGGGAATGAGGGGTTACGTAACCGTGGGTGATACCAATGCGCTCGCTTCATTTTATAACAGCAAGGCGTTGGAGCCAAATTTACTAAAACATCTTGTTTTGCTTACTGTTAATGACCCCGGCCAGTTGGAGAGACTTAAAATCCTGGGTCTGGCCGTCAATTCACTGCTTTCGTTTGATAACCGTTCCATTGTCATTTATCGCAGCCAGGGTTTTTCGGGCACGTCTAAATTGGATGCTACCGGGGAGAGTAGGCTGGTCTTCGGGCGGGCGCGGGATATTTTAAATCAGTTTCTCCTGGACGAAGAACAGCTTTCGGATCTCCGCGATACCGATGAGCAAAGCCAGTACCATGACGCAGGGCGATTGCTCGTGGTGGGAAGTATTTTGGCGGCCGTGCTTTTGTTGCTGGCGACCTATCAGGCCAACCGTGAACTAACCTTCCGGCGCCAGACCGAAGCGAAATTGAAAGAAACCATGCTCGTACAAAATGCCATTCTTGGCTCGGCAGATTACGGGATCGTGGCTACCAACTGTGAAGGCATCGTGCAGGTATTCAATCCTGCAGCCGGGCGCTTGCTGGGGTATTTTGCGGACGAAGTCATTGGCAGGACAACGCCGATGCTGTGGCGGGATCCATTGGAACTCGCCGAACGCGCGGAAATGTTGTCGAGGAAACTGGACGTGCCGGTGAACCCATCGTTCGACGTAGTGATCAAAAAAATCGAAGCCGATATGATTGATGAAGGGGAATGGACGTTCATTCGCAAGGATGGCAGCCGTTTTCCCAGTCTTCTGGTGGTCACTCCCCTGGCCAATGAAGCGGGCAACACCGTGGGTTACGTTGGGATCTTTCGCGACATTAGTGAACGCAAAAAATCTGAAAGGGAGCGCGAAGAGCTGATTGCCGAGCTTAAGAAAACTCTCGCGCACGTAAAAACTCTTTCCGGCCTCATCCCGATTTGCGCCTGGTGCAAGAGTGTCCGTTCGGACACCGGCTATTGGCAATCGGTCGAACAATATGTCCGCATGCATTCTGACGCCAGCTTCTCTCATGGCATGTGTCCTTCCTGTGCGGAAAAATTCAAGAATGATATCCGGCGCGGGAATGGGAATTCAAAAGAGACGCTCCTTTCAAAGACTTGATTTTCGCCGCCATCCCATGGATTTTTGTCGGCGGAAATGAGTCCACTTTTATTGCATGAATTTCACCAGGGCATTGGCGCGCAATTTTCTGAATTGAATGGCGCTGAAATGGTTGCTGATTACGGCAATTGGCCGGCCGAATACAAAGCCCTGCGCGAAGCGGCGGGGGTGATTGATTTGAGCTTTCGCGGAAGGATTTGTTTGCTTGGAAATGACCGCGTTCGGTTTCTGCACGGCCAAATTACCAATGACGTGAAAAAGCTTGGCGTTGGCGAGGGTTGTTACGCCGCGCTGACGTCGGCCAAAGGCAAAATGGAAAGTGATCTGAACGTTTTCAGTTTGCCGGATGAGTTGCTTTTGGATTTTGAACCCGGCCTGGCCCAAAAAGTTTCCCAACGACTGGAAAAATTTGTGGTCGCTGACGATGTGCAAATCGCCGAGGTCACGCCGCACTATGGCTTGCTGAGCGTGCAAGGCCCCAAAGCGGGCGCAGTGCTTGAAGCTGTGGGATTGGGCAAAGCCCCGGAAAAGAACCTGGCCATTGTTAAAATACCGGATGCTACCTTAGGCGAGATTTATCTGGCCAATCAACCGCGCATTTTCCCCGGAAAATTCGGTTTCGATCTATTTGTTCCCAATGCTGCGCTTGGCGCAGTGATGGATAAATTGATCGCGGCGGCCAAGGCTGTTGGCGGCGGCGGATGCGGCTGGACGGCCCTGGAAACGGCGCGGATTGAAGCGGGTATCCCGCGATTTGGCGTGGACATGGATGAAACGAATTTGCCGATGGAGTGCATCGAAAGCCGGGCAATGAGTTTCAATAAGGGCTGCTATATCGGGCAGGAAGTTCTGAATCGCATTCACGCCATCGGGCATGTGACGAAAGAACTCCGGGGCTTGCGGTTGCCGGGTGATTTAAAAGCCCTGCCACAAAAGGGGGACAAGCTTTTTCGCGACGGCAAAGAAACCGGCTACATCACCAGTGCCGTGAAATCACCAGCACTCAATATCAATATTGCGCTCGGCTATGTCCGGCGCGAAGCGAATCAGATCGGGACAGAATTGGTTTTGAAAACGCCCGGCGGAGAAAATTTTGTGAAGATTGTAGAGCTGCCTTTGGTGAAGCTTTAACCGTATTTTCAACGGTAAATTTTTTCGCAGTTGCTTGTGGGGCAGCACTTTCGGCTTTTTTCTCAAAAAGGTTGAATTGTCTTGACTATTATTGTTTCTTTTAGTCTAATATGCCGTAAGCTGGCCAAAGGGGTGTTTTCAGAAACACAATTAGAAGGGGAGACAGCTTAAAAACGTAAAGGAATTCTATGAAA
>DATJXK010000174.1:0-4199 GCA_035500235.1 Pseudomonadales bacterium | reverse complement strand
TGAATTTGACAGCACTTCAATCGACACCAACCACTGGATGTTTGAAACCGGCAATAACGACGGCTGGGGAAACAACGAACTGGAGTTTTACACCGGCTGCCCGAATAACGCCTACGAGAGCAACGGCATCCTGCATATCGTAGCCCGGCAGGAAAGCACCAACGGTTTTTCTTATACTTCGGCCCGCATAAAAAGCGAAGGATTGTTCGCTCACGAATATGGCCGTTTTGAATTTCGCGCCCGTTTTCCCAAAGGCAAAGGTTATTGGCCGGCGCTCTGGTTGATGCCCAAAGATTCCGTTTACGGTGGCTGGCCCGCTTGTGGTGAAATAGATATCGCTGAAAATAAAGGAGATTACCCTGCTGTGATCCAGGGAACGATTCATTATGCCGCCCCGGGCGGCGGTCACCGGCAATCTACTGACTATTATACATTTCCCGTGGATGGCGACAAAGCCAATGACTTCCACACCTATGATTTGGAATGGACCACTAATTCCATTAGCTGGTACGTAGATAATAAACTCTACGAGACCCAAACCAACTGGACGACTGCCGATGCGCCCTATCCCGCGCCATTTAACCAGCCGTTCTACATCATTATGAATCTGGCCATCGGGGGGAATTTCGACGGAAACCCTGATACGAATACCCTTTTCCCGGGAGAGATGCAGGTGGACTACGTGCGGGTGTATGATCACACTACGTCCAACGGCGTGTCGAATGTGTCTTTAAAATGAATTTGGCAACAGACCCTCATCTCATTATGAGACGTGGCAGGTCTGGTCTTCCGGTCAATTTTGGGCTCGCAGGAATTGTCATTCTGACCCTATGATGCCGGAATAAGTATGTCCATTTGGAACGCCATCCGCGGCTTTGGCTTATCTTGCCTAATCTTCAGCGGAGTTTTGGAAGCGTGGGGGCAGAACAATCAAACCAACGTACTACTGACGGCGGATGAAGTCAGGCAATTGACCCCGGAAGAGGCGGCCCTTCATTATCCCGTGAGCTTGAAGGGCATCGTCACATTTTGTGACGAGGATAATTATTACTATTTCGTCCAGGACCAATCTGCCGGTATTTATTTCCGCATCGATCCCACCACCCTGAATGATCCGCCCCTCGCGTCCGGTCAATTGATTGAAATCCAGGGCGAGGCCGATCCCGGTGAATTTGCGCCGGTGGTGATGGCGCGCAAGATCAACATCCTTGGCGCCGGGACGTTTCCCTCCGCTACCCCGGTCACTTTTCAACAAATCGCGAGCGGCCAGGAAGACAGCCAATTCGTGGAAATTCAAGGCACCGTTCGCTCTGTTCAGTATGATGCGCAAAGCCGATTTTTTTTCGTGGATATTGCCATTGGCGGGGGACGATTGACCGCCATTGCCAGGAAACTGCCAGTCGCGGAAAGCGGCGACCTGGTGGACAGCACCATAACCGTGCGTGGCGTATGCGTGACCCAATTTAACCACCAGCGGCAATTGTTCAACATCCAGCTTTTGGTGCCGCGTCCTACTGATTTGGTGATTGAAAAAGCTGCACCGCAGGATCCATTTGACGTGCCTACCCTGCCGATGGAAAAGCTTCTCCAATTTACCCCGCAAGGCGGTTACGGGCATCGCGTCAAGGTGGCCGGCACAGTCATCTACCGACAGGGCGATGATGTCCTGTATATCGAAGACGAGACCGAGGGACTATATGTCGAAACCCGCCAGGCAGGTCCTTTGGATCCCGGCGACCGCGTCGAAGTCCTGGGTTTCCCCGGGAAGGGCGAATATACGCCCATGTTGCAGGATGCCATTTTCAGGAAAATGGGAGATGGTCCCCCGCCCGCCCCGGATGTCATTACCACCGATGAAGCGCTCAAAGGCACTCACGACTGCCGCCTGGTACGAATCGAGGCGACGATTCTGGATCGCGCGCGCCACAGCCCGGAACAATTCCTCGTCTTGCAGGCGCCCAATGGATTTATTTTTTATGCTTACCTCGGCGGAAAAAGTGAAGGCACCGACTTTTCACACCTGGAAAACGGCACCCGGGTGGATGTGACGGGTGTTTGTTTAATCGAAACCGGACGCGCGTGGCAGGCTGGCGATGCCTGGCGGGCCAAATCCTTCCGCATCCTGATGCGTTCCCCAAGCGACGTCCTCGTCCTGCGATGGCCGCCCTGGTGGAATTTGCAAAAAATGCTGTGGGCCATGGCCATTCTTGGCGTCATCGTCCTGGCGGCTTCTGCCTGGGTGGTCGTCCTGCGCCGCCGCGTCCAGAAACAAACCAAAATCATCCGCGAAAAACTCCAGGTAGAGGCGGATTTGAAGGCGCGTTACGAAAATCTTTTTGAGAACGCCAACGACATGGTTTTCACTTGCGACCTGGCCGGACGCATCACTTCGGTTAACCAGACCGGCGAACAATTGCTAGGCCGCCGGCGTGAAGAAATTATCTCCAAAAAACTGGTTGATTTTGTGGCCGAAGAACAACACTCCGCCGCCGCACAATGGTTTGAGCAGGTGGTCCAGAATGTTGAACTGCCGCCGCAGGAATGGGATTTCATCGATGGATTGGGGCAACGTCTCCGGTTGGAAATTGGCACCCGCATTGTCGAACAAAAGGGAAAGATTGTCGAAGTCGAAGGCGTTGCACGTGACATCACTGAACGCAAACGGCTGGAAAAGGAAATTTTGGAAATCAGCAATCGCGAGCAGCAGCGCATTGGGCACGATCTGCACGACGGCGTCTGCCAGCAACTGGCGGGCATCGCTTATCGGGTGGACATCCTGGCGGACCAACTTCAGGAACGAAAATTCACAGAAGCCCCCGAAGCCGAACGTATCGGGAGCCTGATCAATGACGCCATTAGCCAGACCAGAAACGTCGCGCGCGGACTCTTTCCCGTACATCTGGAAGAGAGCGGCCTAGCCCTGACCCTGGAAGAACTCGCCGCGAACTCCACCAGCCTGTTTAAAATCAAATGCGATTTTATTTGTGAAGAACCCGCGCCCATATTGGAAAATGCCGTTGCCACCCATTTATTTTATATTGCCCAGGAAGCCGTCTTAAATGCGGTAAAGCATGGTAAAGCTACTCATGTAATGATTTCTTTAAAACACGCTGACGGCCATTTTGCCCTGGCCATCCAGGATGACGGAATCGGTTTTCAGGCGCCCAATGGCAGCGCCACGGGCATGGGTGTCCGCATCATGCACTATCGGGCCAGGACGATTGGCGCAACTTTAGACTTGAAAAGTTCTCCCGGTAATGGCACGCGTTTGACATGTATCTTTTACCCGGCAGCCAAACCACTGCTGGAAAAGGGACATAAAAACTAAAAAATGTCATCGTGAGCAAACCAATGTCAGAGAAAAGCCGGATTTTTATTGTGGACGATCACACCATGTTCCGCGAGGGACTGCGCCAGTTGATTGACCGTGAATTGGACCTGGCCGTTTGCGGCGATGCCGCGGAAGCAGAAACTGCCTTGCAGGAAATCCGCAAATTAAAACCCGACCTTGTCGTCGTGGACATCTCGCTGGGCGGCACCAGCGGCATTGACCTCATCAAGGCGATCAAGAGTGAGAACGAAGATTTCCCCGTGCTGGTCGTTTCCATGCATGATGAATCGTTGTACGCCGAACGCGCCTTGCGCGCCGGCGCCATGGGCTACGTGATGAAACAGGAACCGGCTAAAACCGTCAAAACGGCCATCCGCAAAGTCCTCGGCGGTGATATGCATCTCAGCGAAAAAATGGCCAGCTCCGTCATCACTAAATTTATGCACGGCGCGGAAGATATTCCTCCCTCACCGCTTGAAAAATTGAGCGACCGCGAACTGGAAGTCTTTCAAATGCTGGGCATGGGTAAAGGCGTCCGCCAAATCGCCGAGGAAATGAACGTGACCATTCCTACCGTCAATTCTTTCCGGAACCGCATCAAGGAAAAGCTGCAGCTAAAAAGCTCTACCGAAGTCATGCTGCACGCGATCCATTGGTCGCGTGAAGGCGCTTCGCAGACGAAAAATTAATTGTCCTTTTTGTGCAGTCAGACGGCTGCGTATGACTGCTAAGCCTCTGATTTTTACCCGCATGCTGTTCCCTCTCCGCTCCCGACAAACGGGAGGGGAGAGGGTCAGGGTGAGGTGAGGGTTTGTATATACTATATAAAGTTAGGACTTTAATCCTTCAACCCGTAACCCAGTTTGAA
>DATJXK010000173.1:0-10228 GCA_035500235.1 Pseudomonadales bacterium | reverse complement strand
CGCTGCCGTCAACAGCGGCGTCCAAAATGCGCAACCGCCCGCGCCCACTCCCGTTGCTGTTCCGAAACCACCAGAACCGTTGCAGCCGATACCGTTGCCGCCCAAAATCGTCACCCCGCCGCAGCCGACTCCGCCACCCACACCCACGCCGACCCCCACCCCATCGCTTCTGGACCGGGTGGAAAAAATATTTACGCCCTCCAAACCCGAACCCACGGTCACGCCGGATACGACACCCGTTCAGAGGCAGCAGGCCAAGCCCCAGCAGAATAACATCAATGTGAACACGCAGATGGTTAAGCGGACCAAGCAAAAAAACACCCCGCAGCACGACAATTCTCAGGCCTACAATAATGCGGCCCGCAGTTTGAGCCAGAGCTTGTCCTCGTCCACGAAAGTTGACATGCCGGGAACGGCCAGTGCCTCTTATGCCAGTTACGCCAGCGTCGTCGAGACAGTTTATGAGCGGGCATTGCGGCCCAATTTGCCGGATCAGGTTGCGAGCAATAGTGAAAATACCAAGGTGAGTATTACCGTTGCGAGCGATGGCACAGTGATCTCCGCGCATATTATTTCGCCCTCTGGCGATTCAGCCTGGGATGGCGCTGTTCAGCGCACGTTGGACCAGGTTACTACCATCGAGCCCTTTCCGGAGGGCTCGACGGATAAAGAACGGCACTACACCCTCAGCTTTAATCCGGAGGTTGAAAAATCATTCCAATGAAAAAAATACAGATATATTTATCTCGCATTCTTTTTGCGGGTTTCCTTTTCGGGGCCGCGATTGCGCAGGCACAAGATAGCTCCGAAATCATTGTTCCTGGTCGCCTGCAAATGGGCTTCACTCCCCCTATCCCCGTTTCCATCTCCGGCTTTACTGGCACGGCATTGGAAGTCCTGGAATTTGATTTATACGTCCAGGGTTTCAAAGTCGTTTCCGCTGACCAGGCCCAATATCAAATCTCTGGCAGCAGCACAGGTGACGTCGTTGGACATGTCACTGATAAATACGCCCGCAAAGAAATTCTTTCCCGCAGCTACACCGGTGCTGATATCCGGCGCGAAGCGCATGCTTTTGCCGACGACTTTGTTTCCGCTGTCACCGGCCGGCCCAAAATCGGCCAGACCAAAATCGCTTTCAAGGTGGAACAGCCCGGCGGCAGCGGCGAAATTTATGTGTCCGATTTCGACGGGCATAATCCCCAGGCCATCACGACCGACGGCGC
Source organism: Pseudomonadales bacterium (assembly GCA_035500235.1). Lineage (GTDB taxonomy): Bacteria > Verrucomicrobiota > Verrucomicrobiia > Limisphaerales > UBA11358 > UBA11358. The sequence continues at coordinate 9,002 of DATJXK010000173.1, read as the reverse complement.
CATCGTGGCCGCACCCGCGTGGGTTCCCGGCCGACTCGCCCTCTATTACACCTCCTATAAATTGGGCAACCCCGATATTTTTTATCAGGACCTGAGTTCGGGCCAGCGCCGAAACTTTGCCGGTTACCCCGGTCTTAATACCAGCGCCGCCGTTTCCCGCGATGGCAAAGTGGCTATGATTCTCAGCCGCGGCGGCAACCCCAACGTCTGGGTTTGCGATGCCGATGGTTCCAACCTGAAACAACTCACCTTCACTCACGCGGATGATTCTTCCCCCTGCTGGTCGCCGGATGGCCAATGGATTTGTTACGCCACCAAGATCCACTCGCACCGCCAGCTCGCCAAAATTCCCGCTACCGGCGGGGAGCCGCAAACCGTCCCGACTTCCGGTTTTCCCAATCCTACCGAGCCTGACTGGTCCCCGGACGGCAAATGGATTGCCTTCACCTCACAGGGTGGCGAGTTCGATATTTGTGTCACCCCTGCGGACGGCAGCAGCCGGCCCGTCACACTTGTCCAGGGGCAGCATCCTTCGTGGTCGCCCAATTCTCGTACGTTAGTTTACAATCAATCCATTAACTATCGGCAGGTGTTGTCGGTGCTTGACGTTTTCACCAAACAACACAAAAATACCGCTAGAGTTTCTGGCGATGATTCGGAACCGGCGTGGGAGAAATGAGCCTTGATTTGTCACCCTAATGTAACCAAATTTAACCGATATATAATATGAATATGAAAATGCTTCGTTCCGCTGCTTGCGCGCTGGCCGTCATCGTGGCCACGGCGGGCTGCCATCATAAACCCGTCGCCGTTACGCCGATTCCCACCTCATCACCAACCGGCGTTACCGATACTACCAGCCTCCCCAGTACCATCCCCTATAATGCTCCGCCGCAAAATCCTAATGGCCAGCCTATACCGCCGGTGGCTAATAGTGATCTTGCCAATTACGACCAGAATCCTGAAAAGCTGGCTGCCAACACCATTCATTTTGCCTACGACAGCGCCGTCATCCGTGACAGCGACCAGGCGAACCTGCAAGCAGTCGCCCAGGAACTTCAAGCCAATCCAAGAGAAGCATTGCTGGTCGAAGGCAATTGCGATGAACGTGGCACGGAAGAATATAATCGTTCCCTCGGCGAACGCCGCGCGCTGGCCGCCCGTGAAGCGCTGGCAAAATTGGGTGTAGATCCTTCGCGCGTCCATGAAATCAGTTACGGCAAAGATAAGCCGGCGGATCCCGGCCACGACGAAGCCGCCTGGGCTAAAAACCGTCGCGATGATTTTGTCGTCCTGACGCCCAAAATGGGGGCGTAACCGCCGGGCCCCGGCGGACGTCAAATAATTTGGACATCGTATAGGGTTAATTATGGCAGGGTCGCCGAAGTTGTAAGTCGTGGTAGGGTTGCGCTCTTGCGCAGCCGTGAATGCTGTGAGTTATGGTAGGGCCGCCAGAAATTGGCAGTTTTCAATGAAATCCGGCCTGTTTTAGCCCTTTACAACCGTCCCAAGCGGGCGTACGCTGGTATTGGCTCGAATAAAAATTAATATGAATAGCATGTTTGCAGCGTGGTTAGGCGGGTGGGAAATCATTTTGATTCTCGCCGTCGTCCTGATTTTGTTCGGTGCAAAGAAATTGCCGGAATTGGCCAAGGGCCTTGGCTCGGGCATTAAGGAATTCAAAAAAGCGACTCGCGAAGTCACCGATGAAATCCAAAATGCCGCTGACGACAAGCCCCAGCCGCAGAACAAGGCCATCACCACCACCTCATCGCAGCCGGCCCAAACCGTTTCGCAATCGTCCAATCCGCCCAAGGCCTAAAGCACGGCGTCTCTCATGGCCGGCGACTACGAAACGGAATCCTCCGCAGAAGCCGAAGGCGGCCCGGTCAAAAGTTTTCTCGAACATCTCGAGGATTTCCGCTGGGTCTTAATCAAAAGTCTCGCTGCACTCGGCGTAGCCATGCTCATTTGCCTCATGGGGGCCAACTACGTCGTCACTATCCTCAAATGGCCCCTGGCCCATGCGCCCCTTCGCCATTCATCCACCACCCAGGTGGCTGTCGTCAGTTTCGGTGGGAAGCATTTGGATGATTTCGAACTTTCGCCCGACCAGCAAAAACTCCTAAACCTCGGCACCAACCGTTTCGTCTCGGTGCAAATCGATCCGGTCATGATCGGCACTAACCAGGTTCTTAGCTGGCACGTGAATTCAGATCCCGCTGCCATCGCCGAATCGCAACGGTTGAATGTGGATTTAATTAACCTGAGCCCGGCCGGCGCATTTTTTGTCGCCTTCCAGGTCGCCTTTTACGGGGGGATGGTTTTGGCCGCGCCGTTTATTTTATATTTTGCCGCCTCGTTTATTTTCCCGGCGCTCAAGGTCAACGAACGCCGGCATATTTACCCGGCATTGATTTTCGGCGTCATGCTTTTTCTGATAGGGGTTGCGTTTTGCTATTTCATTTTGATGCCGCTGGCGCTGTCGGCTTCGCAAATGTATTCCAACTGGCTCGGCTTCGGCGCCTATCAATGGCGCGCCGAGGATTATATCAGCTTCGTGTGCCGCTTCATGCTGGGCATGGGCATCGGCTTTGAACTGCCCGTCGTGATTTTGACCCTCGTCAAAATCGGCGTCCTGAGTTACTCGACCCTCGCTAAAGCCCGCCGCTACATGATTGTCATCAACTTGATTCTTGGCGCGGTTTTGACCACGCCTGAAGTCATCACGCAGATCACCATGTTTATCCCGCTGCAATTGCTCTACGAAATCACTGTCTGGATCGCCTGGTACTGGGACCGCCGCGACCGCAAGAAAGCAGCCAGCCAGTCATAAATGACGGAATTGTGCTGACGCCGTCCGATGTAGAATCAATGCGGTAGGGCCGCGCTGCGTCGCGGCCGCCAAACAAGTGAATCATGGTAGGGCTGCGCTCCTGCGCGGCCGCCTCCCTCTCCCAGCGGGAGAGGGCAGGGTGAGGGAGAACTGCTAAATAAAATCCTCTGCCGATATGTGAAAAAGGGAGGCCCCCATCAGGAGCCTCCCCTTTGCATCTTTAATTTTGCCTTTTAATTTACTTCACCAGCGCCTTGCAGAATTTCTCAATTCGCTCCAGCCCTTTTTCAATGTTCGCCATGCTGGTGGCGTAGCTCAGGCGGATATAATCGTCCGCGCCGAACGCAATGCCCGGTACCGCCGCCACCTTTTCCGCTTCCAGCAGTTTGGCACAGAAATCAGCCGACTTCAGGCCCGTCTTGGAAATGTTCGGGAACAGATAAAATGCGCCCTTCGCATTCACGCAGGAAATACCCGGGATGGAACTTAATTTCTGGTGCGCAAAACGTCGGCGCTTGTCAAATTCCGCCAGCCACTTCGGCAAATGATCCTGCGGGCCGGTGAGCGCCTCCACGCCACCCTTTTGGGCGAACGAACACGGGTTGCTCGTGCTGTGCGATTGCACAGCGTCAATCGCCTTGGCAATCGGCTCGGGCGCGGCGAGGAATCCCAGCCGCCAGCCCGTCATGCTCCATGCCTTCGCAAAACCATGAACGATGATCGTATGTTCGAAATGCGCCGGGGAGAAACTCGCCACGCTCTTATGCTTCGCTCCATCGTAAAGCAAATGCTCGTAGATTTCGTCGCTCATGATGAGCACGTTTTTCTCCACGCAAATATCTCCGAGCGCCTTGATTTCTTCCGGCGTATAAACCGAGCCCGTGGGGTTGCTCGGCGTATTCAAAATAAACAGCCGGGTGTTCGGCGTAACCGCCTTGCGCAATTGTTCCGGTGTGACCTTGAACTCCGTTTTGTCGGTGGTTTCGAGGATCACCGGTTTGGCGCCCGCCAGCTTGGCCATTTCCGGATAGCTCAGCCAATACGGCGCGGGAATGATGATCTCATCGCCCGCTTCGCAGGTCGCCAGGATGACGTTATAGCACGAATGCTTTCCGCCGTTCGAGACGATCACTTGGGACGGCTTATAAGCCAGGCCGTTCTCGCGCTTGAATTTTTCCGCAATGGCTTCGCGCAATTCCGGGATCCCGCTGCTCGGAGTGTACTTGGTAAAACCTGCCGCCAGTGCCTTAGCTGCGGCATCTTTAATATGCTGCGGCGTGTCGAAATCCGGTTCCCCTGCGCCAAAGCCGACGACGTCTTCCCCGGCGGCCTTCATCGCCTTCGCTTTCGCGTCAATGGCCAGCGTCAGTGATGGCGACAGCGAAGCTGCGCCTTTGGATATTTTATAATTCATAGTTAAACGGCGGCCAATTTACCCCCAAAACGCCGAAATTCAAGAAGGGAAAGTGTTAATTAGCTGGACAAATCAATCCCGTTATGTATGGTGGCGAGCATCAGCATCATGAATGAGCCTTCCCGAAACGACCAAAGCGCCAGCGCCTCGACGAAAACGTTGATCGGCACGCTGTGCTGCCTCTGTGTTTGCGCCACCGTTGCCTTCATCGTCTATTCCTCGACGCAGCATCCCATGCCGCCGCGCCGGCTTTGGACGCCAGTGCTCATTGATACCAATGGCTACACCATGGTTTTGCCGGAATCACGTCAGCTTGAGTTTTGGACACCCTCGGCTAAAACCAGGGATTATCTGCACACGGAAAACGGCCAGGTGGTCCCCACCGAGGCATGGGAAGCCATTTCGAACGAAGACGTCGTCCAGCAATTCGGCTCGGTGCTCCATACCAATAAATCCATTCTGGGCTATCGCCGCGTGGAAGTGTGGGGCCAGGGCCAGACAGTTTACAAACCGGGTTGGTGGTGGACCGTCAACGTCTTTACCAATTATACCGCCAACGACCTCGCCAAAACTTATAACGAATTTTGGAATTCTCACCAGCCCTTGTTCATCGAAGTCATTGATAATCGCGGCGGCGTGGAAGAGCCTTCCATGGCCACGCCTTAATATTTCAATCCTCCTTTAACGTTAGTGTTAAGCCTTAAGTTGTTGGCTATCAACAATGTTAAGGATACTCCCCAAAATGTTCAGGATGGTGTTAAGCCTTAAGTCCTTGGGGATCAACAATGTTAAGGATGTTAAGCCTTTCCCGCGAATATATCATTTCACCGCAACCGGAGACTTTCCAGCGCCTCCTCAAAATCTTCGGGCAAGGGCGCTTCAAATTTCACCCGCTTTTCTGTGCGCGGATGCATAAACGCCAGTTGCCTCGAATGCAGCAGCACTCGCGGTGCCTGATAACCGGTCATTTCCTCCAATCGCGTATTTTGCCGCGCGCCATAGGTTTTGTCCCCGGCAACCGGATAACCAATAAATTGAAAGTGGACGCGGATTTGGTGCGTGCGCCCGGTCAATATCTTCGCCTCTACCAGGGTTGCTCCCGTTAGTTTTTCCAGTACCTGCCATTTCGTATGTGCTGCGCGGCCTGAATCGTCATCGCGTACCGCCATGCGTTTGCGATGTGACGGATGCCGCGCAATCGCCGCCTGGATGTCCCCGCTTTCCCGCGCCATTTCCCCGCACACGATCGCGTTGTAAATTTTTTCCACGCTCCGGTCAGAAAATTGTTTGGAAAGCGCCAGGTGCGTTTCGTCATTTTTGGCCACCACCAGGCAGCCGCTGGTTTCCTTGTCCAGCCGGTGCACGATTCCCGGTCGCGCCACCCCGCCGATGCCGCTCAGCGAGCCGCCGCAATGATGCAGCAGCGCATTCACCAGCGTATGCTCCTCATGCCCGGCAGCCGGGTGCACCACCAGTCCCGCGGGTTTGTTCAGCACCAGCAGCGACTTGTCTTCGAATAAAATGTCCAGCGGCATTTCTTCCGGCTGCGCCTCCGCTGGTTTTGGTTGCGGCCACTGGATTTCAATGCGTTCGCCCGCGCGCGGTGTGTGCGTGGCCTTGACCGTTTTGCCGTCCACCCGGATATGTCCCTCCTCGATCAGCCGTTTGAAAATCGCCCGCGACGCCGCCGGAAATTGTTCCCGCAAAAACTGGTCCAACCGCTTGTCCGGCAGCGATTTTTCCACTACCAAACTTTCCGGGTTTGTTTTGGAATTCTCCACCTTTAATTCACTTCCCGGCAGGGACATTGACGCTCTCATTCTTCCACGTAATCAAAAAGATCAGACCCACCCCCGTGCAAATGGCGCTGTCGGCCAGGTTAAATGCGGGGAACCCAATTTCCGCGCCGTTGCGTTGCGTCAGGTAAAAGCGCAGAAAATCCACCACTTCGTGATGCACCAGCCGGTCAAAGAGATTTCCCGCGATGCCGCCAAAAATCAGGCCAAACGCCACCTGGCCAATCAGCGTGTGCGAATCAAAATGATGCCGTGTGAGGAACAGCGCCACCAGCGCAAGCAACGCCACCAATGCCAGCGCGCCGTTGTTATTGCTAAACAAACTCCACGCCGCGCCGGTGTTGTCCCAATGCACAAACCGGAAAAAGCCCGGGATGACGACGATTTCGTCTCCCTGTGCCAGCGAATGCAGCACCACCAGTTTGCTGAGCTGGTCCAGGCAAAAAACCACCAGCGCCAGCACGGCGATGCGCAGGTTCGATTTTTGGAACGCGTTCATTTAGTTTAAAAGTCTATACTCTCGTGCCCGGAGTCAAGAATTGTTCGTGGCATGGCCATTATGCTCTGTGGGCGGCTGAACCAATTGCCGCGTTTGACGCGATGGTTTGCCTTTTTGTCATATTCCTCTATTTTGGCCGCATGGCTTTGGCCCGGATCTTAATAGACGGTTACAGCCTGTTGCATAACTGGCCGGAACTGGCTCCCGGCCAGCCGCGCCATTCTGAGCGCGCGCGTAACGAACTCATTCATATTTTGACCAAATATCACGATGCCACTGGCGAACCGCTGACGGTTTTTTTCGATGGTTCGGGCGCCCCGGCATCCGTGCCCAAGCACGAATCCAGCCGGAATGTTGAAATTTTGTTTTCCCGGGCGGGCCAAACAGCCGATGACATGATAGAGCGCGTGGCCCATCGCTTCCAAAGCTATGGGGAAGTGCTTGTGGTCACTGATGATATCGCTGAGCGCGATACCGTCGGCGGCATGGGTGCTGCTGTAAGCAGTTGCGCCAATTTCATTCGCACGATTGAAAATGCGCTTACGGAATTGCAGGATGAGTTGCGAAATTACAATCGCACGGAGCGAAATCGCTTCAAGCGGCCGCAGTAAAAAATGAAAATTCGAACACGATACATGAACGTATTGACACGTTGGTTTTTGGCGTTATTGGCCGCTTTAATTTTTATGCCCGTTTTGCGCGCGCAAGCGCCCGTGGCCCCGGGGGAAACGCGGGTCCTGATCATTTTTGACACCTCGTCCGCCATGAAAAAGCGGCTGCCCAACGAGGTAAAAGCCATCAAACAGTTGTTTGCCCTCGCCCTCGCCGAGCGGCTCCAAAACGGTGATACTATCGGCATCTGGACGTTTGATTCGGACGTTCACACGGGAGAATATCCTTTGCAATATTGGCAGGTTCAAAATATCACCCCGATTGCGTCGAGCGTGATCAGTTTTGTCCAGTCGGAACATTACGGCAAAACTACGAGCTTCGATAAATTGACTCCCCTCATCAGCCACGTCATCAGCACTTCTCCGCGCATACTCGTGATCATTTTTTGTGATGGCGACGGCCAGTTCAAGGGCACGCCGTTTGATATGTCCGTCAATGCTGCTTTCAAAGAGCACCAAAATGACATGCGCAAAGCCCGCGAACCATTTGTCATCGCCCTGCAAGGCGAAAACGGCCAATACAACGGCTCGACCATCAGCAGCGCTGAGGAAATGAACATCCCTCATTTTTCTCCCCGCGGGCCTTCGCCTCAATTTCCCACGGAAGGTGCTCCGGTATCGCAAGCGCCGCCGCCCGCCCCCGCTCCGCAACCATTGATCATCATTGGGCATCCGGCCACCAATGCGCCACCACCGCCCCCGACACAGGACATTATTATCAAAGGCACTCCGCCCGTAACCACGCCTGCCCCTGCACCTCCTGCTGGTTCCGTGCAAACTAACGCGGTTCCCCAGGCCAATTCACTTCCAGAATCGAAGCTCCCGGAAACCAACTCAGCTCCACCGGTAGTGGTGTCAGCTCCGGCTACCAATACGGTCGTTTCATCCGCCGTCGTTTCGCCGCCGGAACCTCCAGCGCCAACTCCAGTACCAACCCCGGCAGTGACGCCAGCGGCTCCTCCGATATCCATTACTATGCCGGCGGAAACCAGCAAGGCCGCTTTGTTTGTTATCGCCGGGGGAATCCTCATTGTCGCGGGCGTTCCGCTTTGGGTAATTCTGGGCCGCTCCCGCCGTCAGGCTACCAGCCTGATTACTGAGTCTTTGAAAAAAAGATAAAAATTCAGTCGTGACTTTTGGCGTCGCGCGTGGAACATTTGCGGCCAATGAAATCAATCTATTTGGCCTGCGCTTTAAGCCTCATCGTCGGAATCACCACGGCTTTTGCCGATGGAACCAACTCCACGCCAGCCACACCATCCGCTAAATCCGGCTCGGATGATGTCGCCGTTATCACCACGACGGAAGGCACCATGGTCATCGCTTTTTGGCCCAAGGAAGCGCCCAAGACCGTCGCTAATTTTGAGAAACTCGCCCGCCAGGGATTTTATGACGGCACTGCCTTTCACCGTATTATCAAAGGCTTCATGGTCCAGGGCGGCGACCCGTTGACCAAGGACGCCAGCCAGGCGGACGCCTGGGGCACCGGTGGTCCCGGCTACAGCATCAATGCCGAATTTAACGACCATTCGCACCAGTACGGTGTCATTTCCATGGCCCGCAGCAGCGACCCCAATTCCGCCGGTTCGCAATTTTTCATCTGCGACGGCAACGCTTCCTTCCTCGATCATCAATACACCGCGTTTGGCCATTTGATTAAAGGCGGCGATGTGCTCGATAAAATTGCCAATACGCCTGTCGGCCCGAGCAATGGTGGTGAGAACAGCAAGCCTCTTTCACGCGTCGGCGTTGTCAGCATCAAGATCGTTCCCGCTGATTCCATCAA
>DATJXK010000172.1:0-2999 GCA_035500235.1 Pseudomonadales bacterium | reverse complement strand
CGACAAACCCTGAAATATCGAAACCGTATTCGATGCGTATTCGGGAAACAGCATGAACGTCATGTCTCCCACATTCGTTACAGACACCAGCCCACCGCGGAATGGCGTTTGAAACGACCCAGGCGCGTCTGGAGCGCACGCCTGCGCCACATTCAGCTTCCAGAACGGGTCATTGGTATGCACAACGATCATCATCTTGTTTGTGCTGCCGGTGATAGTGAACGTCAGTGGCCGCCCGTTTGTCACTGTGGCGCTGATGGGAATGATTAAAGATTTTCCTGCCGGTACCGTCACATTCGCCAAAGGCGCGATCACCGGCGCCCCGGGCAGCCATGCGGCCAAGCAGAGTAAAAGGCACACTGAGACGAACGTTGTCTTAATCCAAAATTTGCTGTTTGGTTTGTGATTCATAGCGCAAATTGTATCTTCGTATTTTTCGTACAATATCTTGTAAGAACTCTTGAAATCTCCATCCGTAATTATTGCGGCAAGAAGCTACACGATAGAGACAATCAGGTATAATCTGATTAATGAGGCTGGCTCAAGCTTGAAAGGATTTCCCGCAGCCACAACTTTGCTTGGCGTTGGGGTTGGTTATTTTAAAACCGCCGGCTGTCATGGAATCACTGAAATCTACAATCGCGCCGCGCAGGTAATTCGCGCTGACAGGATCAATCAAAACACTCACGCCGCCTTTTTCAGAAACCAAATCACCGTCGCGTTTCTCGTCAAAAACCATGCCGTATTGCATGCCGGAGCAACCGCCTTGTTCAATGTAAAGGCGCAGGTTTTTTCCTGCGTTTTCTGATTTAGCCAAAAGGGATTTAATCTCCTCCACCGCGTTTTGCGTAAGGTTAACGGCCGATTCTGCTGTTTCGATTCCACTCATTCCAGTAAACGCTAACTCTGCACGATGCGCCTGTCAAACGAACGTTGGTGTATTTAGATGTAATTTGCTGGCCACCTCAGATACGCCAGGCAAAACTATGGACTTTTTGCGCGAGTAAGCTCCAATCGCTTTTTCTCAAGGGAATCTCTCATTTGCGGCAGTACAATTTCCATGCGGTCGATAAACTTGTTTATATCGCCTACACCCAGCATTTCCATCAATGGCAATGCATCGAGGCCCGCTTGCTGCACCCAATAGGAGTCGGCCACTTCACCCTCGCGAAGATTTTTTCCAAAAAAAACATCAAGGTAGTTATTCAAAGCAGACTGAAGGAACGCAGTTTGATTGGCAGGATCGAGTGCTGCCCGCTTTTCAAAAACCATACCAAGACCGACCTGCGCCTGGCTGCGTTCAGCGACGGCAGCGTAGCTCGAGCCGATAACCTGACCATAGGCATCGGCGGCGTTGGTGTAGTATTGCGGATTCTGGACAGCGAGTTGATAGTAGCAATTGCCTATCTGGCCCCACGCCAGCGCGGCTTGCTGGCTGGCGGGATAGAGCTGGCAAACCCCGGTCTGAAAAATGTTAATGGCCTTATAATAGTTGGCGTAAGGATTGTTTGTATCGGTCGAAGGCTGCTGCATCAACACGTCGCCATAAGTGAACCAGGCGCGTGCATTCAACGAAAACCAATCATCGGGGGTTAAGGGGGGTTTGAGGTATTGCGGCGGTATATTGGTAACGGCAATGATTCCTTCAAAATAATGATTTGCATCGTCATAGCCCTGGCGCCCCATGGCCGCGCGCCCGGCCATAAACATGGCGTCGTAGGCCCGCGGGAAATCCGGCCAATTTTGAAAGACCATCTCATAATTTCCTTCGGCCTTGGCCCAATCGCCCTGGCCGGAATAATAATCGGCCACCCACCATTGAGCGAGGGGCGTCAGGTCTGCATTGGAGGGATATTCCGCTAGAAAGTTGGTGAACAGCAAAAAGGCATTCGTTTCGCGGCCACCCTGGAAATTCGCCCAGGCGCGCGCGAAGGTCACCGCTGGAGCCAGGTTGGTCTCTTCCTTGAACTGTTGGAGCCAGGAATCATAAATGGAAATGGCCGTGGGCCAGTTATTTTGCTGCTCGTAGGTCCAGGCGATGGCACGTTCGACCGCCGGCAACCATTGGGAGTTGGTAAAAGTCTGCTCAAATTGCTGGAATTGCTCACGAGCCTTTTCCGGTTCGCCAAAGTCTGACCGCGCTTCCCCATCAATTAGAGTGCCAGTCTCGGCGGCACTGCTTGCCGGATAAATTTTTATTATCCGGGCGACGGCGGCGTCTGCCGCCGGCAAATCCCGTGATTGCACCGAAACGCGCAACATTTGGTAAAGGGCCTCCGCTCCGAGGGCCTCATCCACGACGGGGAAATTAGTAAAATCATCTACCACAATCTGGTAGTTTTTATAGGCGTTGTTTAAATCATTTTCACGGAACTGGGCGTCAGCGAGCTTGAAATAGGCCACAGCCAATTCCACCGAAGGAGCAAGTTTTTCTGTCGCAGTTTGAAAATCAGCCGCGGCATCGGCCCAATTCTTTTCATGCCAAAAGCACCAGCCGCGGTCCAGATAAGCCCTGCCCAGGAGCGGGCTGTTCGTATAGGTGTCTATGAACTGGTTGAAATAATTCTGCGCCAGGAGGAGATCGTTCCTGGCCGTGGTGCGTTGCACGACATAGTTCTTCAAATGCAACTCTCCCAATGCCAGCACGACTGAATCCATGGCCGGCGAATTGGTATAACGCGACTGGAAATCATGAAGCGCGTCCTCCGCTGCCAAAAAATTGGTTTGGGCCGCGGACAATTCGGCCGTCTTCATGATCGCCTGCCGCTGCCATTCTTCCGGCACAGTGCCTGCCAGGTTTTTTTGATAAGCGGAGATGGCATCAGACAGGTGACCGTTTGCTTCCAGAATCCGCGCCTGTTCTGCCACGCTTTGCGCGGATAATACAGGATCATTGGCGGAATCGGCAGCTTCCATCAAATTCGTGGTCAGTACCAGCGCTTCATTGGTATTGCCATCCGCCAACTGTGCCTGGGCAAGCAAATATAAACGCTGCCAAT
>DATJXK010000171.1:0-11545 GCA_035500235.1 Pseudomonadales bacterium | reverse complement strand
TCGGCCACCACCGCCTTGTCCGGTTGATTGGCAATACCGGATTCAACCTCAACGTAGGCGTTGGTCATTTCCCCGACGTTGTACTGGAGCATTTGAAACAAATCGTTGGCTGCGTCATACGCTTCGGCTTCGGGGAGGGATTTTTCCTGGACGGCCTGCGCCAAATCAGACATCGCGGCCTGGCGAAGCTGGACCACTTGTTGCCAAAGAGCATCGTTCCTGTTCAACCAAAGGACGTTTGCAGCATCCGCATTCGCATAAAATTTCCAGATAGCGGGATACGCGCTGCCCTGGAGGCCGTTAGCTGCTTCCAAATACAAATTTTGCCTGTCCTTAAGTGGTTTGCCCCGGACATCCGGGGAGTAGCGCGTATCCAAATAATGGATTATTGGATCGTTGCAACCTTCATTGACGGCATTCTCCGCGGAATCCCCGATGGTTTCCGAAATCATTTCCGCTTCGTCATCCGGCGCCGTTCGGCTTTGGGCGTACGCGGTCAGGGCGTCTTCGGCATCCTTGTCCCATTTGGAATTCCGGCTGCCGACGGTGTCGTAAGTACCCTTCAAAGCAGACTGGTCCCATTTATCACGATCCTGTCGGGTGGCCGGCGCCTTGTGCGAACAGGAAACCAATGATGCAGCCACCATTGATAAAAAGATGAGCCCGGAAAACCATTTCATAGGAAGCCCGAAAATATCCGGCGTTAAATTAAAGGAAAGGAAATTTCGATACCGATGAAACACTCTCCTTCGGTGTGGCAAACAGATTGAACACAGACACCCCATAAAATTGTTGAATTATTCTTGCAGGAAACCAGCCGATTTCCCGTCCAATTAGATATGCAAGAAACCATGAATAAAACATCTCATCGGGCAGGTTGTTTGGCTTCAATTTTTTCGATTATAAACGCGATTTTTCTAGGTATAATTTTTTGGGTGTTTTCGCCTCCTGACTGGATGCGTAGTGCCATATATTTGTCTGGCTTTTTGGCTGCCTCTTCCGGTGTTGTATACCTGGCTTCTTCTTTATCTACCAATATCAGGAAATAGGGAACGCAAACGATAAAAAAATGAGATGGGAAAGAATAGCCTGGGCTGCCGTAATAGCATTTTTGCTTTTAATCTTTGTGTCTCATACCGAAGACCTAATTGATAGCAATAGAGGATTCCATCTGGATAAATTTTTAATAATATTGATGGGGTTAATTGTTTTAACATCCTGGGTTGCTATCAGGCGGAAACGGAAATGATTCAGGACGCTACTAAATCACATGAAAGGCTATGACTGGAAATTATGGGGAGAGGTAGTCACTTCGCATCCACGCGAGGCATGCCGAACTTAAAGAGACGCGTGACTTCAAACCAGCGGTTCGGGCGCAAGCGGAAGAACCGGAGCATCCAGAAATCGGAACGTTTGCGAAATGAGGCCACTCTTTTTCTTTCCTGCATGACATGCCCGCGCAGCCGCCAGCAATCGGCCAGCACACTCCAAAAACTGGCACGTGCGAAGGAGAGCCGCCGCAAAAGTATCGCGCCCACAATCGATTCGACAAACAACAGCATGATCAAGGGAATGACCATGAGGAGGAGAATAAATTGGCAGTCCTTCAGCAACGTGAGGATGCCGTTGCGGTTGGTTAAAAAACGTTTGTTGTCCGTGGTGCGAAATTCGACGGTCTCAATACCGCCGGAGGGGTTCACACCCGCCGCGCCGCGATGATGCAGGCGCGCCTCGTAAATCCCCGCAACCTTGTATCCGGCAATCCACACGCGCCAGGACAAGTCGGTATCGTCGGAGTAAATAAAATATTCCGCGTCGAACATGCCTATCTGGTTGAAGACGTCGTTGCGAATCAAATACGAGCAGCCGCCGGCAATGAAAATTTCGCGCGTCTCCGTGGCCCCGCCGGACCCGCTGGCGAGGCCGAAAAGATCGAAGCCGTAGAACCCAAAGTCCTGGAAGGTATTATCGGGATAATTCAGGACGAGCGGCGTAGAAGCAGCGGCATCCATTTTTTCCGTGCCGGCAATCAATTTCTCCATGCAGTCGGGTTCCATCCAGGTGTCGTTGTTCAGGAAGAGCAGCCAGCGGCCACGGGCGGGGCGGGCACCGGCATTGTTGCCGCCGCAAAAACCCTGGTTCACATCGAGCCGGACCATGGCGGCACAGGGAAGTTTGGCGAGGCACTCGCACCCGACGGCGACGGAATTGTCGGTGGATTTGTTGTCCACCATGATGGTTTCGATTTGGTTGACAATGGTCTGCTGCCCGATGGTTTCGAAACATTTCGGCAGCCAACCAGCGCCATTGCAGTTCAGCACGATGATGCTGAGAATGGGATTTTCCAGGGCCGTGCCAAATCTTTCAATTTGCCCGGTCATCTTTTTAATGCCTGCTCCGGTTTGAGATTGGCGACCAATTTTTTGTCGTGCTTGCGGGTTTTGTAGGTCCACACGCCCCAGGCGTTGCCAATGACGCTGGCGGGACAGGCGGGCAAATGCCAGAGCCAGCGCCAGTCGTCAACGAGCCCGCGCAGGGTGTGGTAGAGCGGACCAAGGAACGTGACGCAATAAAGCGTCGCAGCCCAGAGCGGAACGGGCGGGCTTTCCTTCATCCAATTCGTCTTGGCTTCCTCCTGCACGCGCAGGAAATGGACGGTGGCGCGGCGGCGTTTCTGCACGAAGCGCCAAAGGGTCTGGACGTAATAGTGATGGACGCCGCGACCGTGGATGCGGAGCCATTCGCGTTTACCGGCGCGCATGAGATGCAACGCGGCGTGAGTGTCCTGGAAATGTTCGTCCGCCTTGACGGATTCCAAATCGGCACGGCGAAAAACAAAACCGTTCGCGCCCAGCGGATAGGAAAGCGTAGCACCCGGCAACCTCCAGCGTTCGACATCGCCGATGCGCTCGACGAGTTGCGGGTTCGCGCTCATGAGCCAGCAAATCGGATCGCTGATGTGCAGCAGATGCGAGAGGTAGGCGCAAAAGGAACTCATCTTGGGCGACGGCAGGTAATAACTTTCCACGCCGAGGGCCTGCGGATTTTTGGCAAGAGCGGTCACGGCCAGCTCGATGTAATCGGGATGCGTGATTTCGTTATCGGCATCCACGAAGACGATGTATTCGCCCGTAGCGCGCGCGAAGGCAAGGCGTTTGCCTTCCTCCATGTTTTTGCCGTCGTCGTCCAGGACAATCGCGCCGTATTTTTTGGCGATGTCGCGGGTGCTGTCGGTGGAGTGGGCGTCGGCGAGAATGATTTCGTAGCGATCGCGGGGATAGGTCTGCCGCGCGATGGAGGCGAGGCAGTTGTCCAAAATGGCGCCGGCGTTGAGCGTCGGCATAATGAAGCTCACCATCGGCAGATTTTGGGACTCGGACGGCATGGGAACATTGTGGCTAACGGGCGGCTAAAATTCAAATCAGCATTGCACGGGTTTGACAGCCCCGGGTGCGAGAGGTTCAAAAAGGGTATGGTTAGGCGAGATTTGGGTGGCTTTCCAATGGGAAAAATCGGGTTTGTACTTCGTAGCGCCCGGGTTAGGGACGCCGTTATAGACGGGATGCCACTCCACCAGGAGGGCGGAATTTTTCAAGAGCGGGCCGCAGCGCTCGAGAAATTCGTATTCAAAACCTTCGATATCCAGCTTGATGAAGGCCGGGACACCGAACCAGCGAAGGGCATCCTCCAGCGGAAACGCAATGGCCTGCGGCCCGGTAGGCGGATTGACGAAATTCGGGTCGTAGGTCGTTTTGGCAAAACGCGCATCCACGGTGAGCAGCGCTGGAACAATGACGACGTTCGAATATTTGCAAGTGCGATAGCCGAGGAAATAGAGGGAGTTTAAGTTGGGCTCGAAGGCAAAAATCTTCTGGTTCGGGTTGGCCCCGGCCATCACGACGGTATATTTGCCCAGGCTGGCGCCGATGTCCCAGATCGGGCCGGGCCAGGAACGACGATAAACCTCCTCCTCGCCGGGTTCACTCGAACTAAAAAATGAAAATAAGCTGCCGCCAATCAGAAAACGAAACGGGTGCTGCCGCAAATGATGGGAAAAATAGAACAAAAATTTGGTAAGAAAACCCATAAACGTTTCGATTTAGCTTATAAAAAAAGCCCGTTTTGTCAAAGAGATAGGGGCATAGCCCGGCGGCTATGCCCCGTTTTTAAATCAGCGAAAGAAGTGTCCGGGCTAAGGCCCGTTAAACTGGAGGCGATAGAAGGCCCCCGGATTGGCCGGGTTCACGATAATAGGTTCAAGATACAGGCCGCCAAATTGGAGAGGCGTTCCCGGCACCGGTGCCCAAATACCCGACCCGATGTTCGTGGTGGTCATGAGGACAAAACCCGATGGCGTAATCGGCCAGGACAGATACAGCGTACCGCTCGAAGGAGTGGTCGTCAGGATTGGCCGGGAGACGATATTAATCGGATTAGACAACCCCACGTGGCCGGAGCCATCGCTGGCGCTCAAGACCAGATTGCTGGTGACTTGGGAAACAAGGATTGTCCCGGTCCAAACACCCTGCACCACGTTACTGACAAGGACCGGGGCAATGAGCAGGCCATTAGTGGCCCCCAGGAAGATAACACCCGTGTAATTGCTGAAGACTCCGTTGGCGGCATCCTGCGCGGTGACTTTGACCGCAAATGGCGCGCCGAGGAACCGCGGCGACGGAATGGTATTCCAGGCAAAATGATCCACCGTCACGGTGAGAAGAGCATTGGAACTGGTGACCGAACCAAAGGGATTGGACACAATAACAGAATACACGCCCTGGTTGGCGTACTGCACGTTCGTCAGGATCAACGTTGAATTGGTCGCCCCGGCAATGGCGTTGGTGCCATTGAAGAGCCATTGGAAGCTGAACGGAGCAGGACCGCCGGCCTGAACGCTAAACGTCGCGCTCGTCGCCGCCGACACCGTTTGATTGGTCGGCTGCGCGGTGATGAATGGAAGAACTGGCGGGCATTTGCCGCCACTACCGGCATTGTAGATGGCAGCGATCTCGCCGGCTGACAGCGCACGATTGTACAGGCTCATCTCATCGATCATGCCAGCGTACGTTGCGCCATTGCCGATGGGCTGGCCTGTGCGGCGGCCAATATTCACAGGATACGTCGTTTGCGGTGTGAAGCTCCCGAAGTTGTTGAATCCAGCCATACCGCCGTTCGTATAGATGTATGCGTTACCGCTGCTTTCATCATACGTGAAGGCGATGTGGATCCAGGTATTGGTCGGTACAATTCCTATTGCCGTGGTGATTTCATGGCTGTTGTCGGAAGTGTCTTTAATGTTCATAAAGAGACTGCCGTCTCCATCCACCCAGAAATCAGCACCATCGTCACTGTCAGAATCCCATTCAATCACCGGCGCGCCTCCGTTATTAACATTGACCGCCGAAGGATTGACCCAACATTCGACGGTTAATCCACCACCTGCGCCGAGGTTTAAGCTGGGAGAGGCAGGAACAGAGATATAACTGCTGCTGCCGTCAAAGACAAAAGCCTGGCCGACTTCACCATTGGTGTAAGCAAGATTGCCATTGGCCGTGCCGTTGTTAGTACTGACAACGTCCCAGGTATTGTCCTCGCCGGGCCACCAGGCAACGATGCCGGACGGTGCAGGATCGCATGGGGGAGGCGGAAGAACAGTCAGCACAGCATTGGAGCTGGTGACCGAGCCGTATTGATTGGACACCACCAGGGCGTAGGTTCCCGCCTGGTTAAACTGGACATTATTCAGGATCAGCGTGGCATTAGTCGCACCCAGCACATTCGTCCCGGCGAAAAGCCAGTGATAATACAACGGCGGTGTGCCAGTAGCCACGGCGCTGAAACTGGCTGTGTTGCCGACGACCACAGTTTCATTCGTGGGCTGCGCAGTAATAGACGGAGGCGTCGGCGGAGGCGGACATTTACCATTGCTGCCGGCGTTGTAGATCGCAGCGATCTCACTGGAGGACAGCGCACGATTATACAGGCTCATTTCATCAATCATGCCGGCGTACGTAGCGCCATCGCCAATAGGCTGGCCTGTCCTGCGGCCAATATTTACCGGATACGTCGTTTGCGGTGTGAAGCTCCCGAAGTTGTTGAATCCAGCCATACCACCGTTCGTATAAATGTATGCATTACCGCTGCTTTCATCGTACGTAAAGGCGATGTGAGTCCAGGTATTGGTCGGTACAATACCCATTGCAGTGGTGATTTCATGGCTGTTATCCGACGTATCTTTAATGTTCATAAAGAGACTACCGTCTCCATCCACCCAGAAATCAGCGCCATCGTCACTGTCAGAATCCCATTCAATCACCGGCGCGCCGCCGTTGGCTGCATTAACGGCCGAAGGATTGACCCAACATTCGACGGTTAATCCACCACCCGCGCCGAGGTTCAAGCTGGGAGAAGCCTGCACAGAGATATAACTGCTGCTGCCGTCAAAGACAAAGGCCTGGCCGACTTCACCGTTGGTATAAGCAAGATTGCCATTAGCCGTGCCGTTGTTAGTACCAACCACGTCCCACGTGTTATCTTCGCCGGGCCACCAGGCAACGATATTCGTCGGCGCTGGATCGCAAGTCTGCACCGGAATAACAGTCAGCACGGCATTGGAACTGGTGACCGAGCCCAGGCCATTAGCCACGACTACATCGTAATTGCCGGCATCACTTAGAGCGGTAGATAAGATCGTATACGACGCATTGGTCGCGCCGGAGATGTTAACGCCGTTAAACTGCCATTGATAACCCGGCAGCACTGAACTGCTGGCCATAACGTTGAACGTGACGGGACTGCCAGCCGGGACAGTCTGGCTTTGCGGTTGATTAGTGATCGCCGGTGGCGCAATGACCGTGTACAAATTGGTTATCTGCTGCGGCGACAAGGCTCCCTGATAAATGCGCAGTTGTTCCATTGAGCCGAGGTAGTAGCTATTGCCTCCGTCCCACGTATTGCCACCCAAAAGCATGGTCCCGCCGCTGCCCAAATTAATCAGACTGCCGGCGCTCACGGTCGTTGCCTGCGCCAGCGCAGCATCGATGTACAGGCTGATATTGGTGCCGTTGCGGATGAATACCGCGTGGTGCCACGTGTTGGGATTTATAGTGCCCGATTCCAATATGTAATCGGTGGGATACCAATGGACGCTGAGGGCGCTGTTTCCCTGGTTGCCATAGCGCAAGGCAAATGCTCCAGATTCCCATCCGCCTGGATTGTTACTCAGGATGGCGGGATAGGTATCGTCGGTATTGCCATTGAACCAAAGACTGATGGAGAAAGGATTGGTGTTGAAGTTTAAATTAGAGAGCGACGGTATGCCCACATAGGTCGAACTTCCATTAAAGCCCAGATCTGAACCGCTGATTCCCGAACCCCAGGTGCCGTTGTAAATCGTCCCGTTGTTGCTGTTGATGAGGTCATGCAGCACAATGCCGGAACCTTCATTAAACGGCCAGTAACCAATCAACACGGCAGGCAGCACCGTCAAGGTGGCGTTCGAACTGAGGATAGAACCAAAGTTGTTGGTCACCAGCACGGCGTATACACCTCCCTGGCTGACCTGCACATTGGTCAACGTCAGCGTAGCATTGGTCGCTCCCAAAATATTTGTCGTGTTGAAGCTCCACTGGTAACTCAAGGGCGCTGTGCCACCGGCCGTCACACTGAAACTAACCGTACTGTCGAGGGGCGCCGTCTGATTGACCGGCTGCACCGAGATGGTTGGCGGAATGCCATATACCGTCAACACGGCATTGGAACTGAGCGTTGAACCGAGCGTGTTGGTGATGACTACCGCATAGTTGCCCGCCTGGCTCAATTGCACATTCGTCAGCGTCAGGATCATGTTCGTCGCCCCGAGGATATTCGTTCCATCGAATGTCCATTGGTAAATCAATGGGGGCGCGCCGCCGGACGTCACGCTGAAACTGGCCGTGCCGCCCACAACCACCGTTTGATTGGTCGGCTGCGTGGAGATCGTCGGCGGGGTGGCGGCATATACCGTCAGCACGGCGGTGGAACTGGTTGTGAAACCCAGGAGATTAGAAACGACCACGGTGTAATTGCCGGCATCGCTCAAAGCGGTGGATGGGATAGTGTATAACGCATTGGTGGCGCCAGAAATATTAGTGCCGTTAAACTGCCATTGATAACCCGGCGGAGTGGAACTGCTGGCCACGACATTAAACGTGACCGGATTTCCGGCGACAATGGCCTGGCTTAGGGGTTGAGTGGTAATCGCCGGCGGCGCGATGATGGTGTACAAATTGGTTATCTGTTCCGGAGGCAATGGTCCCTGGTAGATGCGCAGTTGTTCCATCGAGCCCGAATAATAGCTGTTGCCTCCGTCCCAGGTGTTGCCGCCTAAAAGCATGTTGCCGCCACTGCCCAAATTAATCGGGCTGGTGGCACTCACGATGGCCGTCTGCGTGAGCGCAGCATCAATGTACAGGCTGATATTAGTGCTGTTGCGAACAAACACCGCATGATGCCATGTCTTTGGATTTAAAGTGCCCGATTCCAATATATAATCCGTAGGATACCAGTGAACGCTGAAAACATTATTTCCCTGATTGCCATAGCGCAGGGCAAATGCTCCTGACTCCCACCCGCCAGGATCGTCACTCAGGATGGCCGGATACGTTTCGCCCGTATTGCCATTGAACCAAACACTGATGGAGAATGCGTTGGTGCCGAAGTTCAGATTGGTGGCAGACGATATGTCCACATAAGTAGAACTCCCGTTAAAGCCCAGGTCTGACCCGCTGATTCCTGAACCCCAGGTGCCGTTGAAAATCGTTCCGTTGTTGCTGTTGATAAGGTCATGCAGCACCGTGCCGGAGCCTTCGTTAAACGGCCAATAGCCGACCAGGGTAACGGGCAGCACCGTCAAGGTCGCATTGGAACTTAATACCGAGCCGAGATTGTTGGTAATAACCACAGCGTAGGTGCCCGATTGCGAGAGTTGCACATTCGGCAATGCCAACGAAGCATTCGTAGCACCGTCAATATTCGTCCCGTCAAAACTCCATTGGTAGACCAGCGGCGTATTGCCGTAGGCAGTCACACTGAAAACCGCCGTCTGACCGACAAACGCCGTCTCATTCGTTGGCTGCACGGCAATGACCGGCGGCGACGGAATGATGGTCAAGGCGGCATTGCTACTGACGATAATGCCGGCGATGTTAGATACGACAAGATCGTAAAATCCTACATTGGCCTGGGAGACACCATTGATGACCAGGTTCGTTGTGGCAGAACCGGAAATACCTGCGCCATCAGTCAAATTAGTCCCCTCAAACTGCCATTGATACGACTGGGGCAATCCTCCTGCAGCACTGACACTAAATGCCGCCGTGGCGTTTCCTAAAACGGCCTGATTGGTGGGTTGCACCGCGATCGCCGGAGGCGGGATAAGAGTTAAAGTGTATTGCCGGCTTTGCCCGAAGCCGTCACTGACATTGGTAAATAACAATGATGCAGTGTACGTTCCGAGCGCAAGATTGCTGGCGTCGTTATTCAAGCTGACAGTCACTTCAATAGCAGGACTGTGCGAAGGCAATGTGCCGCCCGTTGACGAGGCACTCAGCCATTGCGATGTGTTGGACAGTGACCAGGTCAGTGAATTTGTGCCGGCATTGGTCAAGGTAAGTTCCCCGGAACTCACGGTAAACGGGCCGCCGACTCCGCCGACGGAAGCAAAACCGTTAGCCGGCGTGATCACCAGCGCTTCGGGATTGGCCAGGGCATCAATGAGCTGCTGCCCCGCCGGCGTTCCCCAGCCGGTGCAAAGGTCGTAACCGGAGACCGCATAAAATTTGGATGGGCTACCGCTCCGGGTATTGCTGCCGGTGGTGATGTCGTGAAATGCGAGGGTATAACTGGCACCTTTACCAATGGCATCGATGGCAGGATTGATGAAACCTATGGGAGATTTGCCGCTGGCGATTGCTTCCTGGTTTATCAGGGAGGCAAAACCGGCCCACAGGGGCGCGGCGCAACTGGTGCCTCCCACGTTGTAATCGCCTCCATCGGCGCGCACATAAACATTTTCCGCCGTCATGGCCACATCCGGCGTATTGCGCATGGTGGTAGAGCCTTGATTGGCCGTCATGCTGATGTTGGTTTGCCAGGAAGGAATGGGATATTGCGTGCTAATGCCGCCGCCGCTACCGATGCCATTGCCGCGGTTCCAGACAGTTTCTGACGACCATGCTCCCCCCGGCCCGGTCGTTGTTAACGTGGTGCCGCCTACCTGAGTGATATAAGGGCTGTCGCCGGGAAAGAAAATGAGTCCGCTCCATGCATCATCATCGCCGGAAGCGTTGAAAAAAGACTGCCCTTGCGCCGCCATTTGCAGCCAAATATTGTCCGCCGCCGGTTGTTCGCTGCCCCCATAAATATACCAGGAACAACTGAATTGTTTGACCTGCGGGGTTGCGACCATCTGGTTCAATACATCCTCAAAAGGAGCGCCACCGGGCGCGATATAAACCACAACTGCGGAAAGGTTGGTGCCCAGCGAAAGAGCGACTTCAATGTCCAGGGCCACCTCGATATCGCCGTTCCCCGGGCTCGTCGGGCCGCTTCCGGCGTGGTCAACCAGGACGTTTTGCAGCGGAACGTTCGGCAACCCTGCCTTCTGCTCGTAATAGGTGATGTCGCTGGCAGCATAGCCGTCAAACTCCAGCAGGCCAACCTGCTGGCCGGTGCCGTCCAATTTAACATTGGGAACATACGCGTTCCGAAAATCGAGCCCCCGGTACGCGCCGCCGGGACCGGAACCCGAATTGGGCGACGCGTTTGATTGAACTGCGGGTGTTGCGCCTGGTTGAGCGGTAATAGGAGTGGCTACCAGACGGGGACGCGGCAGTTCATAATTATCCAATCCGCTGATATGCAGGACGGGTACTGATAAGTTGAGGGAAGGTTCGCCGTTGGGCGCAAAAAAGGTACGATTTTCCAGGGGATGGTTATAACGGTTCATCGTTACGTGCAAGGCGCGCTGGATATCGGCCACCGAACCGTTCACGTCCACCACACTGCGGTTGGGATATGTGCCCGTTACCTGCAGATGATTGGCTTTGGCAAACGTGATGACAGCCTGATAATCCTGTTCCGACGGGCCAAACTGTTCGGCAAATTGCGCGGGCGTTAAATAGTGGTGATAGCGAGGACTGGCAGGATTGTAAATGTCACTGAGCAGTTGCGTAAGTTGCGCCTGATTTCGCCACGGCAATGAAATGGCGAGATTCAAATGATTGGTCTCCGGGAGAGTACCCAGCGGTTTTAAGGCGGACAATTCTGCCGGCATGTGGCCGTGCAAAACCTGCAGCCCGGCGGCCAGGACAGTTGAGGTGAATGGAAATAAAGACAAGGATAGAACTATCCCCAGGAAGCGTTTTGCTTTCATTTTCGGGCTTTATTAGATTGTCCGGCAACTGATGTCTCTGGCGGCCTGGCCATCAAACGTTGAGACGACGATGGTAGCTACTATAGAATGGACTATATAAGAAAGTCAAGAAGATTCGGGTGGAGGCTTAAG
>DATJXK010000170.1:0-20037 GCA_035500235.1 Pseudomonadales bacterium | reverse complement strand
TGGGCCAGGCGCCGCTGGTCTTCGGGGGTGAGGATTTTTCCAGTCACATTGGTCGTGGTTTGGACGACCAGCCGGCCGACCTCCCGCTTCAGTTGCGCGAGCATTTGCACGCGTTCCTGCGCGGCGGCGTCGCGCGCTTTGGCGATGATTTGTTCCGCTTCGGTAATCGCTCTTTGCGTTTCCTTTTCCCTTACGCGGGCAGCGGCCTCACGGCCTTCCTCGATCAGCTTGTTGGCCTTATCACCGGCGTCCGCCAGGATTTTCTGGCGTTCGGCCTCGGTGCGGGCCACATCTGACTTGATCTTTTCCGCGTTGGCCAGCGCTTCAGCGATTTTTTCGCGGCGCACCTGGAGCATGGCGAAAATCGGCCCGTAAGCAAATTTCCACAACACAAAAAAAACGATTGAGAAGCTAATCAACTGCGCGACCAGCATTCTCCAATCAATTCCGAGAGTGTCCATGGCGATGAGTGATTAATGGACCACGAGCCAGCCAATGACTGCCCAGGCTTCCGCCAACGCAACGCCGACGAAGAACCAGGTGAGAAGTCTGCCGGACATGCCGGGATTTCGCGCCAGGGCAATGAGAATTCCAACGGTCGCAATGCCGTCGCCGATGGACGCACCAGCGAAGGCGAGACCGACCTGAACGTTACCGACAGTTTCTGCTAACATCATAACTTTTCTTTCTGTTGTTTTTGGTTGTGCCCCGATAACCAATATCAGAGCAAATTTTAAATTTTAATGGCCGTGCTGTTCATCAGAATGCGTGCACAGCGTTCCCACAAACGCCACGACCAGGATCGCAAACACAAATGCCTGGACGATGCAAATAAAGGTATTGTAGCCATAGGCCAGGACCGTGAGCAGAATTGACCAAACCCATGAATTCATATGGAGGGTCATGTCGCCGATGGTTGAGCCGGCAAAAATATTCCCATACAAGCGCATGGCCAGCGCCACCGGCCGCGCAAACAATACGGAAACCAGGTCCATCACACCGATGAAGAGGAACAGCACCAGGAATATCGGATAGGTGAACTTGCTCGCCGCCGTTTTGACACCGAAGATGTGTTTGACCAGCCCGAAAATACCATTGTAACGGACCGCCCAGTAAAGGCTCATCACCAGAAAGATCCCCGCCATGGCCACGGTCAGGTTGGCATCCGTGGTGGGAGGCCTGAAAAATGGCCGGCTCACGCCCTGAATGGCCAACGGCAGCGAACTGCTTTTGTCCGGCGTTCCAAAACCAATGCTTCCGACTCCAGGAATCAGGTCCACAAAATTGGCAATAAGGATGAATATAAAAAACGTGGTCGCAAATGGAAAAACCCAGCGCGTGACGCGTGGATCCAGGATGTTGCCCATCAGCCCCTCCCAGCCTTCAACGATAGATTCCAACACATTTTGGATCCCGGACGGGATTTCTTTGATGTTGCGGGGTGTCGTCGTACGAACGATGACTAAAATAAGCCCTGCCACAATCCATGTGCAAACCATGGAGTTGGAAATTGGCAATCCCAGGCCCGGAACGGTATAAAGGACCGAAGCCGCCGGGGAAGGCCCTTCCGCAGCGCTGCTGGACTTCTGCGCGGCGGGAGCGGCACTTTGGACGACCGCCGTGTTGGTGCCGCCCGCGGGCGCTGGTACTTGGGCGTTTACGTTTGCCGTCAAAAACAGGGCAATAAACGCTATTGCAAAAACTGATATACCGAGTTGCTTCACTTAAAAATTAGTTATGGCGACACGCATGGCGTAATGTTATGCCAATCGGGCTGCCAAAGACGGAAAATTTGCCTCATCGTGAAAAATTTCACAAGCAAATTTTAGAAAAATTTTTGGTTGTCTAAACCGATTATCTGCGCTGGTTTACGACAATTTTTATTTTTCCGGAGGTGTTGTCGCAGAATTAACTCCAGCGCGCGGCAAACGGCCAATCCAAATTTCTGTCGCGGCGTAATTCCATTCGAGTTCGGGAATATTCGGCCGGCCCGAACCGGTCGCGTGGATGATCATACGGTCCTGCGGACGCATTTTCGGCACCCATTGTTCGAGTACCTGGGCATTGCCAAAAGTCCACTGGTATTCGCGGATTATCTTCAAATCATCAGGCAGCATCCAGCCGGATTCAAAGCCCAATACATATTTCCAGTCTGCGGTGGGATTCTGGTAGAACGTCTCGAAAAAGACGTCCATATCGGAGTTATATATAATGCCGCCCTGTTCGGGCAGCCAGCCGGCCAGTTTAGGATCGCTTTCAGAAATAAATCCAGCGGTCGTTAAATTTTCGGTCCATCGGCCATCACGATCGCTTGTGAAGCCTAAGTAAGCCCCTGCGGCGATGGCTAATGCGAGAAACAGCCGTTGTATCGAATCAAAAATAATTCCTTTCTCCAGATGTTCCTGTAATTCCATTGCCACCCAAATGATGAATGCCGGCGTGCCATAGTCCCACCAAAAGCGTTGCATCTTCAGCCCCAGCAGCCAGCCCAGCGCCATCATCATGAAAACGGGGTTCAGTAATTTGCGTGAATCCCAGCCAAGGGAAGCTTTGCGCCATAATAATAATGCGGCGACAGCCAGGACGGCGGGAACGGCGCCATCGGAGGGATGCAATTCCGGCTCGAGCTGGCGGCCCACGGTGAAATTGCCGAAGACACCAAACATGTGGCGAACGGATTGGAGCAGAAAAACGATGGGATGCCCGGTGAGTGCGCAACCCAGTACACTTCCCAGCAGCCAGCAAACGACGTAAAGAATCGCTTC
Organism: Pseudomonadales bacterium; assembly: GCA_035500235.1. Lineage (GTDB taxonomy): Bacteria > Verrucomicrobiota > Verrucomicrobiia > Limisphaerales > UBA11358 > UBA11358. Next base: position 17,272 of record DATJXK010000170.1, on the reverse strand, counting down.
GTGCCACATTCCGGCAAATAAAATCGCTACACCGGGTAGTACAAGCATATACCAAGAGCCATGAATCCATGCGGAAGCTGCCACGAGCAGGGGCGTAACATAAAGCGGTGAAGGCTGTCTTTTTGCTCCCCAGCGCGTCCAAAGAATCAAAATCGTTATCACAACGGCATCTGTAAGTATATACGGCCGTCCGCGAGCGAAGCGCGTGGTACAGGCGGGAATAAAAACTGATGCGATCATGAGCGCAGCCAGCCAGGCTTCGGGCCGCCGAAACCATGGCACTCCGCAACTCATGACGAGCAGCATCAGTGCGATGACAGAAAAAATGACGAGTGATTCGGCATCGCCGTGGTTAATATCATGAACCCATTCGAGGATTTTTTGCCAGCCGGGGCTAGGGTCAATCGGGAAATCATCGCGCATGACGAGGATTTGCTGCCATGATTTTCCGGAAACAGTCTTGGCTGCGTGGCGGAGCGCGTCATCCATCGGCAGAAAGCCGTAGCCGATAATTTTCAGCGGGATGTAAATGATGGCTGAAACGACGACAATCCAGACAGCTAAGGGAACGTAACGTTTCACTGCGGACGAAATTTACAATCTCTCCCCACCGTGTAAATAAGGAATTAGAAATTTCGGGCGTTACGTTTTCTTTTGTTTAGCGCGCTGGCCTTCCATATGCGGCAAAAAGGCCGTGAGAAATCCGATCAACGGCAGGAACGCGCAAACCTGGAACACGAAAATGATGCTCGTGTGGTCGGCCAGTTTGCCCAGCGCCGCCGAGCCGATGCCCGCCGCACCGAAGGCCAATCCGAAGAACAGGCCGCTAATCATGCCGACCTTGCCCGGAAGCAGTTCCTGCGCGTAGACGACAATGACGGAAAAAGCCGAGGCCAGGATCATGCCGATGATGACACTCAATGCAGCGGTCCAAAATAAATCCACGTGCGGGAGCAACAACGTAAAGGGCGCCACACCAAGAATGGAGAGCCAGATAATATATTTGCGGCCAAAGTGATCGCCCAGCGGGCCGCCCATGAACGTGCCTGCCGCGACGGCAAACAGAAAAATGAAGAGATAGAACTGCGATGTCGCTACGGACACGTGAAATTTATCAATTAAATAAAACGTGTAGTAGCTCGACAGGCTGACGAGGTAAACGAACTTGGAAAAAACCAGTGCCACCAGGATGCTGAGAGAAATGATCACTCGCCGGCGCGACAAGCCGTTGTGGATTTCCACGCGCGGTTTTTTCTTCAGTTCAGACAAATGGTTGGCAAACCAACCACAAAGTTTAAAAAGTATCCCGGTAGCAGCCAGCGCCAGCAGGGTAAACCAAAGGATGCTTCGCTGGCCGTTGCGAGTAATGATGAGCGCGGCTAACAACGGGCCGAAGGAACTTCCGGCGTTGCCGCCGACCTGAAAAAGTGACTGGGCGAACCCATGCCGGCCGCCTGAAGCCAACCGGGCAAGGCGCGATGATTCCGGATGGAAAATGGCTGAGCCAATGCCCAGGAAGCCCACGGAGGCGAGCAAGAAGTAGAATCCGTTCGCAAAGGAAAGCAGGACCAGACCCAGCAAGGTAATGATCATTCCCACGGCCAGCGAATATGGCATGGGCTTGCGGTCGGTATAAAGGCCCACGCACGGTTGCAGCAGCGAAGCCGTGCATTGGAAGGTAAAGGTAATAAGCCCGATTTGCGTGAAGTTCAGGTGATACGATTCCTTCACGATCGGATAAATCGCCGAAATGAGCGACTGGATCGTGTCATTCAGCAAATGGCAAAAGCTGATCGCCAGCAAAACCGGCATCACGGTTTTTTCTGCCGTTTCTGCGATTTGGCTCGCGGGTAAAATTAAATCTTCTTCCTCTTGCATGAATGGGAATGAAATTAAAGACAATGCGCCTGGCTAAAAATCCAGCGCCGCCCTCTCCTAATCTACCAGACGCTTCGTGAGATTATCGTAAGCGTCAATCCGGCGGTCACGCAGGAATGGCCAGTGCGTGCGCGTGACGTCCACAGTTTCGAGGTCCACCGGCACAATCAAAATCTCTTCCTTGCTGGAGCTGGCCTTCGCGAGAATTTCCCCGGACGTGCCGGCCACAAAACTTTGACCCCAGAATTCGATGCCGTCGCCGGAAATAACTTCATGGCCGATGCGGTTCGGCACGGCTACGTAACAGCCATTGGCCACGGCATGCGAACGCTGGATGATTTCCCAAGCGTTATGTTGCTTGGCACCATATTTTTTCTTTTCACCCGGGTGCCAGCCAATGGCTGTGGGGTAAAAAAGAATCTGCGCGCCCTGCATGGCTGTGAGCCGGGCCGCTTCGGGATACCATTGGTCCCAACAAATCAATACACCGATTTTTCCGTATTTCGTGTCCCATGTCTTGAAACCCAAATCGCCCGGCGTGAAATAAAATTTCTCGTAAAACAACGGGTCGTCAGGAATATGCATCTTGCGATAAATGCCCTTCAGCGAACCGTCGGCGTCAATGATTGCTGCCGTGTTGTGATATACACCTGCCGCGCGTTTCTCAAACAGTGAAGCAACGACCACGACCTTGTGCTTCTTTGCCAATTTGCAGAATGCGTCCGTGGTCGGCCCGGGAATTTTTTCCGCGAGCGCGAAATTCTTATGGTCTTCGGTCTGGCAAAAATATTGGGAGCGAAACAGTTCCTGAGTGCAAATGATTTGCGCGCCCTGTTTGGCGGCGCGTTCGGCCAGGGCGAGCGTCTTTTTCACGTTCGCGGCCGGGTCGGCGCCACAAGCGGTTTGCAAGAGGCCGATATTAACAATTTCTTTCATTAATAAGCGGTCAACTTAGTGCACTTTGGCGTCCAATCAACTAAAATTTGTCATCGCTTTTATCCCTTGACGCGGGCGAAAACTGAACGAGAGTTGAATTATGAGCTCTCGAAGCCATCGTCCGTGGGTGGACGTGGCCGTTTTTGAGAACATCAACGACGGCCGCATCCTCGAAACATATTTGCGGGACAAGGAGATTGAAGCGCGAACCTACCATAACAAGTGGTTCCACGCCTTTTTGTTTTTGCGTCCGCCACACGTCACCTGGCGCATCCAGGTGCGGCACGATCATTTCGCAACAACGGGAAAAATTTTGGAATCCAGCCATCCACCGATTTTAGAAAAAGCAATTCACTGCCCGTCGTGCGGTTCGTTGCATGTGAATTATCCGCAAATGACCCGTAAATTTTTCCTGCCGACTGTGCTGCTGCACCTGGGGATTATTTTCCGGATCGTTGGGCACGAATGTTATTGCGAACATTGCCATCTTACATGGAATTTACCACAGGACGCTGGGCATAAGGCCCGCGCGCCAAGGCCGGCGTTTCCATTTAAATAAATTGCGGCAATGGGGAAAAAAGGGATGAACAAGGGATCTGCACTCGTTATCGGCGGGGGTATTGCAGGACTTGCCGCGGCACGGGAGTTAGGGCGGCATCAAATCTCCACCACCGTCCTCGAGGCTAAAAGCCATTTTGGCGGACGTATTCGCACACTGCACGATGGCCGCCTGACGATTGAGCTGGGCGCCGAATTTGTCCATGGCCAAAGCAGGCCGCTGGTCGAGGCCATCGAGGAAGCCAATCTGCTGACGCAACCCGTTCAGGATAAACACCGGATTTTTGAAAACGGCCAGTTTTCTGAAATTAAAATCTGGGACATCGTCAGCGACGTGCTAAACCGCGTTGATATTCACAAGCCTGATTGTTCGATCGAAACATTTCTTCAATCGGTTGAGGAGCCGGCACGTACGCTGGTCCGAAATTTTATCACGGGTTTCGACGCTGCCGACACCCACCGGATTAGCGCTCATGCCCGGCGCCGTGCCGAATACGCCGCTGAACAAATGCAAATGGAAACACAACAGCGCATCGTCAACGGTTATTCGGCGCTGGTAAATCAGTTCGCCCAGGAAATCGAAGGGTACGGCGGACGATTAATTTCCGGCACAACGGTGCGGCGCATTCGCTGGAGCCCGGGAAACGTTGGGGCTTATGTGGATCGTATCGGCGCCACGGAAACTATTTTTGCCGATGCCGCTGTGATTACCCTTCCGGTGGGTGTTTTAAAAACCAATGAGGTAAAATTTGAACCGTCCCTGCCTGAAAAAATTGAGGCCGCTAAAGGAATAGAATTTGGCAATGTCGTCAAAATCATCTTCCATTTCGACGAGCGTTTATGGGAGGATTTTGGTTTTGTCCATGTGCCGTCCCAGCCACTTCCGACATGGTGGAGCGACCCGCGCGGTCCCATCCTTACCGGTTGGGCGGGAGGTCCCAAGGCAGATGCCATTCTTAAATTATCAGGAGCCGAACTTGAAACTATTGGCCTGGAAATTCTCAGCCAAATTCTGGCGGGCAACCCAACCGTTGCCAATTTACGCCGGCACCTGGTGGCCAGCCATTACCACAACTGGGCTGCTGACCCGCATATTCGCGGCGCTTACAGTTATATTCCCGTCAACGGGCTCGATTTTCCCAGACTCCTTGCTGCGCCTGTGGCCGGAACGCTGTTCTTTGCCGGGGAAGCGACGGTAACCGATGGGCAAACCGGGACGGTGTTTGGCGCGCTGGAAACCGGCCTGCGCGCCGCGCATGAACTCCTGGAGTCACAAGCCTTTTGCATGGTGCGCGCGGCTTAAATTGCATTCTGCACTCGGCGGCCAAATGATTTCCCTGTAAACGCTGTGGCATGGTTTCGGCTAAAGCACTGCTGAGTATGCCACAAGGAGATAAAAGCAGCTATTCCGCAAAGCAAAAGCGGCAGGCGGCCCATATTGAGAAGGGCTACGAATCACACGGCACCAGGCCAAAGGAAGCTAAACGCCGCGCCTGGGCCACGGTAAATAAGATGACTGGCGGAGGCAAAAAATCGGGTTCCGGCCGCGGCAAAAAAATCAACCTTTCACCCGCGCGCAAAGGTGGCCGCATCGGCGGCCGCGCGCGGGCCAAAAAATAACCTCTAAAAATTATGGCACCAGGAACCATCATCTTAATTATTTTAATTATCCTCCTCATTGGGGCTTTGCCCACCTGGCCGTACAGTGGCGGATGGGGGTATTACCCCAGCGGCGGCCTGGGCCTCGTGGTGGTTATCTTATTGATTTTAATTTTATTGGGAAGAATATGAGTGCAACTATGACTTCAGAACTTGCCAAGAAGGAGTGCAAGCCTTGCGACGGCAAAACCCCGCCGCTCAAGGGCGACGCATTGAAACAAATGCAAAACCAACTCGGCAGCGATTGGCGGGTTCCGGGGGAACAGAAGCTCGAACGCGAATTTAAATTTCCCGACTTCCGCAGCGCGCTTGATTTCGTCAACGAGGTTGGCGAAATCGCCGAGGAGCAAAATCATCATCCGGACATTTACTTCACCTGGGGCCAGGCGAAAATCCAAATCTGGACACATAGCATCAACGGCCTCTCGGAAAGCGACTTCGTTCTGGCTGCCAAAATCAGCGAGCTGGTTTAGTGGAGGATTTGCCAGTTGCTAAATGGCTCGCGTCCCGCGGGTACTTTCCGTAGTGTTCCGCCATGAACTGGCCTGAAGTTTTTGAGAAATTCTGGCCGCACATTGCAGCGGCTTGCGATTTCCTCGCTGCGGCCTCTTGTTCTATTCATGCCCTGCTCTGCAAGCGCGATTCCCGCGCCTCGGCACTCTGGCTCGGCGTCATCTGGCTCGTTCCCCTGCTCGGCCCGCTCTTATATCTCGTGCTCGGCGTCAACCGCATCCGCCGCAGTGCCGTTGCGCTGGGCGTGCACAGCGTAGCGATCCGTCCCATCCCGGAGAATTTTGGGGAGCCCGAACAACTGGGCGCCGAGCACTTGCGCATGATGTCGCGCGTTGTGGGGCGGGTGGCCGGACGGCCGCTCATGCCGGGCAACCGCATTCGCCCGTTCGTCGGCGGTGATGAAGCTTTTCCCGCGATGCTCGCCGCCATTGAGTCTGCGCAAAAGTCCATTTCTCTCTGCAGTTATATCTTCGACAATGATCCCAGCGGCCGGAGATTTGTCGTCGCCCTGGGCAAAGCCGTCAAGCGCGGCGTCGAAGTCCGGGTACTGATTGATTCCGCCGGCGCGCGCTATTCATTTCCATCCATTCTGCACAAATTGCGGCGGATGAAAGTCCCCTGCGCGCGCTTTTTGCCTTCATCCCTGTTCGCACCGTGGCGCGCGGCCACGATCAATTTGCGCAACCACCGCAAAGTCCTCGTCATTGACGGGCGGCATGGTTTCACCGGCGGCATGAACATTCGCCACGGCAACTGTATCGCCCAGAACCCAAAAAGTCCGGTCATGGATATGCATTTCTCCATCGAAGGACCTGCGGTCGAACAATTGCAGGAAGCGTTCGTCAACGACTGGGCCTTCACGACCCGCGAAATTTTGACCGGCGATAAATGGTTTCCTGCGCTGGACGAAACCGGCAATTCCATCGCGCGCGTTATTTCCGACGGTCCGGATGCGGACTTTGAGAAGCTCCAATGGACGCTCCTGGCCGCGCTCGCGGAAGCACAGACGTCCGTGCAAATCATGACGCCTTATTTTCTGCCGAATATCGAACTGATCAGCGCGCTGAACCTGGCAGCCTTGCGCGGTGTACGGGTGGACATCATCCTGCCGGCAAAGAATAATTTGCCTTTCGTGCATTGGGCCTCGCGCGCAATGTGGTGGCAGGTGCTGCAACGCGGCTGTCGCATCTGGCTTACTCCCCCACCCTTTGACCATTCCAAGCTCATGATCGTGGACGGCCACTGGGTCCTGTTTGGCTCCGCGAACTGGGACGCGCGCAGCCTGCGCCTGAATTTCGAATTGAACGTCGAATGTTACGGGCGCGAATTTGCGGAACAGATGGGAAAGGTCATCACCAACCGGACGCGTGATGCCCGTGAAGTTACTCTCACCGAAGCCGATGCCCGTCCCCTGCCCGCCAAACTCCGCGACGCGATTACGCGATTGTTCGCGCCGTTTCTGTGAGAAAGCGTTATTGCAGCGCCTGGATCTCCTTATCATTGGGAAAAATCTGTTTGCAGATGGCAATCAATTGCGAGCGCATGGGCTCGAAGAGATATTCACGATTGATTTGAGCTGCACCGTCATCGTCGCCTTCAAAGACGCCCATCATATTGCATTTAAAACACAACGCCACGCGCACAGTATCGCCTTGCAAACGAAAATTCAGCAGTACGCCATAGTCTGGAATGCAATTATTGCCGATGCCCCAGCTATAGGATGCCGGCTTCTCAAGAAGTTTCTGGATGGCCTGAATTTGTTCGGGTGAAAGCCCGACCAGGGCGTCTTTAGTATATCCAGCCAATGTATCCGAACCGCCGTTTTTTGAATGGAGCAACTGTGCGGTGACGGATTGAGGAGTTTGAATCACCGAAAAAATTTCGCGGTCTTTGAAGACCTGCATCACTACGTCATTTTGGGTGTGCGGATAGAACAGGAAATATATCTGTGTCGGGAAAAACAGCAAAGCGACCACGACAATGCCCAGGGTTGTAAAGATGATTGGTTTCCACTTCATGATGCAAAAGCATTATCAGCCGCCCCATTTTTGTCCAGCCGGGTTTGGTTCGAGGAGGAGGACGAGAAGGATTATTATGGAATCCGGCCATGTTCATGAAATACTCATCACATGAACCGCCGAAAATTTATCCAGCTCGGTGTGGCCAGCACCGGCGCGATCGCCACTGGAATCGATCCGCTTCACGCCGACCCCGCGCCTGCTGCCAAAGCGCCGACGATGGTGGCCATGCCCATCAGTATCGCGCCCCTCGCGCAAAACGACCTCGACACAATCTTTGCCGACATGCGCGAACGCGCCGGGGTGAATGCGCTGTTTCCCTTCATGTACACGCATGAACCGCATCGCGCGGGCGTACCCCCGAGCCCGACTTTTCACGGCGGCAATTATGCGCGGCCGCACATGCAGTATTATCACGACACGCCGTTGACGTTTGAGGATATGCGCGCGCCGGAATTTGGTGATGTGGATATTCTCGAGCGGGTGATTCCAATAGCGCAGAAGCACGGCATTCGCTTGTTTCCGTTCGTGCTGGAAGACAACTCCATGCCTGCTACAGTTCCGGACTGGAAATCGCTTTACGAAGTGGATCATCACGGGCGGCAAACGACCGGCCATCCCGGTGGTCCGTGCTTCAATAATCCACAGTACCAGAATTTCACGCTTGGGCTCGTTGAAGATTATGCGCGCTCGTATGACATCGGCGGCATCATGTGGGGCTCGGAACGCCAGAGCGGCTTTCTCAACACGCTTTTGCTTTCCCAAAGCGACGTCCAGGATCCGGGCCGCACGACTTGCTTTTGCGAGTTTTGCCAGAAAAAAGGCAAAGAACGCGGCATTGATGTGGAACGTGCCCGCGCCGGATACGATGCCTCGGAACAATTTGTGCGTGCGAGTAGGACTGGTCAAAAACCGCGTGACGGACATTTCGCGACGTTTTGGCGATTGCTCCTCCAATATCCAGAAGCGCTGGCCTGGGAAAATCTTTGGGTGACGAGCCGCCACGAGTTCCAGGCCGCCATCTATCAACGCGCGAAGTCCGCCAATCCCAAACTGCAGATCGGGTGGCATGTCTGGCAGAATGTTTCGTTCAGCCCTTTCCAACGCGCGGAGGAAAATCTCACCGACCTGGCGGCCCATTCCGATTTCATTCGCCCTGCCCTTTATAACAATGTCGCCGGCGGACGCTTCGCAGCTTATGTGAAAGGCGCGCACGCAGCCGTATTGGGCGATCTTCCTCCACCAACGGCGTGCAACGCATTATTAGATCAATTGGGCTACGATGAAGCGCCCTATGACCAACTGGCGGCCACGGGTTTTTCTGCCGGTTACGTTGAACGCGAGACCAGGCGTTCGGTGGACAGCGTGTCCGGGCATTCCGTCCAAATCTGGCCGGGAGTGGATATTGATGTGCCGACGCAAAAAGGCGAGGGCCATTGTACGCCGGAGAGCATCGGTTTGGCGGTCAAAGCTGCCTTCAGTGGCGGCGCACAGGGCATCATTCTCTCGCGCAATTATACGGAGATGAAACCGGAAAATTTGTCGGGGGCGGGCAAGGCGTTGAAGGAATTGGGAGTGATATGAACCGACTCCTGGTCTTCCGTAGACTTACGAAGTGTAACAGAGTAGTGATGCGTTCTGCGTGTTCCATGTTGCGTCAAGTATGACGAGGATGACTTACCGGCTCACAAATGATATATTCGCGGGAAAGGCTTAACATCCTTAACATTGTTGATTCTCAAACACTTAAGGCTTAACACTAGCCTTAACAAAGTGGAGAGCATCCTTAACATTGTTGATAATCAGTGACTTAAGGCTTAACATTAACGTTAAAGGAGGCATTACAGGAGCTACCTTTCCCCCGAGGGGATCCCTTCCGTAGGCTTCCGAAACTGCAAATTACAAGGGTTTTTGCTTCAGGCAAAAGAAGATAGGTTGAACCTTCCGTAAGATTTTGAGACTGGAGGTCAGAGACCGGAAATAACAGCGGATACGCTCGCGGACTCGCACCGTGGTCGCGGTATATGGATGGGCTCGCGCCTATATTTTACTTTCCATGAACCGGCACAAAGGCTCATAGGCAAAATTGGCCGCAAATCAGATCCGCGCTAACGCGCGGCTTCGCAATCAGGTTTGCGGCTGCGCCGGACAGAAAGGTTCATGGTCGGTGGGCAGTTCAGAAAAGAACAGGAGGCTACAAATATGCCGCCCCTGATGGGGCTTTCGATTGAGCTTGCTGGACAAGCAGACGGCCGCGACGCAGCGCGGCCCTACCATGTCTCACAACTACGTATGTCAAAGAACGCCACGTGAAACGTGGCAAGCAATGGGCATTTTAGCACGAGTCGTCCATGGCCGGAACCGAAACTTGACTCCTAGTTGTTCATCCGCCTACGTCTGACTTCGGCGCGGCACGCCCAGCTTCGTCTCGCGAAGCGGGACTACGGCGCGGCAAGCAACTCCATCAAGGCTTTGGAGGGCGGGCCCGAGCCAAATTAATATGCCTAAATAGCCCAATCGAGGGCGTCGTGACTTTTTTTGGCCGCCTTATTGCGAATGACCAGTTGTTTTTCTTCATACACCACCAGGGAATGCGGCGGGACGCTGTGCATCAAAAATACATTGGCCCCGATGGTGGAATTTTTTCCAATAACGGTTTCGCCGCCGAGGATGGTTGAATTAGGATAAATCGTGACGTGGTCTTCGACGTCGGGATGGCGTTTCCCGCCTTTAATAATGCTCCCGGCATCGTCTTTGGCGAAACTGCGCGCGCCGAGTGTCACGCCATGATACAGTTTGACGTGATTGCCGATGGCGCAGGTCTCGCCAACAACAACGCCGGTGCCATGATCAATGAAGAAATGGGTGCCGATGCTGGCTCCGGGATGAATGTCAATTCCCGTCCGGCTGTGCGCCCATTCAGTCATCATGCGCGGCACAATGGGCGCGCCGTAATGATAAAGGCGGTGTGCCAATCTTTGGATGGCGATGGCTTCGATGAAAGGATAGGAGAGAATGACTTCCTCCCGATGCAGGGTGGCGGGATCGCCGTCGAAAGCGGCTTCAATATCGGTCTTTAAAAGATCCCGGACTTCAGGAAGTGATTGGCAGAATTTGCGAATGATGGGCGGCGTCCGTCCGGTTGGCTTATGAGGATCGCCAATACGCACGGCTTTACGCACCTGGTCGGCCAATTGCCTGACAACATTGGAAAGGCGCGCGGCGGTGACTTCTTCGACTGAGCTGTGATGGACTGCATCGTCATCATGAAAGCCCGGAAAAATGATTTGCAGCAAGTCTTCGCACATCTGCCCGACAGCGCGCTTGGAGGGCAAATTGCTCACATCGCGATTATTCAGTCCCCCGGCGCTGGCGTACGAGCGGAGCAAGTCGCTCACGGACGCGTCCACGAGTTCGGCAATCCATACGGCATCGCGGCGGCGCGTGCCGACGGTGGTGTCAGTTGCGCTGGAGGATGTTTCACTCATTGAGGCACCTTTTTGTTCCATGGCATTTTTGCCAGCAGCAGACCCATGCCGCAAAAATCAGTGATGCCGGCAAAAACCAACCCCGCGCCGACAAACCCGGCCAGACCGAAAAAAGCCCGATGAACAAACCATCCCAGCAACACGCCGATGAAGACCAGCGAACCGGCAACAATGCGGACCTGGCGTTCCAGGCTAATGACTTTGCCCGTGCCGCGAACGACCGGCAAATTCGCCTCAACCCAGGCGAGAGTGCCGCCTTCCACGACGACCGGCTGGGCAAAGCCTTCCTTCGCCAATTTTTCTGCCGCCTTGGTCGCACGGTTGCTCGTGCGGCAGAGAAGATATACCGGCTGCTCTTTGGGGAATTGAATCGCGCCCGGACGCAATTCGTCCAACGGGACATTTTGCGCCTGCGGAACATGAACTTCGGTGAATTCAACCGGCGTGCGGACATCGAACAGAGGCAGTTGCGGCTGGGCGGCCAGCAGCTTTTGCAATTCGAAGATAGAAATTGTTTTCATATTAAACGCGTTTTAATGTGCGCAATGCGCCGACCAACAGGTCGATTTCTTCGCGCGTATTATAAAATGCCAGCGAGGGGCGCACGCTGCTTTCCAGTCCGAAACGCCGGATAGCAGGCATGGCGCAATGATGGCCGGCGCGAACGGCAATGCCGTGCCGGTCGAGATTCCGCGCAATATTTTCATTCGGAATACCGGGAATGACAAAAGCCAGGACGCTAGCTTTGTTGGCGGCGGTACCGATAGGCCAGAGTCCGGGAATGCTTGCGAGCGCCTGAGTGGCGTATTCCAAAAGCGCATGCTCGTAAGCGGCTATTGCCGGGATGCCAATGGTGAATAAATAATCAATGGCTGCGCCAAGTCCGACGACGCCGGCGATGTCCGGCGTGCCAGCCTCGAACTTTTCGGGAGCGTGTTGATAGACCGTTCTTTCAAACCGGACATCCTTGATCATATGGCCACCCCCCTGCCATGGCGGCATGGCCTCAAGAAGGGGTGCCTTACCATAAAGCGCGCCGATGCCGGTGGGCGCGAAAATTTTATGTCCGGAGAAGACATAAAAATCGACATCGAGCGCCGTTACATTTACCGGCAGGTGAGGAGTGGATTGCGCTCCATCCACCAGCACAGGCACACCGCGCGCGTGGGCCAGCGCAATGATTTGCTCGACCGGGACGACGGTGCCCAACGAATTGGAAACGTGGGCGACGGAAACAAATTTCGTCCGCGGCCCGAGCAGCCGGGCGTATTCTTCCAGGATCAATTCACCGCGATCGTTGATGGGGATGACGCGCAAGGTCGCGCCCACTTGTTCGGACAGCAATTGCCAGGGGACGATGTTCGCGTGATGCTCCAGTTCACTGACGATAATTTCATCGCCTGCGCCGATGTGGCGACGGCCATAGCTTTGGGCGACGAGATTGATGGCTTCCGTCGTGCCACGAACGAAAATGATTTCTTTGGCATCCGCCGCGCCTAAAAACTTGCGGACTTTCTCGCGCCCGGCTTCAAACAATTCGGTGGAACGCGCGGCCAGCGTATGGGCTGCGCGGTGAATATTGGAATTATCGCGGCGGTAAAACTCCGAGGTGGCATCAATCACCGCCTGCGGTTTGTGAGTGGTGGCGGCGTTATCGAGCCAGATGAGCGGGCGACCGTTGACCAGCTGGTGCAGCGCCGGAAAATCACGGCGCACGCCGTCGAGATCAAATTTGGGGACCGGTGGAACGGTGGGTGAATAGGGCTGGCAAGTGGCCGGCGATTTGCCAGAGGGATTGCTGCCGTTCAAGAAATAATATTCGGGAGTAGCCACTGATTCGGCTTCGGGAATTCCGAGCAGCGGATTGGCATTGGCCGTTTTTGTGTCCGGACGATTGCCTTGCGGGCGATAGCTGCCATTGCAACGCGGTTCGCCGAAGGCGTAACTATCCCCGGATTCCGGCGCGTGTGCACCGCTCGGGGGTTTTTCCGGCTCCGCCAGTTTGGGCGCGGCAGGTTGCGCGGTAGGATGCACTGACGGCATGGATGATGGGCACGAAGGCGATTCGGTGGACGGCAAGGCAGGCACATCAGGAATTTCCGGAATCGCCGTCGGCGACGGTTTCGCAGAACGCGAATTTTCCGAAAACGCTTCCTTGACCAGTTGCGTTATGAGGTCGGAATGCGGCTGATCGGATACCGGCGATTCAACGCCTGGACCGGGGCCATTATTTCCAATGGTACTCATGGTACTCGTTCACCAGGACGTTATCCAGGCGGGCAATGGCATCCGGAGTCAGTACGCTGGCGGAAAAATAGCGAGTGACGAGATGAGACGCGATGGAGTTTTCGTTCGTGCCCATGTAACGAACCGAGAGTCCGGGCTCGACTTCACCGGTGACCCCGGTTTTTTGCAAGCCCACCACGCCCTGTTCGGCTTCACCAACACGCAGGAGCAGGATGCTGGAGGAATGTTTTTTTACTTCGAGTTTGTTGCTGGGAATCAAGGGCACGCCGCGCCAGGTAATAAACGGCGTTCCAAACAGATGAACGGTGGGCGGCGGGACCCCGCGCCGGGTGCATTCGCGGCCGAAGGCGATAATGGCCTTGGGATGCGCCAAGAAGAAGGCGGGTTTCTTCCACACGAGGCCGAGCAGTTCATCCAAATCATCGGGCGTGGGCGGACCGTTACGGGTCTTGATCGTTTGTGAAGGATCCACTTCCTTGAGCAGGCCGAAATCGGGACTGTTAATGAGTTCCCATTCCTCGCGTTCCTTGACGGCTTCGACCGTGAGACGAATCTGCTCGCGGAGCTGGTCAATTTTATTGCTGTAAAGATCGGTCACGCGGGTGTGGGTGTGCAGCACGGTCTGAATGGTACTCAAATGATATTCGCGCGGGTCTTCTTCGTAGTCGACAAACGTGTTGGGCAATTTCGGTTCGCCACCGTCCACCGTTAACAGGTTTACTTTGACCTCGCCAAATTCGTTGGCCGGCGCGCCCTTGGCCGCCTGGGCAACCCGGTTGACGCGATAGACGCCGCCATCCACATCCACCCATGGGAGTAATTTGCGGAGCCAGCGCGGCGTGATTTCGGTGTATTGCGGGACGGTAACGGTCGCGGTGGCGAGGTTGCGCGCGGCGGATGCACTGAGGCTTAATCGGATTCCGGTAGCATTGCTCATAATTAATTTTTCGTTTGCTAAAGTGATTTACGTTTGTGAACAAAACGAAATAATTTCGTCTTGAGGGAAGCTTCCAGTGGACCAGTCAGCACCTTTGATTTATCAGAACAGCGTTGTCGCTTAAGCGGATATTAGGAAGGTTCGGTGACACAGGCAAATTATATTTGAAATAAATTGTGCACATTATAAATTTGGCGATTACATATATAAATACAACCATTAAAGTCGTCTTTAATGAAATATTCTATATTTATCAAACAAATAAAAGTCAAAAAATTTTGCAAAAATTCTATTGACTTAGTCGCATATACGACTTATTCTATCGTTATTGAAGCTTTAAAAGAGTTCCCGAGAAAAAGGCCAACCGGACGACTGGAGGAATGCGAACAAAATGAAACCGTTAAAATATCATTTTCAAACCAAAAGGAGGGCGCGCCGCGGGTGGCGAATCTTCTCCGCTGTCCGTGGCGCATAGCCCCTTCCTGTTATTTGAACGATCCAAAACTATGAAACTAACACTAAACCAGAAAAAGCGGGAACAAACGGCAGCAGTTATCAGTGCCCGAAGCGGACCAGTCCGATCCGTCATCAGGCATTTTTCGAATCGGTATGAGCGGCGGAAAGTGCGCGAGCAACTGCGTCATGCGGATTGGGCGCTGGACCTAGAAAATTAACCAAGGACAAATTATGTTTATCCCCCGACCACACGTTGTAGTTTTGGCGCTGGCGATCAAATTGGCGTCGGATGCCCTTGATTATTTTTTTAAGAAGACCGGGGCAGGAATAATAGAAACGAAAAAAGCAAATCGCGACGCCGCCAAAATTGGGCCGGATTCACGCGTAAGAACAAGTTCTGCCGTCCCTGCGGGACTTTGAATTGGTGTGGAATGCAAACCCAGCCATAAATGGCTGGGCTATTTTCAAAGAATGTAATCGCCCCGTATGCAGAAAATGCCGCTCCTAACGGAGCTTGTGAAAATTTTTCGGTTTTTGTCTACAAACATGTCGCGCCTACGGCGCTGGGCTCCACCAACCAACCGTATCGGCTATTGCCAGATCGCGCGGAAGAATTGGGCGGGTTGGTTTGGCGATATTGATAGAGAAATGTTAGTGCTGGTTCCTACAAGCGTATTGGTGGAAATGGATGTCCATTGTCCGGGAAGGTTGGGCGCGCTTTGGATGATATAGGAGGTATTGGGCTGCCCCTGCAGGAGCAGATTTACCTGATTCGGCTGGAATGCCTGCACGGAGAGCGATGCGGGGCCAGGGGCAAAAGTAAAAAGAGTCAAAGACATCGGGGGAAAATTATAACTAAAACTCGCCGCCGCTGAGGCGTAGGTATTCGTAACAACGACCTGTAATGCGGCCGGGCCGTTGGTGCGGGTGGCTTCATCCTGCGCGACGCCATAGGACTGGATGGTGGCAGTTGACCAGGGCACAAAGTTCGTAAGCGTAATTTGGCCCATCAAATTGGTGACCATGTCTTTGTTAATGACGAGCATCGTGAGCGCGCCGTTGGTACGGCGAACGGCGTAGGCGGACAACAGGAGGTTATCGCTCGCAGACGAGAGCACAGAATCCCCTGCCCTGGCAAAGGATTCCAAAATATTATCCGCGTAAAAGGTCGGGTACGGCGTGTTTGAGGCGTTCAAGATTCCGTAATCGCCATTAGGCCGCCAGCCGTAGATGGTCTGGTCAAAATTGCCGTCAGTTTCGTAGCCATTGTGCAAATCCCACCAGATGTAAGAGCGAAATTCGGTTTGCATGAGCCGGGCGGTGCTGTCCGCGAGATAAAGGGCGTTGACGATGCTGGTGGATTGCCGGCCCATGGCGCCGGCGTCGCTGTTATTTTCGGTGACGCACAGTTCCACATTGCTGCTACCGGTGCCCATGTAATCTGTGAGTTGCTGCCGCAAGCTGGCAGAGGCGCTGGCCCAATCGCTCCAATTCAAGGGCGAGGGATTGCCGGCTTCCTGGAGCAAGATTGGATCACTGTCCGGCGAACCAACATAGTAGCCCTGGCCGGACGGCGTGTATTGTGCGTAAAAATGATAGATGAGGAAGTCCGGTGTCACACCCAAGTTTTTCATGGTGGAGAGAACGATCGGCGTCCAGCCGTAGTGAGTCGCGCTGGTACGAGGATTGATGGCGAAGTGGGTCGCGTTGTTGGAAGAACTGTCTTCGCCCGGCACCACGACGACACCGACTTTGATGGGAACAGACGGGAAGGCCGCTTTCATCTGCGTAATGTACGCCGCAGCGTTGGTGGCATAAGTGTAGGGATCCTGTTTGATGGCGTGGTTGTCCGTTTCCCACGAGCCATAGCATTCGTTCCCAACTTCCCAGTATTTAAAATTGCAATTGTTTGTTTTGTTGGCTGAAAGCACCCAGGCGACGGCTTCTGCCGCAGTACCAGAACCGTAATTGACGGTGGTGAAAACCTGTGCGCCGAGATTTTTTGCCAGGCTTTGGAAGGTGGCGTTGCCCGACGGGTCACTCGCCCAATTGTAAGCGTCCGAAGTGGAACCACCCGGCCAGCGCAAGGCCCGAATGCCGGCTTGCTGGAGCAGCGGGAGGGTTGACGCGTTTCCAAGGCTGCCGTCCCATGTGGCAGTATTCACGCCGAATTGCCGCGCATCCACAGATTGCAATGTCTGTCCGGCGTCCGCGCCAAGGTGAATCGTAGCGGGAGGAGTTGCACCTATGAGTTGGATGTCATCTATATAAAATGTCGGCTGGCTGCTGCCGGAATTTCCCTGGATGTAAAAACCGGTCACGTTGGGTTTGTTGGCCACACCCAGCACAGACAGAGGCTCAGTAATCTGCACCCAGGTATTGGCAGGTAAAGCCGCCAAAATGGGGCGCGACGGCTGATTATTATCATCCAAAGCTCCCCCCACCTGGATTAACTGGCCGCCCGAGCTGCCGCCGTTCGCCCAGAAACTTAAACTGGTATAGGGGGTGGAGTTGAACTGTGGCCGCATAAATACCAGCGCCTCGTTGCCAGCGTCGTTCACGGCAATGGAATAAGCACCAGA
>DATJXK010000169.1:0-3351 GCA_035500235.1 Pseudomonadales bacterium | reverse complement strand
CTTCAGCATCCGGCGATGCTTTTTTTCCCGCGAGGTTAGTGAATGATTAGGATCAGCTTGGAACAGGCCATCGGCTTTCGGCAGCCAGTTTTGCACCACTTGGGGATGGGCGCCGTTGAATAATTTTAACGCGGCCGGGTCAATTTGCGTGTAGTCAATCGTGCGAGACGTGTCGCTCTCCCAATATTTCAGCACCGCAGCGGATTTTAAATTCATCTGTTCCTCGCTCCGCACCCACCCGTAATGATAAATCGTCGCGCCCGTGTGTGCCGCGCGCGGGTAACGGGACCTTTTGTGGTCCACCACCACGTTGAAATAGAGCGCTTCACTCGACCACGCGGGAATGGTATTGCGGATGATTCGCACTTCGCTTCGGTACCATGCCGGCGACCAGGCAATCGTATTTTGATTGCCGTAAAAATGCAGATAGTCAAACGCCAATGCCTCGACGCGCGCATCACCCAAATATTTTTCCATCGCGCCACGAATCCTGGGCAAATCTGTTTCGTGAATCACTTCATCTGCTTCCAGGTAAAACGCCCAGTCGCCCGTACAATTATACAGCGCGATGGTTTTCTGTTGGCCGTAGACAAAGCCTTTCACACTATAGCCCGGCTGGATGCCTTCGTTCCACTGCGTCGGGATGATTCGGATTTTCGGGTCGCCAATTTCCCGCAGCATTCTTTCCGTATCGTCGTCGCACGGACCCAGGGCGATGACAAATTCATCTACCAGCGGCAGGATGGATTGGATGGAAGCGACGAATGGATATCCCAATTTTTGCCCGTTTCGCAAAAAGGTAAATCCACTGATTTTCATCGTCGTTTGTTGGCCGCCGGCAAAAGTTTATCCAGGCGTTTCAGAATAATGCCAACACATTCGTTCACACTCAACTGATTCGTATCCAGCTTAATTTCGGGCTTCAGCGGCGGTTCATAAGGCGCGGAAATACCGGTGAAATTCTTTAATTTCCCCGCCCGGGCGCGGGCATACAGCCCTTTGGGGTCGCGCTCTTCGCAAACTTCCAAAGGCGCGTTAACATATACTTCCAGGAATTTCCCCTTCGGCGCAATCCGGCGGGCCAGGTCGCGATCCGCCCGGTAAGGCGAAATAAACGCGGCGATACAAATGATTCCCGCATCCGCAAATAATCTCGCCGCCTCCCCGATGCGCCGGATGTTTTCCGTACGGTCATCGTGCGAAAAACCCAGGTCCGAGCAAAGGCCCTGGCGAATATTATCGCCATCCAGGATATACGCATGCCGCCGTAATTTATAAAGCGCCTGCTCCAATCTTATGGCAATGGTCGATTTGCCCGCTCCGGAAAAACCGGTGAGCCAGATCACGCAGCCGGGATGACGGTTTAGAATCTCACGCTGGCGGGTAGTAATCTTGCTGCGGCTCCAATAAGTGTTCTTGTTTTTCTTCGGTGACTTGCGGGCTGACGCGCCCCGTGAACGATGCATAAGTAATTATGTTCCAACAGATTTTGATATTCAACGTTTTAATTTCTCTTCCCCGGATTTCCATCGCCAAAAGCTGGTCTCAAATCTAAAATTTTAACATGCAACAGCGGTTCGGACTGTATGGCGGCGCGTTCAATCCGGTTCATCTTGGCCACCTGCTCGTCGCGCAGGCAGCCGTGGAGGAACTGGAACTGGACAGGCTGTTTTTTATTCCCGCCTTCCAGTCTCCCTTTAAACAAGGAACTCCACCCGCCCCCGCGGAAATGCGCCTGCGCTGGCTTCGCCTGGCGCTGGCCGGTAAAACGAATTATGCCGTAGACGACCAGGAAATCCGGCGCGGCGGGGTTTCCTACACCATCGAAACCGTCCGCGACTATGCCAAAAAATTTACTCATGCAAAGCTGTTTTGTCTCATTGGCGCGGACAATGTCCCTACCCTAAATAAATGGGCCGAATCCACTGAACTGGCCAAACTCGCCGAATTTGCCGCCATTCCCCGCCTGGGCAAAACCGCGGTTGAGTTTCCCCAGCCATTCCAGGGCCGCATGCTGAAAGGATTTCCGCTCGAAATTTCCTCGTCAGAAATCCGTGCACGCGTCCAAGCCGGCCAGCCGATTGATACCATGGTGCCGCCTTTCGTGGCGGAGGCGATTCGTGACGCCGGGGTTTATCTTTGAATATTCGTGCCATTTGCCCGGCGGACGGTTAAATTGACACGGTAATTATGGATTCAAAAAAACTGGCCCTGCTCTGTCGCGAATTTGCCGACAATAAAAAAGCGGAAAACATTGTCATACTGGACGTGCGGGACCTCTCATCCGTTACCGATTATTTTGTGATCGCTTCCGGCACGAGCGAGCCCCATTTGCGCGCCATCGTGGAGGAAATCACCGGCAAGCTGCGCGATGAACATGACATCCGTCCCATCCGCGTCGACGGCTCAACGCAGACTGCCTGGGTGGCGCTGGATTTTTTCGACGTCATCGTGCACGTCATGCGCACCGATGCCCGGGAACGTTACGATTTGGAAGGACTTTGGGGAGATGCCAAAAAGGTCAAGCCAAGAAAACCGAAAACGGCGGCCAAAGACTAAGCCTTAGGCAATAAGCAACACGACCAAAGGATCTCTACTCCTGCGCCCCGTCGATTGGCTTAGCCGGCTTTTCGTTCGCCGCCTTCACCATCTCATCAAAAATGCGCTTAAACTCATCCAGGCCGGTGGCCGGGATAATGATATTATCGCGCCGCCCATTCACGTCTTCGGTAATTCGTAGAAACCGTCCACGTGGGTTTTCTTTGAGAGCGAAGAGAAACGTTTTGCGTTCGATCTGAACTTTGTCGTTCCTAAGCGTATCTTCCTGAACTTGGGGGCGTGGCTGCTGGGCGTAAGCCCGCCGTCCGTACGGCGATGGTCGTTCGTTAGAAATCATAATGCCTGCTGAATTGGAATTCCAGTTATGCTTAAACTCAACGTACTTCACCCTTTTGTCAACTGCCAAAATGAAAGAATTTTAATATAGCAATAAGCCCAAACATTCTTAAATACTTGCGCTTTCATTTGGATTGACGCGGGCAATGGCTTCAGGAACTTTGGCGCATGGCAAAAATTCAACGGGCGCTCGTTTCCGTATCCGACAAAATGGGCCTGGTCGCCTTTGCGCAAATCCTCGCGCAGGCAAAGATCGAAATCCTCTCCACCGGCGGCACTGCCAAAATGCTCCGTGAAGCCGGCGTGCCCGCCAAAGATATCAGCGAACATACCGGGTTCCCCGAAATGATGGATGGCCGCGTAAAAACCCTGCACCCGAAGGTCCACGGCGGGCTACTCTACATCCGTGGAAACGAAAAACATGAAGCTGCCGCCCGCGAGCATGGCATCGCCCCG
>DATJXK010000168.1:0-22233 GCA_035500235.1 Pseudomonadales bacterium | reverse complement strand
TTGATGGCCTCGGCGACTTTGCAATCGTTTTTCAGCGACGGCGTCGAGGTATTGATGATGACGTGATCGTAGTCTTTCGCAATGGCGAGGCACTGGGCCAGGTCCACGTTATGCGGCGGGCAATCGAGCAGGCGCGAGCCGGGCGTGAGCGCTGCCGGTTGTGCCAGCCATGTGGGATACCAATAGGAGGTGACTTCGCGCCGTGCCTGGTAGCGCGCGCCGGCGCCGCCGTCAAAACCGTCGAACGACGGTGGTGAAAGATAAAGTGTTTTGCTCATCTAAATTATTTAAGCCCGCAAATTTTTCCCGAGCTGCTTTTCCAAAATGCGCAGGGGGGATTTTTCCGGATTTACCATTCCGTCCACCTCCAGGTAGAACGTTTGTTCAAATTGATGCTGCCCCGAGGTGACCGCATGCGGGACGGAATCGGTAAACGTAATCCAGGTGGATAACGCGGGAAAATCGAAATTACTTTGCGGGCAGGTGCGTTGATAATCCTCGTTAGACTTCATCGCATCATGCAGCGCGAGCATATAATGGTCGTACAGGCTGCGGCGTCCGCGCGTGACGCGAAACAACTGCATGAGCGTCCGGGAACCGGGCGCAGGCGAGGGGACTGCGGGGGCGAATCGCGCCGAGACCTGCTCAAACGGCTCGCCGATGCGCCAGCTTCGCGGGCGGCCGGAAGGATTCACATTGGTGAACACGCGCAAGATTCTTTTTCCGTTCAGCGGCGTGGAGGGGAAGCTATCCACATGCAGGCGGGTATCGTCTTTGCGCCAGGAGGAGGCGCGTCCCGCGGCTTCCACCGGGCGCAGGCTGGAGCGTCCCATTTTCAGCTTGGGCTTGTAATCAGGCAGGAGATTTTCCACGAGCGCTTTGGCCTGCCCGGAGAAACGATGCATCATTTCGACGACCTCAAATTTATCCGCCTCGGAGCAGGCACAATGGCTGATCTTGCGGGTGGCGTAATCATAGCTGACGTTTTTAGCGTCGCCCACCAGTTCCGGCGTCAGGAATCGCGCCTCTTTGTCGGTTAACTTAAACGCCAATTGTGGGAAGAACAAAACCGAGCCGTCCTCGAGCGCGGCGACTGCGGTTTGTTGCAAATCGCGGTCAACCGATTGAGTCCAGTCCGTCGTGGAGATTTGAGTTGTTGGTCGCATAATGAATTAACCAATTATATTACCGGAAGAATTCCGGCAAATAAAAATTCACCACTTTTATTGTGCGTCTGCTTCGGTGGTGCCGCAATGGCTGCCCACGTGCGCTTCTTCCTTTTGCGAGAATGCGCCGCGCGCACCCGCTGCCGGTGAATTAATCGCTGCCTTGGCTTCGGCCAAATGTCCTTTGCCGATGGTCACGCCGTTGAAGGCGCGCTTCTCCAGTTCCGGCGAATAAGGATACGCTGCCGGTCTGGGCCAGAAATTAAATTTGAAGTTTTTCCAATTGTCACCGCGCTGATAGCAAGTGCCGAGCGCGCCGCTGGGATCGTAGCCGCAGTGTACCATGCAATGCTCGCAACGCGGGTCGCGGGCTTTGCCGTTCACGACGCCGTATTTGTCCCACTCCACCTTGTCGAGCATTTCCTGGTAGCCGTTGTAATGGCCGTCGGTCATCAGGTAGCACGGGGCCTTCCAGCCGCGGACGTTATAAGTCGGAATCGCCCAGGCGGTACAGGTCAATTCGCGTTTGCCCGCGAGAAATTCCTGGTAAACCGGCGTGCCGAAAATCGTGAAGGCTTTGCCCCAGTCCTCGATCTTCGCAAATTTCTTCCGCGTCATGTCGCGCGTCAGGAAAAAGTCCTTCGGATCCTTGCCCAGGCGCTTGACCATGTCTTTCTTGGCCGCGTCATAATCGTAGCCCGGCGAAATCGTGTGCCCATCCACCTGGAGCGATGACAGGAACTTGAACATGTCCTCGATTTCCTGGACGTCGGTTTCTTTATAAACCGTCGTGTTGGTGGCTACCTGGTAACCGAGAATTTTTGCCATGCGAATGGCCGCGACGCATTCCTTGAACACGCCTTCGCGTTCCACGATCAGGTCGTGGGTAAATTCCAAACCGTCCACGTGGACGTTCCAGTACATCCATTGCGTCGGGCGGATGACGACTTTCTTTTTGGCGGTGGCATCGGCCGCGCGAATCGCCTCCGCCTCTTTGTCCGAAATTAATTTATCTTCGAGCAGCTTTTTCAGCTTCGGCTCAACCTCCGGCGAATAGATGGCCGCCAGGTAATCCTTCATTTTTTTCCGCATGAACATTCCGTTCGTGCAGACATAAATGACGCGGCCCTGGTCGAGCAGGCCGTTAATCAATTCTTCGATCTTCGGATAAATCAGTGGTTCGCCGCCGCAAATGCTCACCATGGGCGCGTCGCATTCCAGGGCAGCGCCGAGGCATTTTTCCAGCGGCACCATGTCCTTGAGGCTCGTGGAATATTCGCGGATACGGCCACAGCCGGTGCAGGTGAGGTTACAGGTGTGAAGGGGTTCCAATTGCAGCACCATCGCAAACTTCGGCGTCTTGCAGAGCTTGTGTTTGATGATGTGACTGGCAATTTTTTTTGTCAGCGCGAAAGGAAATCGCATAGAGATTATCGGGTCGCAGAGGCAAAAGCGGTAGACGGGGAGAAAACAGCCGGCGCGTTCGTTGCGGGCGCCGTGTCATTGCGCAAAAGGCCCGGCAGGAAAAAGGTCGCCGGCGACACAGTCGTGCCGGCATTAACGCCGCCACAGCCGCCGGTTAAAAAAGGCAGCGGGAGCAGCAGGATTGCCAGCCAGATAACTTTCCAATTTAATCTCACATCGTTATTATATCGGAATTCGGCTTGATGGCAACCGAATTAAACGATTAATTCCATTGGGCCCCGGGGGCGCGACATGAAAAATAACGGAAAATCTGACCGGCGAAAAACATCATTACCATTACCGTGGCGGTTTTGGGTTTTTAGCCTTTGCCTGGGGATTCTTTTGGCGGCAACGGAGACTCTCCTGGCCATCACGGGGCAGGAGCAAATTTTTGCCCAGCGCGCCAGGGCCACTTATGAGAAGGCGCTCGCCGAATACTCATCGCAAACGAACAACCCCGTCGTGGCATGGCAATTTGCCCGAGCCTGCTATGATTGGGCCAACTGGGCCACCAATAAATCTCAAAACACCATGATCTCCCAGCAGGGCATCGACGCCTGCCAGCGATCGCTTCTGATCACCAACAGCGCGGCTGCCCATTACTATATGGGTCTCAACCTCGGCCAGCTTGCGCAATCCGAAACGTTCCACGGCCTCCGGCTCGTTCGCGAAATGGAGCGGGAATGGCAGGCGGCGGCGGCTTTGGACGAGCATTTTGATTTTGCGGGTCCCGACCGCAGCCTGGGATTGCTTTATCGGGACGCGCCGGGCTGGCCGTTGAGCCTGGGCAGCCGGCATAACGCCCTGGAATTTCTTCAAAATGCCGCGATGCTTGCGCCCGACGATCCGGAAAACATCTTGAACCTGGGCGAGACCTATTTGAAATGGGGTGATACTGCCAATGCCAAACGCGAATTGAAGATCCTGGATGCCATTTGGCCCAAGGCGCAAAAGAACCTGGCTGGTGAAGCCTGGGAACCGGATTGGCACGACTGGCTCAAACGCCGCGACGCCCTCCGGCAGAAATTAGACCAAAACTGACCTTCCGATAGGCCGGTTTTCCCTCGTGCTACTATTTAGTTGCCGCCTGTGTAACCGTTTCTTATGTTTCCCCGTCCTTCTTTAAAACCGTAAACTTTATGAAAATCAAAATCGCTCTTCTCGGTTTAATCGCCGCCGGCCTGCTGGCGTTGCCCGCGCTCTCGTACGGCCAGGACGCCACCAACTCACCGCCCGTCAAAGCCAAGCACGGCGCGCCGTTTCATGGCACGGTAGATGGCATCGATACCAATGCGATGACCCTGACCGTTGGCAGCCGCACTTTTCAAATCACTTCTGAAACGCATATTATGAAGGACGACAAGCCGGCGATTTTGGCCGATGGCGTCGTAGGCCAGCCGGTGACCGGCTATTACAAGCCTGACCAGGACGGTGCGAACCTGGACGCGGCTTCAGTGTATTTCGGCACTCACGCCAAGGCCAAGACGGCATCGCATAAGAAGAAGAAAGCTCCCGCCGCTGAATCGAGCGTCACGAATGCCCCGCCGGAAGCGCCGGCGACAAGCCCGGTGCCTCCTCCGCCACCGGCCATGACGCCGCCTCCTCCATCGACGGTACAACCAGTAACCAGCACGAACTCTTAAAAGAGTCCGCTGGCCGCCAGCTTTTCCAGCAGCCGCGCGTCGGCTGCGGGGAACTTGTAATCAGCAAGTTCGTTTTTGCGGATCCATTGAAACGCGGCGCAACCGATTGCTTCCGGTTCGCCGCCAGTCCATTCACAAACAAAAAATTTCAAATGGACGGTCTTGGTTTCGTAAGCGTGGGTCACTTCCTCGAATAATTTACCCACGGCGATTTCCATCCGGAGTTCTTCGCGGATTTCGCGCGCGAGGCATTGCTCGAAGGTTTCGCTGGGTTCGCGCTTGCCGCCGGGAAATTCCCACAAGCCGCCGAGATGCGAATCCGCCTGGCGTTGGGTGATGAGCAACTTGCCCCGGTGAAAGATGAGCGCGGCGCTGACGTCAATAACCTGCCGTGGGCCGGCGGACATGGGCGTCTCCGTTATCGTCCGATGCTCTTGTAAATCCAGCCGCGCTTTTCCATCTCGGCCGGGTCAAAGAGATTGCGTCCATCGAACATAATCGGATGGGTCAGCGCAGCCTTCGCGCGGTCCAGATCGAGCGCCTTGAACTCTTCCCATTCGGTGGCGATGACCAATGCGTCGCAGCCTTCAGGAACGGCGTTCATGTCGTCCACGTAAGTGACGCCGGTATTCGGCAGGAGCGCCTTGGCTTTGTCCATCGCCTTGGGATCGTTCACGCGCAGGGCCGCGCCTTCCTTGATCAGCCGCTGGCACAAGTCAATGGCCGGGGAGGTGCGGACGTCGTCCGTGTTCTGCTTGAACGCCAGGCCGAGCACGCCGATTTTTTTGTCACGCAAAACCCAGAGCGTGTCGGTGATTTTTTTGACGAAGCGGTCCATCTGCTCGGAGTTGATGCGCTGGACTTCTTTGAGCAGGCGGAATTCGTAACCGACCTGTTCAGAAATTTTGATGAACGCGCTCAAGTCTTTCGGGAAGCAACTGCCGCCGAAACCGATGCCGGCGTTAAGAAAACGGCGGCCAATGCGTTCGTCCAAACCAATGCCTTCGGCCACTTGCTGCACATTCGCGCCTGCGGCTTCGCAGACGGTGGCGATGGCGTTGATGTAAGAAATCTTCAGCGCCAGGAAGGAATTCGCCGCGTGCTTGATGAGCTCGGCGGAATTGATATCCGTGACAATGATCGGCGCCTTGAAAGGCGTGTAAATTTCGGTCATCGCAGACACAGCGCGTTGCGAGCGTACGCCGATCACGATACGGTCCGGCTTCATCAAATCGCCGACGGCGAAGCCTTCGCGCAAAAATTCCGGATTGCTGACCACATCAAATTCCACTTTGGCCTTGCAATAGCGCTTGATGGTTTCGGAAACGCGCTCGCCGGTTTTGACCGGGACCGTGCTTTTATCCACGATAATCTTGTAGGACGTCATCGCAGCGGCGATGTCGCGCGCGACGCGTTCGATAAAGCTCAAATCCACCGAGCCGTCCGGTTGCGGCGGCGTGGGGACAGCGATGAAAATGACGTCGGATTTCTCCACGCCTTCCGCTGTATTATTGGTGAAAGACAGCCGCCCGGCGGCAACGTTCTTTTGCACCAGCTCCTGCAGGCCCGGCTCATAAATGGGAATGCCGCCGCCCTGGAGCAGTTTTACTTTGGCCGCGTCGTTGTCTACACAAATGACCTGGTGGCCGACTTCAGCGAAACAGGTGCCTGTGACCAAACCGACGTAGCCGGTTCCGATAATGGTTAACTTCATAGATTAGTGATTAGTGACTTAAGTTGAATGGAGCGGCCTTCGCAGGAGCGGGAGTTCCCGTTGCCGGTGTGAGAACCGGGGCAGCGGTTGACGCCGGAGCGGGCGTGCGGGACTGCATGCTATATAGGTATTGGGCGGCTTCGCTGCCCAGCGCGCCAAACCGGTCCACCTGCATGACCTTCTGAAAAAGTTGCTGGGCGTTGTCGAATTTCTTCTGCTCGAGGTTAATCAACGCCAGCGAGAATTGCGCGTTAATCACCGCTTCTTCATCCGCGAGATCGTTGATGACGTGTTCGTAGGTGCCAGCGGCGGCGTCCAGTTTGCCTTGTGCTTCCTGGCATTTGGCGACGCCCAATGCGGCCTGGCCGGAAAATTCACCGTCCGGATGCGAGTCCAAATAACGCTGGAAACTGCTCTGCGCGTCCGCGAATTTGCCTGCCATGAATAACGCTGCGGACCCCTGCATCAGCGCGCGCTGGCCGGCCATCGTGCTGCCGTATTCATCCGAAATGCCGAGGTAATGGCCCGCCACCTGGGAAGGCTCTGTGCCGGGCGGAACCGAAATCAGGACCTGGGTCATGGCGGTCCCGGCGTCAATCTGGGTTTGCTGGCTGTGCCAGGAGTAAAAGGAATAGCCAAGGACCAGCACCGCGACGATGACTGTCCCGGTAATAATCCGGTTTTTATTCGCTTCAATTTGCGGCCACCATTTGAACATTAAACTCGCCGCGTCGTTCGTATCCATAAAGGACGGCGATTGTTCCCTGCTACAAGGCAAAAAGCAAGCCAAAAGGGTGACGTTATTGGGACGTTTGGCCAGGGGAAAATGAAGAAATGGAGTCATTTTTAGGTATTTCTCATAGGGGGAGGGGGTAGCTGGCATAGGTTGGAAAAGGTGTATTTCTGGTGTTTGATGGAATGGAGGTGTGGTACGTTTTGCGTATTGCGTCAAGGATTGAGGGACAAGGCAGAAAAAATGATGGTTAATTTTATCCTTGGGAAGGTTGGGGAAGGTTTGAAAAGGTTTGGGAAGCCTGTGGTAAACAGAGTTCAGAAACCAGAAGCCAGAAATCGGAATATTGACCAGCGCGGACTGACGTCCGGAAAAGTATAGCTCTCCCTCACCCCGGTCCTTACATCCCCAAGGAGCGGGGGAATAGCAGGTCAGCTGGTTTGTAATTCTGGACGGTTTAGTCCTCCGGTCGCTATCTCGAAATGTCCGTGACTTTTTCAAGCAACGGACATTTTAGCATGATCCACCCCTGACTGGCATCGGAACTTGACTCCTGGTTGTTCACGGCCACGCGTGGCTCCTTTTGAATTCTTCGACAGGTGTGAGGTTTTTGGTGATCCTTAAATTAATCAAGGCACAATTTCCGGTGTTTTTGATTGGGCCAGCCCGGCAAAGCGCTTCAGCATTTCGATGGCCTTTTGCCGGATTTGCCTCGCCAATGACTCAAACTGTTCTTGGGTCGTTGATTCGTTGACCTTTTCTATAAGCTGAAAGATGCTTTCCATCTCTTTTAATTCATTCCCGGCCATATCCCATAGCCCCGGAAGGTTACGAACCTGCACCCGGTATGTACTGAAGTACTTAAGGAACTGGTCTTTATCGCCCGGCGCTTCCAGCGTGGCCTTAAGCCCGGCGTAGATATTTAGCCTCACGATACATTTATCAATAGCGTCAATTCGTTGTTCGATTTCATTGCCAGTGGCTGCCGTTATCCAATGAGCAATCATTTCAACGGACTCCTTCCAGTCATCGCCGCCAAGTTTGCCACAGGCAGTCTGCAGATTGGTGATGAAAACCCTGGCTACCACCGAATCGTCGCGCAGAATTCCCGCGACCTGGTCAAATCGGCCGGGTGGGTGTAGACGGCGTACGTTCGGATTCTGCATAAACCTTTTCGTGTCTCTCTCCCGGGCACCCCTCAATGCAGGATTGACCATATGACACGTAAAACTGCCGGTATGGAGGCCCACGTTTCCAGACAATTCCATGGCCGGCTGAACCAGTTCATGGCGGGACACCATGACTTTTTCAGATTCATCCCATGCGACAAAGGCTGTCAGGCGGCACAGCAGGTTGCTGGCGACCGATAGCGCGATGGCATCCTGGTTCCGTCCTTCGGCCAGGCAACGCTGGATTCGTGTTTTATGCCAGAGAAGAGAGGGTGAAGATTGGGAAACCGGGTGCGCTTGAAAATCCAGCGACACACGTTTGCCGGCAGCCGACCGCGCGGTGAGCTTCAGTGCTTTCTTACCAGAGGCCCTGGCGCTCAGGTAAAGAGTTTGCCCGGCATACAGGTCAGGAATTTTAGCGTCGGCAGGTTCCCAGGCAGCGGGCAGATTAAGATCGAACAGCACGGGTTCTCTCAGCGTCTTTCCGAGCTTGGTCACTTCCGCCTGGATGTTGTCACTGGGATTCAGGGAATGGAACGTGCCTCCCTGCTGGCGGGTCAGCGCAAGCAGCAGGGCGTCGTTGAGTGCGATGTCTATGCCAAAACAGTGCACAGCCATGTCCGCAGGGCGCATCAAATCGAGAATGGCCGATTCGTTGCCAATTTGCGCATCCGTAATCAGGATCAGGTTTTTTACGCGATCTTTCGACTTGTTAGCGGCGACTTCCAACACGTGCTGGAGCGCGGGCGCCAGGTTGGTGCCACCGCCGGCGCCCATCTGGTGCAATCCATGGAATGAGGGGTCTCCGACTACCTGCGCAACGGGAAGCGGCTCTTCCGCAAAGTCGCGATAGAAGTTTTCAAACAGCGTGATCATGGCCCGGTCGTCCGGTCCCAGGACGCGCACGCAGCTTTGGAGCGCCTCCACCGCTTTGAGCCATTTTTGCCCTCCCATGCTACCCGAGCGGTCCACCAGGAAATAGAAATCAATGGCGGTCTGCCGGACCTGGGCCTGCCGTGGCGCGCGGATTTCCAGCAGCGCATAAGTCTCGCCGTTCTTTTGATAAGTCCACGCGCGCGGAGCGATCCTTTTGGCCTGGATTTCCTGCCAGCGGAGAACGAAGTCGCGGTCGGGGACTTCGCTTTTGCGGGAAAGCGTGACGGTGAGTTCTTCTTTTAGCGAAGAGACTTTGATCGAGTGGCTTGGCGAAGCCAGTGTCCGCAGGCCGGCATATTCGGCGTCCAGCCTGCCGCGCACATCCACGTAAGCGGCATCGGGATGCCAGGCGTCAATGCGCGGTGGCGAGATGCGGGAGGCATCGGGCACCTCATCGGTGTCATCGATAACGCCCTTGCCCTTATTCGCGCGCAGCAATGGATTGCCCGGGATGTAGCGCACCCCGGGGCAAAAGGGAATTTCGATTGAATACGTTTGGTCCAGCGCGCGGATAGTCTGAAAATATTTCAACCGGATAATAATCACGTCGCCCGGCTGCACATTGCCAAGCCCCAGGGTAAAGAGATTGTCCCGTTCGGATTCCACCAGGACCGTCCGGAATCCACTGGTTTTCTTTTCGTGAACCAGATTTCGCGCTTCCTGCCGTTCCTTCACCATGGCGGAAATTACTTTCCCGTTAATATCCGCTTCGCAGAAATAAACGGAGGCATCGGCCGGCAACGGAAATAAATATTCACAATCAAACGGCGCATGGTTTTCCTGCCGGTAGATGTGGGTCATGCAGACCTCGGCCACTCCGCCGCGGATCGTGAAGTCGCACTCGACTCCTTTTAAGGGAAGCGCGACGCGCCTTGATTCGATGATGGCAAACAGCCCAAGCCGGCTGGTCCGTGTTAAATCGGGTATATTCATATTAATTCCTTTTTGAATCAGTCATGGTTTCGGAAGGGACGGCGGAGGAGATCAATTGGTTAATCTGGTCAATCACGGCGCGTGGGAGCTGGCAATTATTTCGCGAGACCAGGAGGAAGTTCGCGGCGAGCGGGGAAACCGACCATGATTCATCTGCGGCCGGCGGCAGAAAAGGCAGGGTGAATGGCGCCGCCTTCTGGCCGCGCCGGGTTGCCTGCTTTTCCAGGGCCGTTAAATCATCCAGGCTTTTGCCGTAGAGTTCATCCCGGATTTTACGCAATGGCAATCCCTGCGATTGAAAAAGCCGGATGGCGATCAATTGCAGTTTGTGTTTCTGTGAGAATGTCTTGGTGTAATTTCCCAAAGGGGGATCCAGCAGCCCGAGCGTCCGGTAATAGCGGATGGTCCTTTCGGTAATTTCCTCAGCCGCCTGCCCGTTGGCGGGAAAAATGTGATGTTTTTCCGACCATGCCTGCACCGCTGCGGCCAGTTCTTTCAATGAAAATTCACCCGTCATGCGGACACTCTAACATTTGACAGTGTTACTGTCAAATATATTTTTGTGACCTTGGCACGTGAATAACCAGGAGCCAAGTTCCAGTGGCAAAAAGCGGGAATGATTGTGCTTTAATGCTGGAGTTCGGCCTCGAAAGGGACGGCTGGTAATCCAGCTCCGTTATAAAGGGGTGTGGCTATGGGATAGTCGGCCCATGCATAGCGTACTTGCATTGGATCCTTAACCTCGTCACAGGCCAGCACCACTGTGTCATCCTGGATGACAGCCCTGGCCCAACGCCATTGACCGTCGGCGCCACATAGTGCAAAGCCTGTAAAAGCGCTGGCGTCCTTGTCAATTAATCCACCAGAGATGTGATCGAAATGGAGATAAGCCTTGCCGTCCTTTGCTTCACCAGAGCGGAACACGGGACCGCTGTATTCCAGAATGTTCGTACGGCCGTAAACCAGGCGAAGGGCCGGCAAGGCCAGGCGCTTGCCGAGATCCCATTTGTCTTCGGGATGAAAGCCCACCGCTCCGATATCAATGGTCACCGCCATGGCCGTGTTGGATAAGGATAGCGTTTGCGTCTGCGCCTCCCGCAATTCCGCCCAGGGACTGGCCGCCCCGGCATTGGGCTCGTTGGTACCGAAGCTGGCAATCTGGACGTAGATGAATGGAAAATCCCCTTCGTTCCAATTTTTACGGTAGTGATTGATCAACGACTGGAATCGCGACCGATACTCCTGCGCATTGCCGCCCACATCGCTTTCACCCTGATACCAGATGGCTCCACGGATGCCGTAGGGGATCACCGGGCTGACCAGTTCATTATACCATTTGCCCACCGATTTTTGACCAGCCAGCTTTGGGTCGGCCGCAATGGTCGCCGGATCCAGCCAATACCGGATGGCCGTGCCGGGACTGGAAGAAACGATCAGCCCCACCGGGACGCCCAGGTTGCGATAGAGATTCGTGCCAAAATAATAAGCGGTGGCCGAAGACTTCAGGCATACGTCAGGGGTCAGGACATCCCATTGGGAACGTTGCCGATACGCCATCGTCCGAATGCGAATATCGGGAAAATTTGCCCCGGCTGCGGCATTGGTATTTTGTCCCCCGATCTTTTTCATGGAATATCCCATATTACTCTGGCCGGCACACAACCAGACCTCGCCGACCATCACATTAGTGAGGGACAAGGTATTCCGGCCCTTGATGATCATTTCAAAGGGACCTCCCGCCTCCATGGGGTCCAGCTTGAGCTGCCATTTGCCGTCGGCACCCGTTTGCGTAGTCTTGGTCTGCCCACGGAACGTGACAGTGACCTCCTCACCGGGTGAAGCGGTACCAAAAACCGGCACAGACATGCGCCGTTGAAGCACCATATTATTCTGGAACATCACTGTGGAGACATCCGCCAAAACCGATGAACACGCCAGCAGCAAAACCATCACGGAAAGTAAGAGCCATTTCGTAAAATCCGATTTCATCATCTAAATAATTATTTGTTTGCCGGACCCTATTTTTATGACGCCGTGAATGGTGCAGTTCACCTTCCCAGACGGTCAATCATTATCAAGGGTATCCAAAAAGGCAGAGGAATTCGCTGTTAAATGATACGCGTCATGGCCCGGCTGGCGCTTAATTAGACTCCAAATGTAACCAATTTGGTGACATTTTTTATGCCAAAGTCAAAAAAAGTCGATAAAGGCCACTTTTAAAGGGGTTTTGAGCGTAAACCAATTCGCTTCACGAACTTGACACCGCCCGATTCGACCGTATAGTTCAAAACAACATTATATGCAGACTGAGATATTGGGCGGAGAGGAGCCGCCATCAGGTCGTCAACTCCAGAATTTAAAGGAATTTAAATCCGCCGGCCGGGGCTTTTGGCACGACGTATCCGACCAGGATTGGAACGACTGGCGCTGGCAGCTCAAGCACCGCATCACCACTGTTGAGCAGTTGCAAAAGTTTTTGCCGACGCTCACGCCGGAGGAATTTGCGGGCGCGAAACTGGCCAACCACAAGCTCGCCCTGGCCATTACGCCATACTTTTTTAACCTGATTGACCCGGCGGACGAGAACTGTCCCATCCGCCTCCAGGTCATCCCCAAGGAAGCCGAGACTCAAACCGCCCCGTGGGAAATGAGCGATCCCTGCGGCGAGGACTCGCACTCGCCCGTGCCCGGCCTCGTGCATCGTTATCCCGACCGCGTACTGTTCCTGGTCACGGACCGGTGTGCGAGCTATTGCCGGTATTGCACGCGCTCGCGCCTGGTGAGCAACGCCAGCGGTTACGATTTCCATCCGGAATTCGACAAGCAAATCGCTTACATCGCGTCGCATCCGGAAATCCGCGATGTGCTCCTGAGCGGCGGCGATCCTTTGCTCTTCAGCGACGAGAAACTGGAGTTTCTCCTGAACAAACTCCGCGCCATTCCGCACATCGAATTTTTGCGCATCGGCACGAGGATCCCGATTTTCCTGCCGCAGCGCATCACGCCCGAACTGTGCGCGATGCTGAAACAGTTTCATCCGCTGTTCCTGAGCGTGCATACGAACCATCCGCGCGAATTGACCACCGAAGCGCGCGCGGCCATCGGCCGCCTTGCCGACGCCGGCATCCCGCTCGGCAACCAAAGCGTGCTGCTCAAGAACGTGAACGACGACGTGTTTGTGATGAAGTCGCTCGTGCAAAAGCTGCTCATGTGCCGCGTGAAACCGTACTATCTCTACCAGTGCGATTTGATTTCCGGCTCGGCGCACTTGCGTGCCAGCGTCGCCAAAGGCCTCGAAATCATGGAGCAACTGCGCGGCCACACGACCGGTTACGCCGTGCCGCAGTATGTGATTGACGCCCCCGGCGGCGGCGGCAAAGTGCCGATCAATCCCGAATACGTCCTGTGCCGCAACGCGGGCCGTGTGCTCGTGCGCAATTACGAAGGCAAAATTTTCGAGTATCCCGAAAACGCCGACGGCACGCCGCGCAACAAACCACCCAAGAAGATCGAAGAGCCGGATTTGTGTAAGTGCTAACCTACGGTTTTTTGGGATCGTGAAAGCCTAAAAGTGTTGCATAGGCTTCTTTGAGGTTGGTCCACGTGCTGAAATAATTGGTGTCTGACAAGGTGTGGCGGTATGGCCAATTGGACGTCCCGAGAGAACACCGAACGTCTTCCCCGACGCGGCCGATGATATATGTTCCTCCCTGGGGACATCTTGGCAGTTGCCCTTTTGAATCAAGTTGTACGTAAGGAGTAAGGTCGTTTGCGGTGACCAGTGCTCCATAGGGCGTGCCAGTTTCCAAAGCCCATTCATTTTTTGCCCCATCAAGTATGCGAAGGTTGTTTATGCAAGGATTTGCATTGCTTACATATCGCGATGCGACCAGATCGGGAATCAAGACTGCAAAAATAAACCAGCCGAGAAGAAACATAAGGCCGCCAAACACGGCTTTGCTTTTTCTGGACAAGGGGCCTTTGTGATTTGAAATCAAAAGCAAGCCAACAAAACTGAACAGAGCAGCGGGAATAGAGAAGAAAAAGGCGATTGAGGGAAAATCAGACAGTAAACATGAAACGACGAGGAAGATGAAATAAAGAGCCACAATGAAACAACCTATCCCGGCAACAAGCTTTAGCGTGCGCATGGCAATTAAGAAGTAAACACCGGCGTGATGGTTTGGTTGTTAAAGCCCGTCCATTGCCAAGCAGTCTTTCAAATTTTTTTTCTCGAATTTGGATTCAATTCGTGTAAAGTCTTTCCCGGATTGGACCTATGAAAAACTTTACTCGGATCATCAAAA
The DNA here is from genome assembly GCA_035500235.1 of Pseudomonadales bacterium. Lineage (GTDB taxonomy): Bacteria > Verrucomicrobiota > Verrucomicrobiia > Limisphaerales > UBA11358 > UBA11358. The sequence continues at coordinate 8,168 of DATJXK010000168.1, read as the reverse complement.
CGGTAGTGGTGTCGCTTTTTGCGGCCACCGCTTTTTCAACTTACGCAGATCCGGTAGCTGCCACCGCTACCACGAATGCCCCGCCCAAATGGACGGGCGCCGCGTCCGCCGGTCTTACGATTACGCGCGGAAACAGCAAGACGACCCTGGCCACGGTGGTGGCCGCAGTGGATCGCAAAACAGACAAAGATGAGTGGAATTTTGGCGGAAACGTCACCTACGGCACCGCCCAGACCACCGCAAATGGAGTGAAAACTGACAGTACCACCGCTCAAAATGCGGACCTGTTTGGCCAATACAACCGTTTTTTGCTCACGGACCGCCTCAAAGACCGGTTCTACATATTTGGCCGTGCGGACGGTTATCATGATGACCTGGCCTCCATCCACTACCGGCTCACTCTCAGCCTTGGGCCCGGTTATTATTTTATCAAAAATACCAATACAGATTTAAGCGCCGAACTTGGCCCCGGTTTCATTAATCAGTCTGTCGGATCAGACGAGGAAACGTATGCCATCATGCGCGCCGCGGAAAAATTCAACCAGAAATTGAGCGACCGCGCCCGTCTTTGGGAAAAGGCGGAAATTGATCCTGACCTCGGAAACATCAGCAACTACATCATCACGTCTGAAATCGGCGTGGCTGCAGACCTGACCGCCAGCAAAACCCTCGAACTGCAATGCTACCTGGATGACAATTATAATAACCGGCCGGCTCCAGGCAGGGTGTGCAACGACTTGCAGTTGGTCATGGCCATTGGTTACAAATTCTAAGGCGAAGTTTCTCTTCGTGCCCGTGTGCCTTCATGGTTAAACTTGGAGGCCATGCGCGAAACCGCCAAAGAAAAAATTGCCCGCGCGAAAAAAATCGTCGCCGGCCTGGAAAAAACCTATCCGGAGGCGCACTGCGAGCTCGTTCACCAAAACCCGCTCGAGCTTTTGATTGCCACCATTCTTTCGGCGCAATGCACGGATAAGCGCGTCAACATTGTCACCGAATCCCTGTTCAAGAAATACCGCTCGGCTGACGAGTTCGCAAATGCGGACATTTCCGAACTCGAAAATGACGTTCGCACCACCGGCTTTTACAAAAATAAAGCGCGCAATATCAAAGCCGCCTCCAAAGACATCGTGGAAAAGCACGGCGGCAAAGTACCGCAAACGATGGAGGAATTGATCGAGCTCGGCGGTGTCGGCCGCAAGACGGCCAACGTGGTCCTGGGAAATGCCTTTGATATCAACGTCGGCGTCGTCGTGGATACCCACGTGGGCCGGCTCTCGCACCGGTTCGGATTTACCAATCATCGTGCGCCGGAAAAAATCGAGACCGACTTAATGGAACTCGTGCCGCAAAAGCAATGGACGCTGTTCAGTCATTTGCTGATTTGGCATGGCCGCCGCCGTTGTTTCGCGCGCAAGCCGGACTGCGCCAATTGCGAAGTCCTCAAACTGTGCCCGCGAATCGGGGTGAAAGAAGATTTAACGCAAAGGCTGAAGTCCGCAAAGGGTTAAAGCTTTAAAGCGATGAAGGCAAACCGACCCTCACCTCACCCTTTACCCTCTCCCCTCCCATTGGATGGGAGCGGAGAGGGAACAGCCTTCGGATGCTTATTGTTGCCGCAAATTCAAAGGCAGACGACAGACGGCATCCATTAAAATGAACCCCTGGCTCCTTCTCAATTCCGGCAAGAGCGAGGCGGCATTCAATATGGCGCTCGACGAAGCCCTGCTCGAATTCGCGCATCGCCTGCAAACACCCGTGCTGCGGTTTTATGGGTGGACGGAACCGGCCGCCACATTTGGCTATTTCCAAAAATATTCCAGCGTAGAGCGCGCCACGCTGCTGCGCCCGCTCGTGCGCCGGCCCACCGGGGGCGGTATTGTGCCGCACGATGCCGACTGGACCTATAGCTTCGTCGCGCCACCCGGCCATGAATGGTACTCGCTGGCAGCCATTGAAAGTTACCGGCGCATCCACGAATGGATCCAGCGCGCGTTCGCGAAATTAAAGATCCCAACCGAATTGGCTCCGTCCCAAAAAACAGCCGCAGGCAACCCCGATATTCCCGGCGAATGTTTTATCGGTCACGAAAAATTCGACCTGCTCTGGCATGGCAAAAAAATTGCCGGCGCCGCGCAACGGCGCAACCAGCTCGGCCTGTTGATCCAGGGCTCCGTCCAGCCGCCGCCCGTTTCACTCGGCCGCGGCGATTGGGAAATTGCCATGCGCGAGGTGGCGTCGGAATTCTTCTCCATTAGTTGGAATGATTTTTCTTCGCAGGAACATTTGCTCGCCCGCGCTGCTGAATTAACTCGACAGAAGTATTCCCTAACCAGTTATAATCAAAAGCGTTGAGCGGAATGGAGGAGAAATGTTTCCACATTGTCACGCACAACATAGTTTTTTGGGGTAAAGTAATCAGCTGTCGAACTGAAAACCATTTTGCCAACGTGAAGAGAAGTTATTTCCAATTAGCGCCGGGCATTTTTGCCGGGATTGCCCTGCTTTTTATTTCAACCAGTTTTTTATGCGCCCAGACGCGTACGCTCCGCATCGCGGCCTATAACATTGAGGATGACATCAACGGTGCCGTTTATCCGTTACCGGGTTTGATTGCGCCGCCGGGCAATACTAATAATTTCGCCGCTGGCGGCGCGCTCGAAGGCATCGGCGAAGAAAACGTCGCCGGCGACGCCGCGCAACCGCTGGACATTCTTGCCCTGGAAGAAACCACCGGCAATTCCATCACCGTCGCGCCCATCGTGAACGCGTTAAACATTTTTTACAATAAGCCGGGCATGTACGCGAACAGCCCCTACCAGGCTACCGAAAGCGGTGGTGATGTCGCGGATGGAAACGGCCCCAACGCCGTTGTTTATAATACGCTCACTGTACAGTTGGTGGCGTCAACTCCGGTGGATCCGTCGGGCGGCACCAGCCGGCTGGGCTCTGCCTCCGGTGAATACCGCGAAGCTATGCGCTACGAATTTGCTCCCGCTGGCGTCGCGCCCACGGCGGCCAATGAATTTTACATTTACGTGAGCCATTACAAATCCGGCGGCACCCTTAGCGATGCCGCCTCCCGCGCAGGCGAGGCCGCCATCATCCGCACCAATGAGGCGATCGATCTGCCCGCCTCCGCCCGCGTTATCTACGTGGGCGACTATAATATGACCGACAGCGTCGAGACCGCCTATCAAACCATTTTGGCCCCAAACTCCCCGAACGGCAAACCACAGGGCCAGGGCATCGACCCGCTCAACGTCACGAACAATCCGAATATCAATTGGAGCACGAACACGACCGCCGCTAACATCCTGGTCATGCTTACCGAAGACAACTACAGCCTCAAGTACCGTGACGATTTGCAGACCATGACCACCAATATTTATTTCGGTGCGCCCGGCGGGTTGCAGTTTGTGCCGGGGACCTACCATGCTTTCGCAAACAACGGCTCCGTAGCTTATAAGGGCAGCGTCGTTTCCAGCACCGCGTTAAATACCGATCTTTCTACGGATGGACCGGTCTTTCTTACCGCCTCCACCATCTACTCCGATTTGACCACTGCCAGCGACCATTTGCCCATCCTCGCGGATTACACAGTTCCCCTGCCAACGCCGATGATTGCGAATGTGAATCCCGCGGGCGCGGATTTAACTTTTAACATCGCCAATGCCGTTACCAACGCCGTCTATCGTGTGCTGATGGCGACTAACCTGCCGCCGTCCAATTGGACGCCCGTCGCCACGAACACTGCCACCGGGACCAATTTCACGTTCACCCTTATCAATGGGTTCAACAGCACCGGGCCGCAGCAGTTTTACCTGCTGGCAACACCTTAGCTTTTGGGAATGGTAAAACTGGTCTTATTCGATATTGACGGGACGCTGGTCCGCACCGGGGGTGCGGGGGTCGAAGCGTTTCGCAAGGTTTTTGTCACGGAATTCAACGCCACGGACGGGTTTGAGAAATTGAAATTCGCCGGTCGCACGGACACCGGGCTCGTTCGCGAATTTTTCAGTTATCATAAAATCCCCATGTCAGAGGAAAACACGGGGCGTTTTTTCGAGCATTACGTTTATCTGCTCGATTACATCCTGGGCCAGGGTGCGCCGAGGGCGTGCCCCGGGGTCATGGAATTCATCACCGGGCTTTGGGACCTTCCCAACTCGCCCATGCTGGGGCTGCTCACCGGCAATATCCGGCTCGGAGCGGAAATCAAGCTGCGCCATTGCGGGATGTGGGACATTTTTGAGATGGGCGCGTTTGCCGATGATAACGAAGACCGTAACCTCATCGCCGCCGCCGCGCGCGACCGTGGCAGCCGGCTGCTAGGCAAAAAATTGCGCGGCGAGGAAATCCTTGTCATCGGCGATACGCCGCATGACATCCGGTGTGGCCGGTACATTGATGCGCGCGTCCTGGCGGTAGCCACCGGCGGCGCGACCCTGGAGGAACTGGAAAATCACAAGCCCGATTGGGCGGTGGAAAACCTCACGCACATCTCTGCCAGGGAAGTCGTTTCGTAATCGTGTTTCGTATTACCCTCACCTCCAACCACACGCGTGTGCGGGGAAGAGGGTTAGGGTGAGGGGGCGCGGCGAAATTCAACTCACAACCAAATCGTGCATGTTACTGGTCACCTTTTCCCGCTTTGTTCTTCCTGTTCCTTCCGTTGCGTTCGTGACAATGGCTGCGGTGCGCGCAGTTTGTTGTAAACCCAGCCTTCCAGCGGACGCAAAGGGGTCAGGCACCAGTAAATTTTGGGAGAATAAAGCAGCCACACGCGTATGGCGGAGAGGCCCATGGTGAGCGACGTGCGGCCCAGGACCACTTTCGAGCCGACCTTGTCCGTCCATTCGGTGGGAACTTCCAGGATTTTAAAGCCCGCGTGCTTCAAGGCATAGAGCAGGTTGATGTCGAAGGCCATGTCCGCAATGGCCAGGCGGTCGTGAATCTTCCGGACCGCGGCCGTTTTCATCACCTTGGCCCCGCATTGGGTATCGCGAATGTTCATTCCAAACAGGAACTGGATGATGCGGTGGAAGGCGCGGCTGGCAAATTGGCGATGGGTCTGCTGCGATTGATGAATGATCGCGCCCGGCAGCCAGCGCGAGGCAATCACGCAGTCCGCCTCGCCCATGCGTTTAACCAGGTCGTAAAATGCCCGCGGCGGCGTCGCGCCATCAGCATCCACATAACCGATGAGGTCGGTGTGCTGGGAGAGCTTGAGGCCTTCGATGAGCGCACCGCCCTTGCCAATGGGCTCTTTGAATTCCAGCGCGCGTATGGCCGGAAATTCGGTGGACATTTTTTGCACCACGCCCAGGGTATTGTCCGTGCAGCCGTTGAGCACCACCACGATTTGGAATTCGCCTTGGTAATTCTTCCCAAAAAATTCAGCATACTCGCGCAGCGTCGGTTCGATGCGGCGCTCTTCGTTGTAAGCCGGGATCAGGATCAACAAACTCGGGTCGGGCACTGGAATTTTATAACAAAAACCATTGTCACAGGCAACCTTAGCCGGATTGGGAAGTGCCGAAACAGCCTAGTACGGTTTGTAATCAAATTTCTGGCCTCCAATGGCGGCTTGATACATCAAACCGCCCTGGGTCAGGGTCATTACCATCACGCCTTGTTCATATTTGGCATTCGCGGAGACACCTTCTGCCGCTGCCACCGCCGATGTCTGGGCACTGAACTCGGTACTGCCTGTCTTGAAGTTGTCCAGCGCCGTTTGGTCTTGAAACAAGATGAGTTCGGAATAAGCCTGGCCGCCTGCCTGGAACCCGACGGTCATCTGGTTTAGCGCGACATTGCCCACCGGATGTGGGTTGCCCTTTTCAAAAAGTTCGCCTTCGCCCGAGGCGGCCCCAACTCCCAGGGCTCCCGTCGCTACTGAGGGGAAAATCACGTAGCCGCTCGCCTTGGCCAGGACTGGTTCCAAAGTATTGTCACTCCGCAGGAATTCTTCCTTCGCCTGCTTGACGTTAGCCGTCATTTCAACTGATTTCTCGCCACTGGGTGTGGCGCAGCCGGTGGCAATTGCCAGGACCGACAACACCGTCATTAGCATGTTAGTTTTCATTTTTATTTCACCTTCATGGTCAGGGAGTTGTTTCAGTTGGGTCCCGCAAAATGCCTGTTGCAGGATTTTATGTGAGGCCTCCCTGTTAGGCGCTGCACTGGGGCAACATATACAACCGGTGCCGTTCGTCAATGGCCGTCTGGTACCTTTAGCAAAACAGTTTCATGTTTCACGCAACACTTCGCCGCCTTCGTTTTCCCTTTTTAATTTTTCATTTTTCATTTTTAATTTAAATAGTGAGCATTGTCACCAAAACCGGAGATGCCGGCACAACGGCCCTGATGTACGGCCGGCGCGTGCCCAAGAACCATCCGCGCGTGGAGACGTACGGCGCGGTGGACGAACTGAATGCGGCACTGGGCGTGGCGCGGGCGTCCGCCACGGAGAAATTCATTTCCGAAAACTTGTTAGCCATCCAAAAGCAGCTCGTGACCGTGATGGGGGAATTGGCGGTGCTGCCGGAGGATTTGCCGCGCTACGCTAAAGACGGTTTTGGCGCGGTAACGCCGGAAATGACGGCGCAACTGGAAAAACTGGTGAAAGAAATCGAGGCGCAAAACGTGAGTTTCAAGGGCTGGGCCACGCCGGGGGCGACGCCGACGGCCGCGGCATTGGACCTGGCGCGCACAATTTGCCGCCGGGCCGAGCGCCGCGTTTGTGATCTGAGCCAGGCCGGTGAATTGAAGAATCCGGAGATTATTATCTTTTTGAACCGGCTCAGTGATTTGCTGTGGTTGTTGGCGAGGTGGGAAGAGACGGAGTAAATAAAAATAGAATGAGCGGAAGTGCCTACGGGACGCGCTCCCAGTTTAGATTATGTGAGGTGACACGTTAACGATAGTGTAGGGGTTTAAATCATTGACTCTCAACAATGTAAGGTTTGTAGGGGGTTTCCCGCGATATATCATATTTGCCAAAGCCGGGGCAGGCAGGGTGAGAATGATATTCGCCCTGCCATGTTGCTTTTATGCGGTGCTATGGAACATTCTTGACAGTTGAGAGGAGGCGTTGAATGCTCGCATGATGTTTCAAATCATTTTTACGCCGGTGAGCGCGGCGGAGCTGGCGAAGATGCCCAAGGAATTGCAATTGCAAATCCTGGGAGATTTCCGCGGGCTGCCGCAGCAGGTGATGGGCACGGAACTGGACCAGTTCGGCAAACTGGAATACGGCAAGCGCGTGCTGCATCGCTTTCGCCTGGGCGATTACCGGGTCTATTTCGAACGGCACGAACTGGGCGTGCTGATCCATCGCATTTTAAGCCGGCACACGCTCAAGGATTTTTGGTTCCGCTCCGGCCTGACGGACGGCGAAGATGAAGCGCTCCAGGAAAATCCCAAGTTCTGGGAGTTGATTGAAACGGCGAAGACTTCGGCCAAGAATTGATCTATGGTGACTTTCCAGGGAATGTTTGCAGTGATGTCGGTTTTTTCCCTGGTGATCTTCGTGCCGTTGGGTCTGGTCCGCTTCGCCGTCGATTGGTGGCGCTTTCAGCATGCTGCCAATACCGCAAATGCACACCTTAATTACAACGGACTCGGCATTGCTGCGGATGGGATTATTTTGAGCGCCATTTGCTTTTGCGTTTTTTTCCTGATGGAATTGCGATTTAAGAGAAAGATTCGGAGGCGGAGCGGATAACACCTATTGGCCTATCGTTTCAATTCGTGATCAAGGAAGTTTTGAACGAAGGGTGGAAATTTTTGAAAGCTAGACTGCTGCTCTTCCAGCGGCATTGACGCGAAGCGCTTTACGAACCGACAAGTCCACCAATACGCCCACAAAAAAAATGCGAACGAAATCGTAGTGAAAACGAAAAACAGCGGATCATGCCAAACAATGGCCGCTCCGACGCTATAAAGCAAAATCATCCAAACAACTTTCTCCCTTAATTTTGCGATCTTACGTCGTCGCCAGGCCAGGAAGGCTATGGGTATGCCTAAATAGAGTAGGCTCATTGTTGGCAGTTTATATTGAGTATAAACTTTTGTCCAGTGTCTATTTACGCCAGTTTCCCGTACCGTCTGATCTCCGGCCAAATCCAGGCCACGGCCAGGACGACGAGGATGGTTCCCAATCC
>DATJXK010000167.1:0-24129 GCA_035500235.1 Pseudomonadales bacterium | reverse complement strand
GCAGACTGGCGGCGGCAACCAGGACTTGTCCCGTCATTCCCACGCTAAAATGAACCGTGCAATAATACTTGAAGGCACCCGCGCTCGTGAAAGTGTTGGTGTAGGAAAAGGGAAGTGTTTGAATCACCCCTGAATCCCACGAACCGCTGGGCACTCCATTGTCATCGCCATGGACACCGTTCGTGCCGCTGGTTGACGAATGAAACCCGGTGCTCCAGGTCCACACCACGGAATCGTTAGGCGAAATTGTGACGCTGGCGGGCACAAAATGATTCCCGCCGGAACCCACGGCAACGGTGGTAGTGGCGGCAGAGGCGGTTTGCACAAAAACAACGCCAAATGAGACGGCCGCGACGATCGCAGCGACAACGGAGGCTTTTTTGTAAAATTTCATAGTCCTTTGGTATATCCTTTGCAGTAAGAGGAGAGACTTCCCATTTTGTTCCCGGGAAATTTCCGGGAACAATTCATCTTCATTTTTCTCTCAATTTATACCGCGATGGCGTGTGGCTTTGGAACAGGGCGAGCGAAAAATTGGATTTGTTGAAATTAAAGCGAATATGGGCCGTGCCGGTTTTGGCGGGATTTTCAATCTGTGCGCCGCTGTTTTTAATTTCCTGTTCCACGACTTCGCCCACAGTGGTCGCTCCGCTGGAAATTCCCGGCGCGCATTATGTCGGCAACAAGGCCTGCGCGGATTGTCATGCGGACATTGTCCGGAAATTTCCCACCAGCCCGCACTCGCGCCTGCATATTGAAAACGCGGCGGTGAACGGGCAGGGCGGCTGCGAATCCTGCCACGGACCGGGCAGCGAGCATATCCGCTCCGGCGGCAGTGCCAGCCTTATCATCAACCCCGGAAAAAATCCGGCCTCGTGCTTCCAATGCCATCTGGACGTGGAGTCAGAATTTAACCTGCCGCAACATCATCCGGTAATCGAAGGCCATATGAATTGCGTGGACTGCCACGATCCGCATGGCGGCGACATTTTCAAGCCGGAGGGCGGGCTGGCGATGGCGCGGCAAAACCAGAGTTGCTCACAATGCCACGAGGCCCAAACGCGTCCGTTTGTTTTCGAACACGAAGCTATGCGTGAGGGGTGCACGGTCTGCCACAACCCGCATGGTTCGATCAATGAGAAGATGCTCATTGATAATGATCCCAACCTTTGCATGCGCTGCCACGCGCAGGTGCAGGGACCGAACGTGCCGCTGGGGCATATTTATATTGGCAACACGGACCACACGACCTTTCTCCAGGTCGGAACGTGTTGGACGTCCGGCTGCCATACCGCGGTGCATGGTTCGAATGTCGATCCGCGGTTGCGTTATTAAAAAAAGGGCGCAAACAGAATGAAATGCTTCACGGCCAAAAGATTTTTACAGGCGGTGATGCTTCTCTTTCTGCCGGGATTGGCCGGACAAGACTTGTTCGCCACCGGCGGCACAAATATCACGCAAACTTTGCCGCCGCCGGCTGATATCAAAATTAATTTTGACCGCGATATCCGGCCTATCTTCGAAGCGAGCTGCCTGAGTTGTCACGGGCCGCAAAAACCCAAAAGCGATTTCCGGCTGGATTATCGCGAAGGCGCGTTGGCCGGGGGCGACGATAACACGAACGACATCGTTCCGGGAAACAGCCGCGAAAGCAAATTGATCGCCTACGTCGCCCGGCAGGTGCCGGAAATGGAGATGCCGCCCGTGGGTAAAGGCGCTGCGCTGACGACGAACCAAATCGCCCTGTTGCGCGCGTGGATTGACCAGGGCGCTGACTGGAGCACGACGAACATCCCGCAAACCCTCACCCTGATGGCTGAGCCGGTGGCGGGAGGATTTGTTGTCCACGGTAACGACGCGAAATTCCGCGAAATTCAAGGCGTGGAACCAGGCGCTTATGGAGGAGTGCAAAATTTTTCCGCGGAGAAGCAAATCAGCCCGGACGAAAAAATTTCCGTGAGCGGCCATGCGATTGTTCCCAACCAGGATCTTAATGTCCAATTGGCGCTGGACAAAACAGAGAGCGGTTTTATCCACGCCGGGTTTGACCAATGGCGAAAGTATTACGGGACAGACGGCGGATACGATCCCACGATTACGCCGCCGATATTTAATCTCGACCAAAATTTGTACGTGGACAACGGCCATGCGTGGATTGATTTCGGGCTGGATTTGCCGCGCTGGCCGGTCATGGTGCTGGGTTACGAGTATCAATATCAAAAAGGAAATGAAGCCACCCTGGATTGGGGTTACGCCAACGGCAAAAATATTTACCCCGCAACGCAATCCCTGGATGAAAAGACCCACAGCATTAAATTTGATCTTACCGCAAATTTTGATGACTGGAAGCTGGAGAATAATGCGCGGGTGGATTTTTACCGCCAGAACAACGAAGGAATGGAGGCGTCCATTCTCTTTGGCGGCACCCAGCCGGATGAATTTATCAATACCAAGGACAACTACCAGCACGTGCAGGGCATGGACACCCTGACACTGGAAAAACAATTGCTGGACTGGTGGTACTTGGACGGCGGATTTTATTATTCGCGGCTGGCGGGGGACGATTATTTCGTCCAAACGACTGCCATCCCTTCGATCGGCTTCAACAATACGTTAAGCAGCCAGAAGATTACTTTGGACCGCGAATCGGAAATTTTCAGTTTGGCCAATTTGTTCCGGCCGTTGAATTACCTGACGTTTTCGCTCGGTACACAAAACGAATGGACGCGGGAGAAAGGCTTCAGCGACGGCATCCCGGATTTGGAACTGGGCGGCGCCACCACGGTGCCGGCGAGTTCGAGCCTGGATGATTTCAAGGCGTCGCAGGACGCAAATTTCCGGTATACCCGCATTCCTTTTACGATTGTCTCCGGCGACGCACAGTTCAGCGAAGACAATTACGGCATTGAACAAGCCGAAGATACGGACGATCTCCAGCGTAATACCGCCGCGGAGAATTTTCGTTACGATTTGAAAACCGGCTTTAGTACGTCGCCCTGGCAATGGGGTGATTTGACCGTGCAATACGAGCGGCAGTACAGCGACACGGTTTATAACCAGTTGGAAGATATCGTCAATGGAATCTCCGGCCCGACGAACGGCTATCCCGGCTTTATCCTGGCTCGCAATATTACCAGCGACCAATTTGAAACGAAGCTGGCCTTGCGTCCGGCAAACTGGCTCAAAGTCACACTGACCTACCAAATCAATGACACCGATTATTCATCGAAGACGGACCCGGCCTACGATTTCATCCTCAATGAAATTGTTTCGGAGGGCGGCTCCATCGCCGATGGCGATTCCCACGCGCACACTTATGGTATCGGCGCGACGCTCACGCCTTATCGCCGGCTTTATTTTTCCGGGCAATTTACTTACAGCCAGTCGCGCATCACTACGGCGGACAATGGCGATCCGTCCATTGTGCCATACCAGGGATATGTTTTGGCGTTTAACGGGACGGCGACTTACCTCCTGAACCTGAAAAGCAGCCTGCGATTTTCCTATAATTTCTCGAGCGCAGACTATGCGCAAAACAATGCGGCGGCGGGAATTCCCGTTGGCCTGGATTATTCCCGCAATGATTTGATTGTGGGTTTGACCCGGAAATTAACGACTCGATTATCCTGCGCGTTAAACTACGAATTCTCGCAATATACCGAGCCCAGCACTGCCGGCTCAAATAATTTCACCGCCAATGGCATTATGGCGACTTTGTCTTACCATTGGCGGTGACCCTTATTTCGTTTTCAGTTTCAAGACCACGATGGAATTAGCAGGCACGGTATAATCAAACGTGGATTCGATGTCCTTCACCTTGGACGTGACAGGCACGACGTTCGTTGGGTTATCAATGGAATTGGTCGCATCCGGCGCAGCCGCGAGAGTAATCGCGGTGCCTTTGTTTTTCAGGCGGGCGCCCTGGATATCCAGCTTGAGCGTTTCCGGCGCGGCTTTGGCGTTGACCAGCTTAACCAGAATCATGCCGTTCGGGTTGTCTTTGGTGACGGAATAATAGAGGGAAGAGTCCGCGAGCGAGGCTTTCAAAATTTCATCGCCCACATTTTGCCCGAACATGCTGATGGCGTAATAGCTCGGCGAACCAAAGCTGTGGAGCGTATCGTAACCGATGAGGTTGGGCCGCCATTGGCGCGCGCCGCGATTCACATTCACGAGCAGCGGTGCGTAGCATTGCATTTTTACCAGGTCGGAATTCCGTTCCATGTCGGTCATCCAGGCGGCGTCGGCCAAGGCCGAAGTCATGTTGGGAGTCGGCGCGAGTCCGCGCGACCGGCCGTCCCAGGGCGGGAAAGAGGTTTCGTAAGCGGCCCATTCGCCGACGAAGATTTGCGGGCCCTGGCGGCTGTAATTGTCAAAATGGTTCCGGTCATCCAGGAAAGTATTCGCGTTGCGATAATAATGTTCATCAACGAGGTCGGGCTGGATGCTATGAACGCGTTTTTCAGACGGCTGCTCGTTCCCAACAGTGGAGATGCACTTGAGCTGGGGATACTTTGCCTTAATGGCATTGTAAAATTGCGCGAAGCGCGCGTCGTAAGAGCCGGATTTGTCGAACCAGTCTTCATTGCCGATTTCGACGTAATGCAGCGGATAGGGTTCGGGGTGTCCGTCCGCGGCGCGTTGCGCTCCCCATTTGGTGCTGGTCGGGCCGGTGACATATTCGATTTCATCCAGCGCATCCTGGACGAACGGTTCGAGGTCGGGGCCGGGATTCACGTGGTCGCCCCGGAGCGAATAGCCGGCATAGACAGCCAGTACGGGTTCAGCGCCCATGTCTTCGCACCATTTCAGGAATTCGGGCAATCCCAATCCATCCGTGGAACGATATCCCCACGGGCCACGATGACCATGGCGCTGGTTGATGGGGCCGATGGTTTCTTTCCAATTAAAACGGGTTGGGATGGTATCGCCCTCCACATAATTTCCGCCGGGGAAACGCAGGAACTTCGGGTTCATGTCCACAAGCATTTGCATGATGTCCTTCCGGAAACCATTCGGCTGGTCCTTCCACGTGGGCGGAAACAGCGAGACGAGGCTGAACCAGACGGTGCCGGGATTTTCGACGGTTAAAATCAGCCGGGCTTTGGCGGTAGGCATTAAGCCGTGGCTGGTTTTTAGATTCACTTCGTACGGCTTCCAATCGGTGGTCAGGTCCGATACCCGCGCGCGGGCGTAAACCGTGGCACCGTCATCGCTCACGATGCTGACGGTGACCGGGCCGGAAAAATTCGCAGTGGCGCGCGCATAAAAGGACGCGTGATAGCGCGTGGATGGAAACACAGGAATGCCCCAGTAACCGCTGTTGGCTACGCCGGCCGGATGATCCGCGGAAGCGGTGCTGACATCGAGGCGCAGGCTGGTGGAAAGCTTGTCATTGAGCGGCTGGTTCGTATCCAGTGAGATGGTCGCGGAGGAACCGGCATCCTGGATGACAGACCAATGCACCGGCGCATGCGGATCGTCCAGGAAAGCGCGGTTCTGGACGAGCTCGGCATAAAGGCCGCCGTCGTAGCTGTGATTGATTTCCTCGGTCATCAGGCCGTAAAGCGTCGGGCTGACTTGGGCCACGGATTTGTCCGCTTCAATTGTCAGGGTGGGTTCTGCCGCCACGATGGAGGCCAGAGTACACGCCGCCAGGATGGAAAAGATTTTCATCATAGAATTATTCCGGTGTTCAACCATAAATAACGGGTGAACCCATCTTTATTCGATTTGCCGGATAAATTCAAATGAGATTGTTTGCGCTGAACCCTCAATCGGTACGGGACCAAATTAAAGGCTGTATCTTTGCATAATTTTTTTCCAATTTTTGTCATGCGCTTTTTTTCTCACCTTATGCTGGCGGTTTTTACTCTGGTTGCAGTAGTTGCCCACGCAGGGCAGTCGCGGATCGAAACGGATTTGGGCGGCCCGGGTTGGAAGCTGTGGCTGGATAAAGACGCGAAATGGGAAAATGACCCGCTATTTCTTCCGCCGGTTGACCTCGCCCAACTGCCGTATAATCCGCCGACCGGTGGCTGGGATGCGTTTAATTCCGGGACGCACGATGTCGCAGTGCCCGGGACAGTGGAGGAATATCTGCAACACGGCGATGGCCCGGCGGGTGACATCAAAGGTGTTAGCTGGTGGGTTCGGCGCATTCATATTCCCAATGCCGATGGGCCGCGCCGCCTGTTGTTGCAATTCGAATCGGTGCGGCTGCGCGCGGAAGTTTTTATCAATCATAAACTGGTTGGCTACGATGTCATCGGCAACACGCCGTTTGCGGTGGACATCACGGATGCCGCCAAGCCGGGGGAAGATTGCGAACTGGCCGTGCGCATCACTGACCCCGGCGGCAATTTTGATTGGCGCGACAGCGCGCCATTCTATTGGGGGACGAACGCCATTCCCATGAGCCACGGCTTTGGTGGAATTACCGGCGGCGTGAAGCTTATTTCCTGCGACCCGGTTTATGTAGATAACATTTATGTCCAAAACACGCCGGCGATAACGAATGTGAATGTGATTGCCACATTGCAAAACGATACGGGCAGTGAGGTTCAACGCACGGCGCAAGTTGTGGTCAGGGAAAAAACGAGTTTCATGGGTTGGCTGCGTTCGCCGGTTTTCAGTGCGGAAGTCGAAAATATAAAACTGGCTCCCGGGACCAACGCCGTGACATTTCACGTGACGCCCCGTGACCAAGTCAAGGTATGGGACCTCGACCATCCTGATCTGTACGTGTGTGAAGTGCATCTGCTCGATGGCCGGAAAGAAATGGATGGAATGCAGCAAACGTTCGGCTTCCGCTGGTTCGCGCCGGAGGGTGTCGGCAGCAACGCCGTCTTTCGACTCAATGGCAAACGCATTGTCCTGCGCACGGCCATTAGCTGGGGGTTCTGGCCGATCAATGGAATTTTTCCCACGCCTGAGTTGGCGGCCAAGCAAGTCGAGTCAGCAAAGGCGCTGGGTTTGAACATGCTGAATTTCCATCGCAGCATCGGCCAGCCGGAAGTACTCGACCAGGCGGACGAGCAGGGATTGCTTTATTTCGAGGAGCCAGGCGCTTACGCCAATGGCGGGCATTCGCCTTTTGCGCATGAGATGGTCCGCGACAAGTGGTTGCGCATGGTGGCGCGGGACCGCAGCCATCCCAGCCTGGTTATTTTTAATATGATCAACGAAGCGTGGGACAGCGACAACGCCAGCCAGAATCCGGCGATCATGGATGCGCGCGTTCAGGATATGCAGGATGCCCATGCGCTGGATCCGAGCCGCACCATCACGCATACCTCGGCGTGGGGTAGCAACAGTGACCATGACTTAGCCAAGATGCACATGCGTCCCTTCGATGACACGGTCCACTACAATGGCTGGTACGATTTTCATCATGCCGGCGGTCCGGAGGTTTGGAACGAGCGCCTCTATCAGAGCCCGGACAAGTATTATAATCGCACCAAAAATACCGCTGAGATCGTTTACTGGGGCGAGGAGGGAGCGATTTCAACTCCGCCGCGGCTCGCGTTAATCAAGAAAGCGCTTGATGCTTCGCCACGCCTGGGCTGGGACGGGCAGGTCTATCTGGATTGGTACAAACAGTTCGACGATTTTCTGCGCGAAAAAAATCTTCACGACGCTTTTCCCACCATCGATGCACTGACGACTTCGATGGGAGCAGTGTCGTTGTATCACCAGGGGCGCAAGATTGAGACCATCCGCATCAACAATCCTACGGACGGCTACGCCATCAATGGATGGGAATCTGAAATTGTCGAAAACCATTCGGGGATTGTGGATTGTTTTCGCAACCCCAAGGCGGACCCCGCCATCCTGGCCTATTACAACCAGCCATTATATGTGGCGGTGAAAACCGAAAGCCAGTTTGTGGAGATTCCCGGCGGCGTGGTCGTGGATTATTATTTGATCAATGAAAAAGATGTTCACGGCCCGTGTACTCTCCTCGTCAAAGTGGACGGTCCTGCCGGGCATATGGCTTATACAAACATTTATGCAGTGACGCCCGCAGGTGGCGAGGTGTACGGGCAATTGCTCCACGCTGGAGGCACTATGCCGATCATTGGCGCAACGGGTATGTTCACTATCGAAGCGAGCTTGCGTGACCAACATGGTTATGTAATCGCTACGGGCCATGACCAGGTGCTGGCGGTGGATTGGAAGAATCAAAAGATTAGAGGAGATGGCGCGACCTGGGAAAGCACTCCGGAAGTGCGCCGGTTTCTTGAGCAGCAGAAAAACTTACAGGTGGCTGATTATCGCGACGACCTGGGCCCGCTGGATTGGGTGGTGGTCACTCGGCCACCGCACGAAGGCAACCCCGTGGAAATACCGGCTGACAGTTTCCTGTTGCCCGATAGCGACCAGCACGGCCTGACGGCTTCGTTCTTTACCGATCCCGAATTTACGCAACCGGTTCACACGCGAACGGATGCGACGGTTAATTTTTCTGTGCCGGATGGCGCCACGCCTGATTCCGGGATAACCACGACGGAAAATTACGGTGTGCGATGGGAAGGGCGGATTGTTCCATCCGCGACAGGAGAGACCACGTTCGCCACGGAGAGCAACGACGGTGTCCGTTTATGGGTCAACGGCCAGCTTTTGTTCGACGATATGCGGACGCGAAGTAACCTGATTAATCGCGGTCGCATTTCGTTGGAAGCCGGCAAGCCCGTTGCTATCCGCCTTGAATACTGGCATCGCCGTGGGAATGCGCAGTGCCGGCTGATGTGGTCGCAACCCGAGTCGCATCCTCCTGATCCCGAGCAATTAATCCGGCGTGTGCGTGACGACGGCACGACGCTGCTTATTCTCGACCGGGCTGACACCTGGATGGACCTGATTCAAAAAGCGACGGGAGTGCAATATCACGGCTCTTTTACTATCGGCACAGCCTGGCTCGGCGGGCTTCATTTCGTGCGCCAGCATCCGTTGTTCGACGGCCTGCCCGTTAATACCGCCATGGATTGGCCGTACCAGGCCGTGGTGAGCAACGGCAAAACCCGCTCCGGCCTGCTACTGGATGGTGAGGAACTGGTGGCCGGCGCGTGGCATTGTTATCCGATGCAACTGGGCACGGCCGTGGGCGTTATCCCTTGCGGCAAAGGAAAGATCATCGTGTCTACGTTGAACATCGCGGACGAATTGAATTCCTCCGAGACCAGCGCGTGCGTGCCGAGAAAAATGCTCTGTAACTTTATCAACTTTCATTAGGCATTTTTCCTTAGTGATGGCATTCGTAATGCATGGTCAAGAGGTTTAAGTCCCTATACCGGCATGTCATGAGCGCATTCTCCATCTGGAGCGATGTGAATGCCTCTTCGCTCGGAGCGGCCATCGCTTTTTATACGATTTTTGCCATTGCCCCGTTATTCATCCTGGTGCTGGCATTAGCCGGCGCGGTCTTCGGTTCCGAGGCGGCCCACCGTGAATTATTCGGGCAGATCCATGGACTCATTGGCCAGAACGGCAGCGAGGCCATCCAGTCCATCCTGGCCGCTGCGGACCAGCCCAAAGCCAATCTGTTGGCGACGATTATCGGCTTTATTGCCCTGTTCGTCGGCGCGAGCACGGTTTTTATCCAGCTTCAACTGTCACTCAACGCCATCTGGAACGTGCGGCCAAAATCCGGCGGCCTGCGAAATTTTATCCGGCATCGCCTTTTGTCGTTCGCCGCGCTTTTGGGAATTGGATTCTTATTGCTGGTATCGCTGGTGGTCAGCGCGGGCCTGGAAGCGGCGGGGAAATGGATGGGCGGAATTTTCCCGGCCCATGAAGTCATCTGGCGCATCATTGATTGGGCGATTTCGCTGGGAACCATCACGCTGTTGTTTGCCATGATATTCAAAATGCTGCCGGATGTCAGGATTGCCTGGCATAATGTATGGGTGGGTTCATTTGTCACGGCGCTGCTCTTTACGACCGGAAAATTTTTATTAGGCGCCTATTTGGGGCGAAGCACCCTGAGTTCCGCTTACGGCGCGGCTGGCTCTTTTGTCATCGTCCTGCTCTGGGTTTATTACTCGGCGCAAATTCTATTGTTTGGCGCGGCGTCCATTCGCGTGTATGCAAAAGAACACGGCTCGCCCATCCGGCCATCGGCCAATGCGGAATTGGTGGCCAGTGAAAAAAAATCACATTAACGCTTCGGCATCCGCAAAAGCGATGGTGCTGATCAACGCGTTGGCCGACTGGCGCGAATCCAATCGCGTATGCTGGACGACGACCGGCACATCGGATTCGATCATGCTGGCATAATCCGTTCCATGGGGAATGGGTTCCGGATCGGTCAAATCATTAAAGCGCACATGCCTGGTGCGGCGCGCGGCCACGGATACTTTATACGGGCCGACCGGCTCGCGCTCAGCATAAAAAATCCAAATTTGCAAATGTGCCTCCTCGTCCGATACGTTGAGCACGCAGATACTTTCATGGCTGGTCATTTCCGGTTCCGGCCCTTGGCTGGTTTTGGGAATATAACCTTCGCCGATGGCCCAGCGTTTGTGGCCGATCGGCGCGAATTTTCTTGGTTCCGTCGCATTGGTTTTCATAATCCTCTCCCTGATTTTGAGCTAGATATCTGCCATGTGAAAAGCCCCTGCGTTGACCGGTATCAAGATGCAAGCCGCAACAATTAACCGGCGCGCAATTGCAAACTGCATTCATCCCCCGGGAAATTTTTTAGGCCGGCGCAAAAAATCGTTTAAAAACGACGCGTCGCTATTCCTCATCTGGTTGGCAGGGTTAAAGCTATAAGGCTGATGGAAGGTGAGACAGCGAAGTGAAAGGCAACGACAAAAAACGCATGCCATTCAATCGCAGAAAGCTCACCTTCCGTTTTTATTTATTGCGCCATCAGGAAAAGGAAAGCCGGCCTCGAGCCCCAATAAAACCTACGGAAAATCAGTTGCCTTTCGTCCGCATTCGTAGAGTTAATTCATCGGTGTCTTTGCTCAACCTTATGAACCAATGTTGCACATTTTGCCAGTCACAATCCGTTGCCCTAAGAACCAGCATGTAATACTAAAGTATAGTTTTTATTGAAACTAATGCCTTCGTGACCGGGAAAAGTGATGTAGTATGTTTGTGTTAAATCCACCTTTTTGGAGCCGCTATGAAATCCCTAAAACAATCTTTGGTTCTTTTCTGTTTGGCAGGAAGCGTATTCGGCGCTGCCGCCCAAACCACTAATTTGATTCTTGAAACAGATTTCGATGGTGATGCCGGCGAAGGTAATTTAAACAGTAACTACGGCTATTGCGTGGCTGGTTCTTCCACTGGCACATCCCTGGCTGGTTACTCCGGAGGCATTACCCCGGGCGTGGGCGTCAATGCTACGTCCGCCAATTCGATTTCGCCGAATTATGTCCTTCTGCCGTATGATATTGCGTGGACCAATTCTGCGAACACCTATAATTATGCCGTGGTCGGAAACGGCACGCAGTTTGGCGCCCCGATGACGGCCCTTACCCCTACGGCGGTACCCGGCTCGTTCATCCTCAGCGCAGACCTTCAGGTCCTGGGTCTGCTGCCACAACTAACCAATGCCGATGTCATCGTTTCGAAAGTACAATTCATAGACGGAGGCGGAAATGTCATTTTTGACTTCACCGGGGACGCCGGCAATATTGGCACGAATTACACGGAAATTTCTGTGCCCTTGTCGTCATTGAGTTATGCAAGCGACGCGACTCATCCGATCACTGATTTGACTAACGCCACAGTCGTCGGTTCGATTGCCAGTTTTACCATTGAATTTGCAATTAACAGCCTGCCGGTGGGGACGGTGGGTGTCAGCAGCGGGCCGAATGTCATTTCACCCCCGTTTGGTTTTACGTCCACGGGCGAATTGAACGTTGATAATATTCAATTGGTGCAGACAGGAAATACGGTTCCGACACCCTTGGTGGAGCAACTCATCTGGAAGGCAAATTTTGACACGACATTTCCGTCTGGTGCCTATGGCTTCTTTTTCCGCGATGGAGCCGATAATGCCACGGCAATGCTAAGTACGAATATGGGAGGAGGTTTCGGCGGGAGCGATTCCCTTGAATATATCGTGAATCTCTCATCCTGGAGCAGCAGCCCGCCCGTAAGTTATTCCGGTTTCGGAGTGGGCGGCTTGGATAATCAGCTTTCGTCCGGGTTGACCTCGGCGAACAAAGCATCATACAGGTTCTATTTCGATGCTAAAGCGGGAAACCTGCCACCTGGCGCCAGTACCAATGTTTCAGCCCAGGCGGATTTGTTATTTGCCGTCCCCCCCGGCACTGAAACGCCGCCCAATGCGTCCGAAGCAAATGTATTCGATCTTAATCCTTCGTTGACCTTGACCACTAACTGGCAGTCATTCGTTTTTGACGGCGCGTCCTGTCTTATTGGAGTAAATAATGGCGGCTCCCAGGCTCTTTTTAACCAGTACGTCTCGGCGGTAAACCAGATCCAAGTACAGGTTTCGACGGAAGGCAGCCCCAATATCGGGGCGCAGTTTGGTTACGCCACCAATGCTACCATTGACATAGATAATATTAGAGTCGTGCAGTTGATTCCAGGGACACCGCCCGTCGCAGTGGTCAACACAGGTAGCCAGGTGAAAGTGTTATGGACTGACCCGGCCACAGGTGGCACGGCGCAATTGCAGAGCTCAACCAACGTTCTGGGACCTTATGTTAATGTGCCTGGTGCGGCCTCCGGTGCAGCATCACCCTACGTCGTCCCCGCTGGCAACAAACAACAATACTTCCGAACGGTATGGATCCCGTAATTGAAGGTGAAGATATTACGAAGTAACGCGGCAAAGCACGGGAAGCTTCCTGGCGTAAAGAGCGCGTTTACACTGATTGAGTTGCTGGTGGTGATAGCGATTATTGCCATCTTAGCCGCCATATTGCTGCCTGTTATATCTGCAGCACAGGAACGGGGGAGGCGAACTGCGTGTGTCAATAATCTCCGGCAGATTGGGATTGGGATGACGGTTTACGCCGGAGATTACAACGACTATGTAGTATCCGCGCTGGGGGCAAATTCCAATGCCCCTCCCAGTGTCCCCCAGACATTTAATCAAACAGCGGTAAGCCCACCGGAAGCAGGCCTGGCAAATGACATTGATCTCAATGTGACCGCCACCAATACAGCTTCAGTTTGGTGTTGCCCGGATCTTGCTGGTTACGGAACATCCTACAATCCAAACCCTGGCGGCTCTGGCGGTCCTCAATGGCAAATTGGTTATCAATATTTCGGAGGGATTTATTGGTGGTACAATTCATTCTATTCAGGCATCAAGTCGGCGAGTCCTGTCAAATTAGGCACTTCCAAGCCGACATGGGTCCTGGCGTCTGATATCATTTGTAAATACACACAGGGAACGGGAAACCCATGGGGGGCGAGCACGGCCGGTTTCATTGCTCATCAACGGAGGGGCGCTCGCTTTCCCGATGGTGGCAACCACCTGACCATGGATAGTTCCGTCCATTGGATAAAATTTGAAAACACTCTGGCCATCACCTCATTCCATCCCGGCGTCTATAACTACTATTTTTACCAGCAGGACCTCGGAACCATAAATCCTGCTGTGGTTCCTACATTACAAGCTAAAGGTCCATGATAATGGCCATTAACGATTAGGCCGAATGGACATTATAACGGGCACCAAAAGTGTTAAAATGGGTATAAGGCGGTTAAGATGGTTTTGTTTGATTTGTCAGTAAAAACAGACAAGTTGACATTGCAGGCGCATTTTTTGACGATACAAATCTATTGATTGCATTTGATGGGACTGAGCCGCCTTTACGAAAATTCCGCGATCGCACCGGCCAATCAGATCAGATAAGTTTAATCACCCGCCTCCGCGCCACCCCCGCCCATGAATCAAAAAAGTGGCAGCACAAACATTTTTCAAGTCGGCTGCTTAAACAGATGTAATTAAACGAAACGCTATTAAATACGTTGCTATTAAGGTGGTGCACCCGGCAGGATTTGAACCTGCAACCCTCTGATCCGAAGTCAGATGCTCTATCCAATTGAGCTACGGATGCATGCCAAGGATGCGTAGTATAACCCCTGAAAAAACAAAAGACGACTGTTATTCCCAGTCGTCTTTCGCGTGCTTTGCTTCGGAGATTATTGGTAAATAATCCGGTAAAACCGGTTGGCTCCGGAGGTGGAATCGGTGACGCTTTGCTGGCTGTCATTTCCGCTCACCGGGGCGCCCAGGTTTTGCCAGGCCGGATCCGACAGGGAGTTCTTGTATTGCACCTGGTACGTGTGCCAGGACTCCGTGGGGAAGGCGATCGTAATGGAAGAACAATTCACCGCAGTTACACCGGTATTAATATTGAAGGCAGGATTCTGCCACAAATAATTGAGCGTAGCCGGTCCGGCAAAATTGGGACCGGAAAGTGTGGTGCCCATGCCGTCAATGATATGGTCGAGCGAGGATGTGCCGTCTCCGCTGACATCGCCGCCGATATACACCGTGATCATATCGTGGAAGTTCACTTGCGGTGAATTGGTGGGCGCTTCGATGGCGTTGTAGCAACTGATATTGGTGCTATCAATAAACACCGCATAGATCCCCAGCCCGTAAGCCTGGTGGCTCGTAACCTGGTCTGCAACTTTATAGGACGCGTAACCATCCACGCCATCGTGAGACCATGCAGCCTGCGACGGCGGATCGTAAGGCAGCTCCGACTGATAGAAGTAGAGCCGGCCCCAATTGCCATTCCATAGCGTTTGGTACTTCTGCTGGTGCTCGACGAATAAGCCGTACATGGTGACGCGGTCGCCATTTACGATTAAACCGTAATCACACGGATTCACCGTCCAGCCGACCGTGCCCGGGTTTCCGTGGTCCGCGCGCCACAGCCAGAGATTATCTCCCACGACATCATTCGCGTTAATTTGTACGCAGCTTAAAGTCGTGCCGGCTTCAGCTCCGCCAACGCGCATGAAGATATCGTACACGAAGATCGGATCGGCGGAATGATTGATGGAACTCGTATTGGTGCCCACTTCCATGAGCGCAGCCGATTGTATCGGACCCGCGTCGAACAGCAGGCCGCCCACTTTCACGCCATCCACGTCGGCCACGGTCAGCGCCGGCGTGCCCGCTTGCGGAATCAGCGTCGGGTAACCCAATCCCAAAACGATCGTGTCCGGCCGCGATACCACCAGGCTGCTGGAGAGTTGGTAAATGCCCGGGGTCAGGATGAGGTTTAACCCGGCGTTCAAGGCGGCATTGATACTGGCGGCATTATCCGTGTCCGGGTGCGCCACATAAAACTGGCTGATCGGGATGGAAACACCCGGCGTGGGGCCGGCCGACCATGTGGTGGCGAAGCTGTTGGTTTCCAGCGCCGGCACCATGACCGCGTAATTGCCATTCGTATCCAAATAGAGGTATGGCTTTTCCGCGATGATCGGGGTGTTGGTAACGATCGTATAAACCTTCGCAGGCCAGGTCCCGGTGGGAGCGTTGGACGTGCCGACGAAGACCATGTTCCAGACGCCGCCGTTCCAGGCGCCGAGGATGTCGTTACGATCAAGCCATTGTTGTTGCGAGAGCGAACTCATCGTGGCATCCACTTTGGAATCCGCCATGAAGCCGCCGCTGGCAAAA
Source organism: Pseudomonadales bacterium (assembly GCA_035500235.1). Classification (GTDB taxonomy): domain Bacteria; phylum Verrucomicrobiota; class Verrucomicrobiia; order Limisphaerales; family UBA11358; genus UBA11358. The sequence goes on along the minus strand of DATJXK010000167.1, from coordinate 8,492 downwards.
TTTCCGTCCGTGAAATTGGCCAAATCCAAATTGCCTTCCACGTGCATACGGCGCAGGCCTGTGCCCTGGGAAACGGCCCACATCATGTAATTGGCGCTGTTCGTCGGGATCACGGCGAGGTTTTCCGCCGACCGCCAGAAATTCTCGGTGGCATTTTCATTTACGAGGACGCCGTCCGAATGGATATAGCCGTTGATGACCGTATCATCAGGATTTCGTCCCAACCCCAGCAACTCGGTGTAAAAGCCCACGTTCACATTCAAGCTGGAATAGTTGCCCGGCTTGAACAACAACGCAGAACGCGGCGCGCCGAACTGGTTATATTTTTGCACGGCGAACACCGCATCCAACTGGCTTTGAATGTTCGTCATGGTGGGATCGAAGATCAGCACGTTCGCGCCGAAATCCGGGATGGTGCTGACGATGACCGTGCGCGTAATCGTGCCCGGCGTGCCGTCCGCCGTGGTGGCCGAATAAGTCACTGTATACGTGCCGGGCGCGGAAGTGTTCACCGTGCTGTTGGAGGTCACCGTCAAATACGCCTGGGCGCACTGGTCAAACGCCGTTGCGCCGGCATCCACGTAAGGCGAATTGATTTGGAGATTCACCGGGTTGCCGCCATTGAGAGTCATCACCGGCGGCGCGGTGTGCAGAACTGACGTGATGGTCGTGGAATTGGTCAGGATGTTATAGCCATTCTGGGCGACCACCGTATAAGTGCCCACGCTGGCATCGGTCGGATCCACCAGCGTATATGTGGCATTGGTGGCGCCGGAGATTGGCTGGCCATTGTCATCATACCATTGATAGGCAATCGGCGGCAGGCCATAGACGGAGGCCGTGAACGTCATATTGCTTCCGCATTGGACCGCCGTCGAAGACGGTATCACCGTGAGATTATTCAGCGGGATGGATTGGACTTTGATAATCATGCCGCCGATCTCACCTTCCGTCAGGGCTCCGCCGGGACCGGTCCACGAACCGCTGACTGTGCCGTTGGTGGCGATAGCTGTTCCGGCATATTGGAATTCCCCGATGGACGGCGGAACGTCAAAGGATGTTGCCGTGATAAGGTTGGTTTCTCCGCCGAAAACAACCACCGGGTCGTTGGTCTCGCTGTTCCAGCCGGCCACAATATAAATAGAGACGCAATCGCCAAACGGAATTCCACTCAGGGTAAACGTGGCGGGCAACCCGCTGCCCTTTGAACCGTAGTTAATAAAGCCGTTGGTGGAAATACCCACGACAGCGCTGCTCTTGGCTCCGGTTGTTTCCACGCTGGCAGTGCTCCAGCCGCTGATATTGCCGAAGCTCAAGGTCAATCCCGGATTATTGCCATCGGGATTGGGGAAGGAAGGACTGCCCTGGATATTGGGCTGCTGATAAAGATCGCCGTAGGCCAGCAGAATCCAGCCGGCCGGTGTCGCGATCGGGTTGGCGGGATTTGCATCCGTAGCCGCACCGAAATCGAGGTTCATGGAAATGCCCGGGGCGATTGCCGTCGAGTCAAAGACGATAACCGACCGTGTCAGGCTCCCGGCAATGCCTACACCATTTGTCGCTGAATAAGTGATGTTGTATTGGCCGGCCACACTGGTATTGACGGTTCCGTTTTCCGTGACCGTGAGACTGTCTCCGGCGCACTGGTCATACGCTGTCGCTCCCAGCTCCGTGTAAGAAGTACCCAGCGGCACGGCGATGGTGCTGTTGCCGTTCAATGACATGACCGGAGGTTCCGTGTCCGTGGTGGTCAATGTGACTGCATTGGTCACCGAGCCACTCGGTCCGGTCGCCACGATTTCATATGTGCCGCTGTCAGCAGGATGTGTGTTGTTTAACACCAGCGTCGTGCCGGTGGCACCAGAGATTGGCTGGAGCGAGGGATTGTACCACTGGTAACTCGTGGCGCCGTTCGCAGGAGTCGCGGTAAAGGTCGCGGTGTCGCCGCAATTATTATTTATCGCCAGGGGCGAAACGCTGAAGCTCGTCACCAGTTGCAGGCTCTGGCCGTTGACGACGATTTGCGGTATGGCATCGCCGGCAATTCCCTGGCCGGTGATTACCGGCGCGGGCAATGAGCCGTTGACGACGAAACTGTTGGTTGCCGTCACCAGCGTGTAAGTCCCGACCGGCAGCGGCGCGCCCGTGACATTGACGGTGATCGCGTTGCCGTTCAGGGTCACGCCGCCCTGAACCGTGAGCTTGCTGTTGCTCACCGTATTGCTCGTGGCATTAATGGCTACGGTAAATGCGGCTTGTGCGCCCGGAGCCAGAATCACGCTGCCCGGACCGCCCGCTGACGTGCTCGCCAGGATGGTGGCCGAGCCGGTTCCGTTGGTATTTGCGAAAAGAGTCTGGCTACCCGCCACCGTAAACGGCGTGGCGACGGAAACATCTAGCGTCGTGCCGGAGGCCAGGGTGATGGCGGATGAATTCGCAATCGAGCCATTGGTGCTGATGATGAGTTTGCCGCCGTTGACCGTGGTATTACCCGTATAAGAATTGGTGCCGGCCAGTGTTACCGCCGCGTTGCTGTTTAATATCAGCCCGCCCGCACCGATGATGGCGCCGTTAAATTTCTCCGCGGCGTTGCCGCTTTGGCCATTGATCGAAAGCACGTGCCCGCCTGTGTCCAGGTTTCCGGCGAGGGTCAGGGTGAACGCGCTGGCCGTCCATTTCCAGCCCTGGTCGGCGCTCAACGCGAAGCCGTTATTCAAAGTCACGCTGTGCACCGCCGTCGAGCCGTCCAGGCCGCCGCCGCCCAGGGTCAGCGTATGGCCGCCGGCGGTGTCGGTGACCGTCACTGCGCCGTTGGCTCCGAGGACGATCCCGTACCAACTTGCGCTTGCGCCGATATCCACCGTGCCGCCGGTATTATTGGTGTCCCAGGCGCCGATGCCATTGGAGGCCGGTGGACCTGCCGTCCCGGTGGGACTGGTGCTGCCTTCGACTGCCGTCCAGCTCGCCGCCAGGTTCAGCGCCGAGGAATTGTTGAGCTTGTAAAAGATTTGCGGCGGCGCGTTGAACACGCTGCTTTGCACCGGGTTAAATCCGTTGGCAGTGGCCGTGAGATAAAGATTCGATGAAATGGTAGAGATGGACAAGTCGTTGAACGTCGCTTTTCCATTGGCATCGGTCACTTGCGGATTCGTGCCGGAGAGCACGCCCGTATTCAACGTCAGCGTCACTGCCGCGCCGCCCTGGGGCACCGCGTTGCTGTACTGGTCTTCGATTTGCACCACCACGGTGGGCATCGTCAGGCCCACGGGTGTCGTGATGGGTTGAGACGTGAATCCGATTTGTGTCGCCGCGCCGGGCACGAAAGTCACGGTGGGCTGCGCGTTGATGGTGGTCCCTGCAACATTGACGGTAATCGTTTTCGTTTGGGCGACGGTGGACGCCAGAGTCGCGGTAATTTGGCCATTGGCATCGGTTGTTGGGCTGGATTGAGCCAAAATATTTCCCGAGCCGCTCACGGTCAAGGTCACGGCCTGCGCCGGCATCGGTTGGCCGGTCCCATCGATCGCCGTCACGGTAATGGTCGAAGTTTGAGTGCCGTCGGCGACGAGGCCGGTATTCGGGCTCGCCACGGCCGTGGAATTGTACGCGCTCACTCCTTGGGCCGTAAACGTTACCGTTGGCTGGGCATTGATTTGCGTCGAGCCAATCGTGACCGTGATGGTCTTCGTTTCCGCCACCGTTGACGCCAGGGTTGCTGTGGTTTGCCCGTTGACTCCTGTGGGGGCAGGGGTGGATACAGTATTGCCCGATCCGCTCACGTTCAGCGTCACGGTTTGATTCGTCAATGGATGGCCCGAACCATCCATCGCCGTCACGGTAATCGTGGAAACGGTCAGGCCGTCCGCTGCTGCAGTAGTGGGATTGGCCACCGCCGTGGAAGCGCTGGGGCTGACCGGGCCGGCTATGAAACTGACGATGAGGGAAGGTGAATTGGTGGCTGTTCCCACCGTGGCAATCGCGGTGCCACCCAGCTTGGCCGTGACCGTGGCGGTGGACAAAGTTGTCGGCGCCGTCAAGGTCGCCTGGTACGTTCCATCGCCATTATCCGTCACACTGCTTAACATTCCCGCGGTCGTGGCGAAAGTCACCGTCGACCCGCCGGAAGTGAGATTCACGCCGTGGACATCGCGGGATTGCATTTTAACAACCGAAGTGCTCACGCCGTCCGCCGCCAGGGAAGCGGGCTTGGCGCTCAACATCAGTGAATGTGCTGCGCTGGCCGCTCCCGGCACATTGCTCGACGGCACCGCTTGCGCCCATGTGGTGGCGATGCGGGTTTCATCCCATTTTTGGCCTAAGGTGGTGTCGTTGCCATTGCATGAAAATGTGAAATCCGCGAGGCTCGGCCAATTCCCTGCGCTGGTGACGGATTGGTCCGATGCCGGGGCGCTGCCTCCGTAGCTTGAGCTGACCGGATTGACCCACAGGTCTACCACGTCTTTGTTCGGAGACGAGTGGAACGTGTATCGCGCTACGATGAGAACGGTCGTATTGAGTGGCGTGGCCGCAGTTTCAAATTTCGCGCCGGTGGCTGTCGGGTTGCCGGCATTGATCCCGATGTGGCCGGTGTGATCAATCAGCAGCGCCAGCGCAGTGGTTCCCGGCATGGGCGCGCTCGAACTGGTACCGAGGTTAGTCGCGTCGAGAAAGGCGATCACACCCGGAGTGGTCGTGGGATAAGCCGTTACCTGGTAAAGAAATGAAACATAAACCGTCTGGCCGTCCGCCGCCGTTTGGGTCGTGAATTGCGTTCCGGCGAAGCGTATGGCTTTGGCGCTTCCACCAATCATGCAGCCGGCGGAAGTGGCATATCCCGGCAAGCTCAGGCTGCCGTTCGCCGTCGGCATGACTGAAATATTGGCCGTGGAAAAACAGGTTTCCCACACCGTGGATGAGGCGCTCGCCAGGCCGGCGGGCGTGTAATCGAAGCTGTCATAAAATGGCAGGGTCTGGACGACCTGGGCTGCGGGCGAGGTTTGTGTGGCGAGAAGCAATATGGCCGATACCACGACAAAAACAGGGCGAAAGTATGCGGCGATATGTTTGGCGAGTTTGTTCATAGGGCAGGGAATGACGTGATTGCTTGTAGGTTGTTAACAGGTATTGTTGCTATTCTACTTCGCCAACCCCCTGCGCCTCATCCCTCTTTCGAGGGATATAACTACCGTACCCTATTTGAGTTATGATGAGCCGGATAACGCTTGTTCTCCGCTGTTTTCGCGGAAAACAATCATAAGTCGGCTGAAAAATTCGCGTCCAACGAGTTAATGATTTGTGGCGTGTGCGTAAGCTAAAAACTTACAAAAGAATAATTTTGTACTACGAATTGATTTTTAGTGGTATACTGGACCTGAAAATACCCCGTACCTAAAGCCACACACTCCACACCAACATGGTATTTTTAACTAAACCCAAGCCGCGGCGAAGCAACTCCCAGGATTAATCATGAATAGAAAATGTCGTTACGTTTGGGGCCTGGCCAGTTGCCTTGCTGTTTGTTTGGTGATGCCAACGCGGCTTTCGGCGCAAGCCTGGACCAACACCACGCTCTCGGCCAGCCAGCGCGCCAATCTCCTGGTCAATGCCATGACTTTCAACCAGATGGCGGCCATGGTGTACGGCGCCGGCGGTTCGTACGTGGGAAACATCCCGGCAACTACCTCGCCCAACATTCCGGGATTAAATTTGCAGGACGGACCTGCCGGCATTGGCGATGGAGTGACCGGTGTCACGGCGTTTCCCGCGCCCATTGCGCTGGCGGCGAGTTGGGATGTTCCTTTGGCACGCCAATACGGTGTGATGGAAGGCAGCGAGGCACGGGGCAAAGGCGTTGCCGTGTTGCTCGGGCCGATGATGAATATGGCGCGCGCTTACGAGGATGGCAGAAATTTCGAGGGCTACGGTGAATCGCCGGAGCTTTCCGGGGCCATGGCAGCCGCCACCATCAATGGCATCCAGAGCCAGCAAGTCATCGCCACGGCCAAACATTTCGTTTGCTACGAAGAAGAGGCCAACCGGACGCTCATGACTGCGGATGCAGACGAGCGTACCCGGGAGGAGATTTATTATCTGCCCTTTTTAGACTCGGTGCGCGCCGGTGCCGGCGCCGTCATGTCGTCTTACAACCGGATCAACAGCCGTTACGCCGGCGAATATGAGGCGCTCAATGCCACGCTGAAGAAGGAGTGGGGATTTAACGGCTTCGTTATGAGTGATTGGGGCGCTTCCTTTGGCACGGTGGCAGGGATGAACAACGGGCAGGACATGGATATGTATAACAGCTCTGCCTACACTCCCGCCGACATCACCACCGCCAATCAATTGAACAATGTCCCCGCTTCGGAACTGAATGGCATGGTGCAACGGATCCTCACATCCATGTTCCAATTTGGTATTTTCGATAATCCGCCGACGGGGAATCTCAGTTCAACGGTGACTAATGCAGCTCACCTGCAATTTGCGTTGACCGAAGCCGAAGAGGGAATCGTCTTGTTGCAAAACAACCACGGCCTGCTACCACTAGGTTCCTCAGTGCATTCGATTGCGGTCATCGGTTCAGTCGCGAACGTATCGCCGATTTCCACGGGCGGAGGTTCTGCGGGCGTGAGCCTGCCTTACAATATCACACCGTTGGCTGGAATCACCACCCGTGCTGGGAGCAGCTTCACTGTCCACTACGCCCAGGGAGACGGCGCCAGTGTCTCAGCCGCGGCGCAACTGGCTGCCACTTCCGATGTCGCAATTGTCTGTGTAGGCCAGCAAACCAGCGAGGGCTCGGACCGCTCGAACCTTTCATTGCCCAGCGGCCAGGACGCATTAGTGCAGGCTGTAGCGGCGGCCAACACAAATACGATTGTCGTCATGTACGAATCATCGGCCACGCTGATGCCCTGGGCCGGCCAGGTGGCGGGCATCCTGATGGCCTGGTATCCGGGACAGGAAAATGGCAATGCCCTCGCGCATGTTTTATTCGGAGATGTAAATCCTTCCGGAAAACTGCCCGTGACCATTCCTCCCTCGGCCACCCAGGTGCCCACCGGCACGCCGATCCAATGGCCCGGCATCAACGGCCATACCGTCTATTCTGAAGAGTTGCAAATCGGTTATCGCTGGTACGACGCCAATAATGTCACGCCGCTCTTTCCGTTTGGGTTCGGATTATCCTACACGACTTTCGGTTACAGCAATCTGGTGGTAAGCGCCGTCAGCCCTTCCGGGCAGGTGAAAATAAGTTTTGACCTGACGAATACCGGCACGCTCACCGGCGCTGAAGTGCCGCAACTCTATCTGGGTTTTCCCGCTGCCGCCGCCGAGCCGCCCAGGCTGCTGAAAGGATTTCAAAGAGTCACCCTGGCGCCGGGACAGACGCAGCACGTGACCTTCAATCTCAACTGGGAGGACCTGGCCAATTGGGACCAGGTCGCCCGCGGCTGGATTGTCACGCCGGGCGTTTTCCAGGTGATGGTGGGAGCGTCCTCGCGCGATCTTCGTTTGACGGGAAGTTTTACCGTTAATTCCATTCCCTCCAGCGATCGCGCCAACGCGGCGCTGTTTCAATCTGTCACCGTATCATCCGTCATGTCCGCGAACACGCCCGGCTCTGCCGCCGTAGATGGGGATCCGACGACAACCTGGATGTCTCTCGCGTCCGATCCGCAATCAATCACCGTTGACCTTGGCAGCATCAAAGATTTATCGCGCGTGCGCCTGCTCTGGGGCACCAATTACGCTACCAGCTATCAGATTCAAATTTCCACCGACAATACGAATTGGACGAGCGCTTACACGACGGCGAGCGGCGGGGGCGGCACGGAGGACATCCTGGTTTCCGGGCGTGGCCGTTACATTCAATTGTCTTGCACCCAACGCGCCGGCGCCGGCGGCTATTCACTTGCCGAATTTGATGTTTTTTCGCAACCGCAACAGCCGTTCGCGGGAATAGAAGCCGCGGTGCCCGGCCGCATTGAAGCAGAGAACTATGACACCGGCGGTGAAGGCGTTGGCTATTATAATACGACCGTTGGCAATTCTGGCGGGGTGTATCGCAATGATGATGTGGGAATCCAGCCGACCACCGACACGGGCGGCGGCTATAATTTGGGGTGGCTGAACAACGGCCAATGGCTGGAGTACACCGTGAACCCGCCGGATCCTTCAGCCATCTACAGCATCAACGTCCGTGTGGCAGCGCCCTCAGCCGGCGGCCAGCTTCGCGTGCGGCTGAACGGCACTGTGCTGGGCACGGTAAACATCCCGGCCACCGGCGGCTGGCAAAATTGGCAGACGGTAACCCTGCCCAATGTTCCTCTCCAGGGCGGTATCGGAAGCCAGCCATTGCGCTTGGAAGTCATCAACAATGGTTTCAACATCAATTGGGTTGAATTGGATCGTGTCCAGATTTGCGGCACCAACGACCTGGCGGTCAACCACACTGCCTCAGCCTCGTCGCTGGAATCGAGCAGCTATCCCGC
>DATJXK010000166.1:0-7577 GCA_035500235.1 Pseudomonadales bacterium | reverse complement strand
TGACGGCGTGCGTTCCCCAGAAGCCACTAGCGGCCGAGGAAGAGACAAAGAAAATCCATAACCAGATTTTCCCCTCCAAAACCATGGCGATGGAACGCCCGGCGGCAAGGTCATCCCGCGGACACTGGCGCAGTATCGGGTGGCTGGAGGCCAATGGTCTTTTGCCAATGTTTACGAAGCAGTTGGAGGAAAAAGTCCACCGGCTCTATGGCGAGGAACCCCTGCCAACCATGCAGGAGGAATGGACGGCCATCACGGATTTGATTATTTGCCATTGGCTGCCGGTAAGGCAAACGATGGCAGGCACAGGGCGCCCGCATGTTTTCATCGGCCCGGCGGGTTCAGGCAAGACGACGGCGCTTTGCAAGTGGATGAACCAGGCGGTTTTAATCAATGAGAGCAATGTCCGGGTTTGGCGGCTCGACGGAGAGAGCGCCAACACGAGCGATCTTTTGACGTTGCACTGCGAATTAATGAACGTACCCGTGGAGCGGTTTTGGACCAAAGCCGATGTGACGGCGGATTTTCAGTTTGTGGATTTGCCCGGAGTAGAAATGCGGAATCCGGATGCGCTGGCTGTTTTGCAGGAACAAGTGGCCAAGCTGCCGGAACCGCACGTGCACCTGGTGCTCAATGCCGCTTATGAAAGCTCCATTTTGTTTGAACAGTTGCACGCGTTTGAAGCGTTCGAGCCCGAAGATATCATCTTCACACACCTGGACGAGGAATCGCGGCGCGTGAAGCTGTGGAATTTTGTGTTAGGCACAAAATGTCCGATAAGTTTCCTGGGGGCTGGGCAAAAAATTCCCGGTGAATTTCGCCGCGCTGAACCGGCACTGCTGTTCCCACAAAAAAACCCGCGATAAACATGAATTTTCCAGTGGAACTACCGGTACAGAATTTACTGGCAGCTATATTGCTAAGCGACTGAACAGGAAATGAAATCCTTTATGATCTTGTGGGCCATCATTGGACTCCTCATCGGCATTGGTTTTAGCCTGGAAGATGATTGCCAATGGTCCACGGCTTTTTGGCGGGGATGTGCTTCTGCTCTGGTGGCCGCCATCCTTGCCCGCTGGTGGAGCAATGTCTGGCTGGAGGGCTTGCGCGATTCTATCCGGCAGCGCCAATACAAACGGGCCGTCCCGGCGGCAAAACCCAGGCCCAATATTAAGACGTGAGCACCACCCTTGGAACAACCTCAGAAACGGCGACGGTTGCGGCCAGCCTCAATCCGACGGCGCAGGATCTTTGGCGGCGTTATCATAAACAGGCGGACACCGATTCAGAAAACGCGCTGATTGAAAAATATCTTTCGCTGGTTTCATCCATTGCGGCGCGCCTGGCGATGACCCTGCCTGAGCACGTGGATCAGGACGATCTTTACAGCTCGGGGCTGGTGGGCCTGTTGCAGGCGCTCAGGAATTACGACCCGACGTGCGGCGCGTCATTCGAAACCTACGCCCGTACGCGCGTTCGCGGCGCGATGCTGGATGAATTGCGCAAGATGGATTGGGTGCCGCGCACCGTCCATGAGAAAGCGCGCAAGCTCCAGGCCGCCATGAACCAGCTCGAACAAAAGCTCGGCCAGGTTCCCACGGAAGCGCAAATGGCCAAGGTATTGAACTTGTCCCTTTCCGAATACGGAAAACTGCTCACGGAAATTCGCCCGGCGGCTTTTGTTTGCCTGGATACGGTGACTTCGGAAGACGACGCGGGAAATTTGTACGAAGTCGTGGCGAATTCCGCCGATGAGAACCCATTGGAAAAGATTTCAAACCGGGAATTGAAACAGGTCATTTTAGAACGGCTCAAGGCGCTGCCGGAAATGCAGCGCAAGGTGCTGGCGCTTTATTATGGCGAGGAACTGCACCTGCGGGAAATCGCCGAAGTCGTGGGGCTTACGGAATCGCGCATTTGCCAGATTCACGCGCAGGCGATCTTGTCCGTTCGCGCTTATATCCAGCGATACGAAGCCGGATTAATTAAACAGAATGCAACGGTAAACAGCTCATGATCATCATCGTTGGTATTTTAATTGTTTGCGCCTGTGTTTTCGGCGGGTTTGTGTTCGGTGGAGGGCATTTGCTCGTTCTGGTTCACCCGAATGAATTAATCATTATCGGGGGCGGCGCTTTGGGCGCGTTGATCATCATGTCGCCGCGCAAGGTGCTCATGGATATCGTCAAAGGGCTGATGACCTGCATGAAAGGCGCGCCGCACAACCGCGCGGCCTACGAAGACCTGCTTAAGGTGCTTTACGAATTGTTCCTGATTGGCCGGCGCAACGGCATGATTGCGCTGGAAGAACATGTGCTCGATCCCGCCAATAGTTCAATTTTTAAAAAATATCCGCTGTTCAGCAATAACAAGGAGGCGGTGGAATTTCTTTGCGGCAGCCTGCGGCCCATTATTGATGGGAAAATTAAACCGGACCAGTTGCGGCTTTTGTTGGATACAGAAATTGAACAGTTGGAGATCGAATCCCATGCACCCATCAATGTTTTATCCAAGACCGCCGACGCCATGCCGGGCTTTGGCATCGTGGCGGCCGTGCTGGGCATCATCATTACAATGGCTTCCATTTCCGGACCGGTCGAACAAATCGGCGTAGAGGTTGCCGCGGCGTTGGTAGGAACCTTCCTCGGCATTTTGCTCGCCTATGGCTTTCTCACCCCTTTGGCCACCAACCTGGAGTTTATTACCACCGCAGAGCTGGAATATATCAAGTGTATTGCCTCCTGCGTCACAGGCTTTGCCGGAGGCATGGCACCCGTGACGGCGGTTGAATTAGGCCGGCGCGGATTGAGCAGCGATTTACGCCCCACGGCGGATGAGATGGAAGAGATGTTTAAAGACGTCAAATTGGAAAAATAATCGACGTGAAAAAAGGTCATCAAAGCCACGGTTCGTGGAAAGTCGCGTACGCAGACTTTGTGACCGCCATGATGGCGCTCTTTCTTTGCCTGTGGCTCACCTCCCAGGACCAGAAAATCAAGGAGGCAGTAGAGCGCGCTTTTCGCAATCCTTTCTCGTCGGTCACTAAAGAATCAGTCGGCATTATTCCCAGCGCTGATGCCAACGCCACCTATCAGCAACAGGGGCATTTTCAATCCGTTTCCGCCGTGGAAATGGAAACGATGCGGCACCTGAGCGATGACCTCAGCAGATTGCTGAAACAGGACGAAAATGTAACGAGTATTAAAATCGACCTGACGCCGGAAGGCCTGGACATCAATATCTTTGACCGTTCGCGCAAGCCGATTTTCAATCCCGGCACTTCCACGTTTACGGATTATGGCACATGGGTGTTCAGTACACTGGCATGGGAAGTTTCCCGCTACACCACATTTCGACTGGAACTGGAAGGCCATACCGAGTCAAAAGCCGAACAGGGCGATAACAGCCATGATTCATGGGATTTGTCCACTGATCGCGCCAATGCCGCGCGCCGGGTACTGGTAGAAAACGGCGTCCAGGATAAACAAATTTCCAAAATCTCGGGCTTTGCCGACACTATTCCGATGCCGGGATATGCCCCGACAGATGAAATTAACCGCCGGGTCACGGTTTTATTAAGACTTAAAGAATCTGTGGACGCGCTTTCCAGCACGCCCACGGTTGACCGGCCCACAGAAATCCCGAACGATGCCCCCCAAAATTGAACAATTTGTGCCGTTAGTTCCCACGCTGCCTTCCGCCGAAAGCCGGGAGTTTCAGATCTCTATCATTCCACAGGGAGAACAGGCGCAGTCATTTCAATCATTGCAAAACGGCGCGCCGGTGGTCGGCGGCCAGGTGCCGCACAAAAAGCACGGCGAGCCAACCCTGTCTGTGCAGCGGGACAATGGCCGGGTGACCCATATCAAAATCCAATGCGGTTGCGGCCAGGCGATAGAATTGGAATGCGTTTATGACGAGGCTGGTAAAGTTGCGCCCAAGGCCAACGTCGTAGAAGCGCCGGAAGCAAAGCCATCCCCTAAAACCGAGGAAGCCTCTAAAGAGCGTAAACCATCCAAGGGTCGCAAGTAACGAACCCGGCAATTTCTGCTGTCGCCTGAGGAATCTTTTTCCGCAACTGGCGAAAAACCCTGTAAAAACGCTGAAAATCCTGTGTGGCATGTCTGTTGCTAAACCGCCAGAAATATGGAAGTCAGCCTGTATCAAGCCGCAGCCGCGATGAATGCCACGGCACAGTGGCAGGAAATGGTGGCAGAAAACCTGACAGCGGCTCCTATTTCCGGCGGGCGCAAACATGAAATTTCATTTGCTGACGTCCAGGCCGGAATGAATCCCAGCTCGTCGGGCGCCCAGGTGAGCAATTTTATTCCGACGGCACATATCGCCACCGACTTCGAACAGGGAGAATTGCACGCCAGCAGCAACCCGATGGATTTTGCGCTGGAAGGGCCGGGGTTTTTTACCGTTAAACTGCCCAATGGGCAGAAAGCTTTCACGCGGGGGGGTGAATTTGAACTTAACGCCAAAGGCCAATTGGTCACGACCCGCGGTTATCCGGTGCTGGGCAATGGCGCTCCATTGCAATTCAATCCCAACAGCACGGATCCGGTGACGATTTCTGCCAGCGGCGATGTCAGCCAGGGCCAGCATCATGTGGGAAAGCTGGACCTGGTGGAATTTGATCACCCTGAATTCCTGACTACGCTGGGAGCGGACAGTTTCCGCTCAGACAATCCGCTCGCGAAAATGACTACGGCCACTAACACCCGGGTACGGCAGGGCTTCCTCGAAGCCGCCAACTCCTCCCCCACGACGGAAATGTCCGGAATGGTGACCGCCATGCGCATGTTTGAAGCCAATCAAAAAGTAATGCAGATGCAAAGTGACCGCATGAACCGCACCATTACTGAACTGGGAGGAACATCCTGATCTGATTTATGCTACGCGCCCTCTACTCCGCTGCCGCCGGGATGGAATCCCAGCAAATGAACCTGGACGTGATCTCCAACAATTTGGCGAACGTCAATTCGACCGGTTACAAGGAAAGCAAACTTCAGTTCCAGGATTTGCTTTACCAGACGACCCGCGCGGCCGGTTCCCAACAAGGCGGCGGCAATGAATTACCCGGCAGCTTACAAGTCGGACAAGGCGCAATTCCGGTTGCCACCGAGCGCGTGTTTACACAAGGCGACCTTTCGCAGACCGGCGGGAATTTGGACATAGCCATCCAGGGCGCCGGATTTTTCCAGGTGCAAATGCCTGACGGCAGCCTGGCTTACACGCGCGATGGCGCATTCAAAACCGATTCGGAAGGCCGCATTGTCACGAGTGATGGCTATCCGGTCCAAGGCGGCTTCCAGCCTGTGCCCACAGGCACAACCAACATCACCATCTCCGCCAGCGGCGCGGTGACTTATACCACTTCCAGCGGCACGACGAGTTCGCAGATACAATTGGCCAATTTCAACAACCCCGGCGGCTTGCAGGGCATCGGCCAAAACCTGTACACGGAAACCGAGGCTTCGGGCACGGCGCAACTCGGCGATCCGACGACAAACGGCCTGGGCCAATTGCAGCAGGGTTACCTCGAGCTTTCCAACGTCAGCGTGGTTCAGGAAATGGTAAATCTCATCCTGGCCCAGCGGGCTTATGAAGTGAATTCCAAAGCCGTACAGGCAGCGGATCAAATGATGCAGGACAGCAATAATCTGGAACGGTAATGATCATCCGCCACAATCTCGATTCAGGCAACCAACGTTCGCCGGTGGTAAATTTTATTTTCCGGCCAGGAAGCCTGCTGGCGCTGTTTTTCGTTTTTATCGGCGCGCTGCACGCCGCGGAACCACCCGCCCTTCAATTAGAGCCTATCGCAGAAGTAACCGGCGATGGCGTTTTTCTCCAGCAACTGGTCAAGTCCAGCCAGCCACTGCCGTCGTTGCGGCTGTGTGACGCGCCGCAAATTGGCGCGACCGCAAATCTTTCACGCGCACAAATAAATGATCTCCTGACAATGGCCGCACCGGATTTGGCGACTACCAATTGGACGGGGGCCAACCAGATTCGCATTTTGCGCCGCACTCATACACTGAATGAAGCCGACCTGGTGACGTTGCTCACCACAACCCTCCAACAGGATTATGTCAAAGACGAAGGCCAGCTTGATCTCAACCTGACGCAGCCTTGGAACGCGCCGGTGGTTCCGGATGAACCGCTCATGGTAAAAATCCTTGAAGTCCCCACCGCCGGGGTGACGCGCTCTTTCATTGCGCGTTTTCAACTTTGTACTGCCACGGAAATTGTCGGCATCTGGGACGTCACCCTCCAGGCGCACATTTGGCGCGAAGTTTGGGTCGCGCATAGCGACCTGCCGCGTGGAGAGTTGCTGGCGGACGCTGACGTCACTCGCGACCGCCGTGATGTGCTGGCAACGCGTGAAATGCTGGCCGATTTTTCGCCCGGCGATACGACCCTGGAAATCGCTAATTCAGTTCCAGCCAATGGCATCCTGCTGGCCCGCGATTTGAAACTCCGCACCGTTATCCATCGCGGGCAGGTGGCCGACGCCATTGTGGAAGACGGCGCATTGAACATCACGATGAAAGTCCAGGCGCTGGAGGACGGTGCGCCGGGACAAACTATCCGCGCCCGCAACACTGTTTCCCTGCATGATTTGACCGGCAAAGTCATAGACGAACACACCATCCAGATCTCGTTATGAATACAAAAAAAAATATTTTGCCTAAAGCCAGCCTGATGGTTGCGCTGCTTTTATTACTACCAGCCATTGCGCAATCCCAGTCGCTTTGGGTGGAAGGCACTTCGACATCTATCTTTGGCGATAAACGCAGCCTGACCGTCGGTAGTATTATCACGATCGCCGTTTCAGAAAATAGCACGGAAAACAAAAACAATGCGACGGCCACGGAACGGAAATCCAGTCTCTCGGCCGCGATTACATCCTTTCTATATCCGCCTGGCGCCACTCCGATTGGGACTGTGGGCGGGCAATTACCGGCAATGGCTTATAATTCTGATGCCGTACACAATGGCAGCGGAGTAATTAGTGATTCGGAAACAATTGTCGCGCAGATCGCGGTCCAAATTGTTGATGTCCTGCCCAATGGCAACCTGGTCGTCCAAGGCAAACGGGAAACCTCCTTCAGCCATGAACAGCAACAAATTATCCTGCGCGGCATCGTCCGCCCTGAGGATGTGTTAGCCAATAATACGGTCTTCAGTTACAACGTGGCTGACGCGACCATTCAATTCATTGGCAAAGGCACCGTATCTGACGGCACAAATAAAGGCTGGTTTGTCCGGATCTGGGACAAGATCAATCCATTCTGATCATGCCATTCACCTCACGAAACCTGAATTCGCGATCAAGTCGTGTGCGCCATATGCACACGGCCCCTTTCGTTTTATTTGTGGTTTTAGTTCTGTTGATATTTTCATTTCCTGCTACAGCCGACAATGTCCGCGTCGGTGACCTGGTGACGGTTGGCGGAGCGCGTGATAACCAACTCAACGGCTTCGGCCTGGTGGTTGGCCTGGCCGGGGATGGTGACAAGGATCCTGTTTACACCCAACAGACCGTGGCCAACATGCTTGAACGT
>DATJXK010000165.1:0-18765 GCA_035500235.1 Pseudomonadales bacterium | reverse complement strand
AACGAAGTGATGGCCCGGCAAGGAAATGGAATCCGGCATGGAGTGAAAATCCGGCAGTGAAAGAAAATATGAATCACGCTCACGAACCTCGGGACGGCCTAGATGCTCAGGTTGTATAGAATGGTTCACGATAGCAATTTGGAGGTTCAAATTTTTAAATCAACCGGAAAATTCCAGCGCCCCAAAAGCGGTGAACTTGAGATTTCAAAACGGCGTCGCGGCCGCCGCAGTCCAAGACGCAAGCGCGGAATGGCCGGTGGCCTTGTCACCGCAGGTCTTCGAAATTTTTGCGCGCTTTTTGGACGGATTCAAATTCTGCCTTCATCCCGTCGATTAAATCCAACCATTGTTCCGGGGTCAGCTTGATGCTCATCTCCGTCTGGCCGTCCGGGGAATTTTTTCCGTGGACAGAGAGGCGCAAGGTAAAACCTTCCAGCCGGGCACCCTCGGGTTGGGCGTCCACATGCGCGTTGAAATCGAGACGAAGGGAATCGTTGTGCGATTTTCCGCCCGGAAGCTGTACGTGGCCGTAATACTCATTGAATGATGGCATGCGGGAGGCAATCTGGACTGCAAATTTTAGAAATCAAATAAAAAAGGCGTTCGGTTTCCCGAACGCCTTTTTGAAGATAATTTCCGTTTATGCGAGGAGCGGATTTTCCACGGGAGCCGCGGGTTCCTCGGCCGGTTGTTCCGGTTCGGGTTCATCGGGGATTTCCACGAGGGGCTTGAGCAACGCCTTGCGGTGATGGTCAAAGCCCGTGCCCGCGGGAATGATATGTCCCATGATGACGTTTTCCTTGAAGCCGCGAAGCGAATCCACTTTGGAACGCGTGGCGGCTTCGGTGAGGACGCGAGTCGTGTCCTGGAAGCTCGCGGCGCTCAGGAAGCTGTCCGTCTCGAGCGAGGCCTTGGTGATGCCCAGGAGCACGGGTGACGCTTCGGCGGGTTTGCCACCCATCTTCTCGACGCGCTCGTTCTCGCCTTCGAATTCCAGCTTGTCCACCTGCTCGCCCCAAAGGAACGTGGTGTCGCCCGGCTCGGTAATGCGAACCTTGCGCAGCATCTGGCGGACGATGATTTCGATGTGCTTGTCGTTAATCGTCACGCCCTGCAGACGATAGACTTCCTGCACTTCACCGACGAGGTGTTCCTGCAATTCCTGGGGCCCGAGGACTTCCAGAATTTCGTGCGGGTCCATGGGACCTTCGGTCAATTGCTGGCCTTTCTTGACGACGTCGCCTTTGAAGACGATGACGTGTTTGCCGATGGGAATCAGATGTTCTTCCTCAGTAGCGGTAGCGGGATCCTTAATCAGGATCGTGCGCTTGCCGCGAACGCTGGGGCCGAAGTCAACGATACCGTCGATCTTCGAGATTTCCGCGGCGTCTTTCGGACGGCGGGCTTCGAACAGTTCGGCCACGCGCGGGAGACCGCCGGTGATGTCCTTGGTCTTGGACATCTTGCGCGGCGACTTGGCGAGCAGCGAACCGGCGACGATTTTATCCGTTTCATTGACGACGATGTGCGCGCCGCTGGGAATAGGATAATTCGCCACGACTTCGCCGCTGTCATCGCTGATGATGATTTGCGGGTGCAAGTCTTCCTTGTGCTCGATGATAACCATGGCTTCCTGGCCGGTGGTTTCGTCCATTTCCTGCTTCATGGTGACACCTTCAATGATGTCATGGAATTTCACTTTACCGGCTTTCTCGGACAAGATGGGAACGTTGTACGGATCCCATTGGACGAAGGTATCGCCCTTCTTGACCTTGTCGCCGTCCTTGAAGGAAATGACCGCGCCGATCACGACGATGTGGTTTTCCAGTTCGCGGCCGTCGTCGCCCATGATGGACACGGAGCCGTTTTTGTTGAGAACGATATTGTTGCCGTCCTGCAATTCGACGACGCGCAATTCATTGTAGTGAATCGTGCCGTCATGCTTGGACTTGATTTGCGGGACTTTGAAGTGCGCCGCCGCTGTACCACCGATGTGGAACGTACGCATGGTGAGCTGGGTGCCGGGCTCGCCGATGGACTGGGCGGCAATGATGCCGACCGCTTCGCCGAGCTTCACCACCGCGCCGGTGGCGAGGTTACGGCCATAGCAATGGATGCAAATGCCGTGCTTGCTTTCGCAAGTCAGCACGGAGCGAATGCGAATGCGTTCGATGCCGGTGGATTCGATCGCCTTGGCTTTGACTTCGTCAATGTCTTCATTGGCGCGAACCAAAAATTCCTTCGGGTTCGAGGGATTGGGAAGGTCGTCGCACGCGAAACGGCCCACCAGGCGGTCGCCAAGTTTCACGACTTCGTCTTCACCTTCGTACACCGCGCTGACCCAAATGCCGTTGCTGGTGCCGCAATCTTCCTCCTGGATGATCACGTCCTGACTCACGTCCACGAGTTTGCGGGTCATGTAACCGGAGTCCGCCGTTTTGAGGGCGGTATCGGCCAGACCTTTGCGGGCGCCGTGAGTGGAGATGAAGTATTCCAACACGGACAGACCTTCGCGGAAGTTCGCGAGAATGGGCTTCTCGATGATGTCGCCGCTGGGCTTGGCCATGAGGCCGCGCAAACCGGCGAGCTGGCGAACCTGCTGCTTGTTACCGCGCGCGCCGGAATCCACCATCAGGTAAACCGGATTGTATTCCTTCTTACCCTGGTTTTGTTCGAGCGTGCGGAACATGACGTTGGAGATCTGGTCGGTGCAATGCGTCCAGATGTCGACGATCTTGTTGTAGCGTTCGCCGGGCGTGATCACGCCTTTGCGATATTGTTTTTCGACTTCCTTGATTTGCTTTTGGGCGGCGTCGATCTGCTCGTCGCGTTCCTTGGGCACAATCATGTCGTCGATGCCGATGCTCACGCCGGACTTGGTGGCTTCGCGGAAGCCGAGCTCTTTCAATTTATCGAGCATCACAACGGTTTTGTCGTGACCGGCGTGCTTGTAGCACTTCCAAATCAGGTCGCCGAGTTCGGACTTTTTGACCACGCGATTCGGGAAACCGAGTTCAGGCGGCCAGATTTCGCTGAACAACACGCGTCCCACGGTGGTATCAATAATTTTCTTGTCGGCATTGCCGAAAACGGACGGCCTGCCCAGGTCGGGGTTCTTCAGGCGGATGCGGTCGTGCGTCTTCAACGCGCCGTCGTCATACGCGAAAATAACTTCTTCCTTGGTGCCGAAGAGCGGGAGCGTCTTCACATCTGACGGCATGGCCTTGCGCGGTTCGGCGGTCAGATAATAACAGCCGAGCGTGATGTCCTGCGTCGGGGTGATAATGGGCTTGCCGCTGGAGGGCGAGAAGATGTTATTCGTCGCCATCATGAGCAGGCGCGCTTCCATTTGCGCCTCGACGGACAGCGGGACGTGAACGGCCATTTGGTCACCGTCGAAGTCCGCGTTATAGGCGGTACAAACGAGCGGGTGAATGCGGATGGCTTCGCCTTCGATGAGCTGCGGCTCAAACGCCTGCACAGACAAACGGTGCAGCGTGGGAGCGCGATTCAACAGGACCGGATGGCCCTTGGTGACTTCTTCGAGGACGTCCCAGACTTCCTTGGTCTGGCGCTCAATCATCTTCTTGGCCGAACGAACGGTATGCACGTAGCCAAGCTCTTTCAAACGGCGGATGATGAACGGCTCGAACAGCACGAGCGCCATTTTCTTGGGCAAACCGCACTGGTTAAGCTTTAATTCGGGACCGATAACGATAACGGAACGGCCAGAATAGTCCACGCGCTTGCCCAGCAGGTTCTGGCGGAAGCGTCCGCCTTTACCTTTAAGCATATCGCTGAGCGATTTGAGCGAGCGATTGCCTGCGCCGGTGACCGGGCGACCGTGACGGCCGTTGTCGAACAACGCGTCGACGGCTTCCTGCAACATGCGTTTTTCGTTGCGGATGATGACTTCGGGCGTCTTGAGCTGCAGCAAAGTCTTGAGACGGTTGTTGCGGTTGATGACGCGGCGATAAAGATCGTTGAGGTCGGAGGTCGCAAACCGGCCGCCTTCGAGCGGCACGAGCGGGCGCAAATCCGGGGGAATGACCGGAAGCACCGTGAGAATCATCCATTCCGGACGGCTCTTGGAAGAATGCAGGCCCTGGAGCAGCTTGATGCGCTTGGCCAATTTCTTGCGGATTTGCTTGCTCTTGGTCTCCGTCATGGCCGTCTGCAATTCCTCGACACCTTTCACAAGGTCCACGCGGGCCAGAGCATCGCGAACGGCTTCGGCGCCCATCTTGGCGGTAAATGCTTCAGCACCATAGGTTTCGCGCGCTTCGCGATATTCGTTTTCGTTGAGCAACTGGTTGGGTTTGAGCGGGGTGTTGCCCGGGTCAATCACCAGGTAATCTTCATAATAGATGACGCGTTCCAAATGGCGGGCGGTCATATCCAGCGCCAGCCCGATGCGGGAGGGCATGCACTTGAAAAACCAGATATGGCAGACGGGCACGGCCAGTTCGATATGGCCCATGCGTTCGCGGCGAACGCGGGCGAGCGTCACTTCGACGCCGCAGCGATCGCAAACGATACCACGATGCTTGATGCGCTTGAATTTACCGCAGGAACATTCCCAGTCCTTGACCGGGCCGAAAATACGTTCGCAGAACAAGCCGCCTTTTTCGGGCTTGAACGTACGATAATTAATTGTCTCGGGGTTTTTTACTTCGCCTTTGCTCCAGGAGCGGATGGCATCAGGGGACGCAACAGTGATTCCTACATAATCTACCTGGTTAACCTTGTCCAAACCTAACAACTCCCGGGCGCTTTCTTTGGTGCTAATCATAATTAGAAACGAAACAGAAAATCAAACATATACAAAACCTCTGTCAATGCAATATATTTTTACAAATATTTTGCTAAAGTATTTGACATAACTTCCGGCACAGCGTTGAAAGAAAAATGTAACATCATTTTCACCTGCCTATACTATAATAGGAGCGTCAAGAGCGGGAGTTTCGCCCTTGTTTTGAGGGATTTTAGGCGGCAGGCGGCTTTAGCCGAGTAGGAGGATTTCAAGGAAAGTGCACTTTTTAGTACAAACGTATACCGGGTTTTCACCATATAATATTTGAACTAGCGAGGGGAATCCCTATAAAGTCTCCGTTCATTTATGTCCATATCACTCCGCGACAAAGCGACCTGCAAATACGACCAAATTTCATTGGGGGAAATCATGCTCCGGCTCGACCCGGGCGAAGGACGCGTGCGCACTGCCCGCGAATTCAAGGTGTGGGAGGGTGGCGGCGAATATAATACCTCGCGCGGCCTGCGCAAATGCTTCGGCTACAAAACCGCCGTTTGCACGGCCTTCGTGGACAATGAAGTGGGCCGTTTGATTGAGGATTTTATCATGCAGGGCGGCGTGGATACGGATTTCATCCTGTGGCGGGCGGACGACGGCATTGGCCGCAGCATCCGTAACGGGCTGAATTTCACCGAACGCGGCTTCGGCATTCGCGGTGCGGTGGGTGTGCCGGATCGCGGCAATTCCGCCGCTTCGCAGCTCAAGCCGGGCGATTTCGATTGGGACCATATTTTCGGCAAAATCGGCACGCGCTGGCTGCATACGGGCGGGATTTTTGCCGCGCTATCGGAAACGACGGCGGCGCTGACGATTGAGGCGGTCAAAGCCGCAAAGAAGCACGGCGTTATCGTTAGCTATGATTTGAATTACCGTCCGTCGTTGTGGAAATCCATCGGCGGCCTGAAAAAGGCGCAGGAAGTGAACAAGGAAATCGCCAAGTACGTGGATGTGATGATTGGCAATGAAGAGGACTTCACCGCGAGCCTGGGCTTCGAGGTCAAAGGCGCGGACCAGCACTTGAGCACGATCGAAACCGATGCGTTCAAGGCGATGATTGAGACGGCGGTGAAGGCGTATCCGAATTTCAAAGTAGCGGCGACGACGTTGCGCCGGGTGATTACGGCGACGAAGAATGACTGGAGCGCGATCCTCTGGCATGACGGCAAATTTTTCGAAAGCCGCAAGTATCCGGAATTGGAAATCCTGGATCGTGTGGGCGGCGGCGACAGCTTCGCCAGCGGATTGCAGTTTGGTTTCCTGGAATTTAACGACGCGCAAAAAGCGGTGGATTACGGCGCGGCGCACGGCGCGCTGGCCTCGACCACACCGGGCGATACGAGCATGGCCACGCGCAAGGAAGTGGAAAAAACCTTCGGCGGCGGCAGCGCGCGCGTGCAACGATAATTGATTTGAAAGAATGCGGACGCCGCAGCGCGGCATCCCTGACTAATATATGAAAACACCTGCGGAATTATTTTCACTCAAAGACAAAGCGGCAGTGGTCATCGGCGGCACGGGCGAGTTGTGCGGCGCGATGGCGGAAGGCATGGCAGCGGCGGGAGCGGCGGTGGCAATCGTCGGTCGCGACGCGGCCAAAGCCAAAACACGCCTGGATAATATCGCGAAAGACGGCGGCAAGGCGGAATTCTTTTCGTGCGATACGACGTCCAAAGCCGGACTGGAAAAATTGCTGGCTGATGTCATCGCCAAATTCGGCAAGGTGGACATTTTGATGAATGGCGCGGGCGTCAATTCCCCTACCCCGTTCTTCGAAATTTCTGAAGAGGAATTCGAAAAGATCATCACGGTGAACCTGAAGGGCGTGATTTTGGCCTGCCAGATTTTCGGCAAGCACATGGTGGATCGCGGCTCGGGCAGCATCATCAATATTGGGTCGGCGTCGGGATTGAATCCGCTGTCCCGCGTGTTCACGTACTCCGCATCCAAGGCGGCGGTGCATAACATTTCCAAAAATCTCGCGCGCGAATGGGCAACGAAGGGCGTGCGGGTGAACATTCTCGTACCCGGCTTTTTCCCGGCAGAACAGAATCGCAAGGTGCTGAACCCGGATCGCGTAAAAACGATTCTTGCTAAAACACCGATGAACCGCTTCGGCGAAGCGCACGAACTCATCGGTACTGCCCTGCTCCTGGCCTCGGATGCCGGCAGCTTCATCACCGGCACGGAAATGGTGGTGGACGGCGGGTTTGACGCGATGACGATATGAAAGAAATCGTCCGCGGGTTTATCGAAGAAGTTCTCAACCAGGGCAACATCGAGGCTTGCGGGAAATATATCCATGACGACATGGTCGAACAGGTCCCGCTTCCGGGCCAGGGCCCGGGGATTGACGGTTTAAAAACTGTCCTGCGCGGTTTCAGTTCGGCTTTTCCCGACATGCGTTGGACGGTGGAAGAACAAATTGCCGAAGGCGATAAAGTCGTAACCCGTTTCGAATGGACCGGCACTCATCGCGGCACATTTCTGGGCATTCCGGCCACGGGCCGTCCCGTGAAAGTTTGGGGCATGGTCATTGACCGACTGCAAAACGGAAAAATCAAGGACACGCGCATCATCATGGATACCCTGGGAATGATGATGCAAATGGGTATTATCCCTCCACCTCAGGCATAGATTACAAATATTGTTGGGTGAAGGCGTCCAGTTGGGCGTCAAATTGAGATGCCAGGGAATTGCCGGCGTCTTCGAGCGCTTGCATGTTTTTCTCGGAGGCGTTGTCCATGGCCGGGTCGACGTTGGGAAAGGCGGACAGCTTAGTTTGGATCCGCAGATATTGCCCGGGACAACCGACCGAAGTGAAGAACGTTTTCAATTGGTAATCCACCGTCTCCGCCACACCGGACATTAAAATATCCAGGACGGGCTCAAGCCACTGGAGCTTTCCCCACTTTTGAGCTTCCGCGTAATGATAAGCCTGTTCGGTGTCGCCGGTTCCCAGGGAAAGGACCGACAAATCGCTTACCTTCAACTTCGGATCGTAGCCGAAGGCTTCGACACAGGCGCACATGGCCGGGTTGTTTGCAAACACGCCACCGTCCACCAACGGATAAACCTGGCGATCCAGCGATTGGATATTGGCAGGCGCGAAATAGGTGGGAGCGGCCGACGTCGAGCGGGCCACGTCCCGCAGGAAGTAGTCGTTTTGGGGCAAGGGCTCGATCGCAAAATCTTTCTGGTTGAAAAATTTGGCCTGCCGGCGAGTGATGTCGTAAGCGGTAATCAGGCAGGGCTTGAGCAACTGGCTTAACTTCAGGTCGCCAAGATAGTTTTTCAGAATGGTCTCCAGGGCGTCGGCGGAATATTTCGGGCCGGCCAGTCCTTCCACAGTCGCGATGGTCCTGAAAATGGAGACGTCGAAAATGTTATCACCATTTTGCAGGTACAAATTTACGGCATCATTGGCGCTGAAGCGGGGCCGGTTGGTGGCGGGGTCGGGACACAAATACAGGCAGGTTAAAATTCCCCCGGTGCTCGTGCCCGCGATCAGGTCGAACACGTCTGAAATTCGTTTGTTGGGGTCGTTGTATTTCTTCTGGATTTTATTTTCGAGCGCCACCAGGACCTGGCCCGGGATGATGCCTCGAATTCCGCCACCGTCGATCGATAGGATTTTCATAACTAACAACCTCCTTAAACACGATCTTAGAGAGGGAACGGCCCAGCGCAAGGACTTGTTTAGTGACAATTGCGTCACGGCGTTCCCACTTCGCAGGCAGGCTAAGAAGATGGTTATGACGGCGCTACTCGATGACGTAATCAATCTCGTAGAGATATCCGAAGACAAGGCAAATGATGGTTATAATGGACGCAGCCCAGTAGCAATAGCGGTTCAACTGCTTTTCCCGGTCGTACCGGACTAAAAACCAATCCGCCGCAATGATTGCGACCAGGACAAGCATCACCAGGCCGTCAAAAAAGAGCCATTCAGACGGCACAGCAGAACCGTGCCATTTTTCAATTGCCGCCCAAACGAGATCCAGCGATAACAGGACGATGATGGCCGCGTAAAATTGCTGCCAGCGCTGCGCGGACAGCGAGCGGGCCATGAGGAAGAACAGCCCCGCCTCGATGGAAAAGACGAAGCAATCAAAATTCAGCCACATGGCGCTAATGGATTTGGGCGGGCTGGCGCTGTGAAGCGGTTCAATGTACTGGAGGTAAAGATATTTTTGGTTTCCCTGAAAAAACGGCACGATCATCATCAGAAATACGAGCAGGGACATCACGCGGGAATGATGTAAACAATCGAACCAGCCGGCCAGGGTAGTCGCCGGTTTTTCCTCTTTGGGTTTGTTTTCCTTGATGGCCTGGTTGAATGCCTCAGCCACCGCCAGGGCCAGGATGATGGTGTAGATGGACTGAACGTTCTCCACGATCTCGGACATTGACTCAACAGTCATACGGGAATATTCCCGCAACCGGGCGGCGCTGTCAGCAACTATGTGCGGCCTACGAAATCCTTGCGTTTCCCCAGACTATAACGTTCAAAGCGAATTCACCTGATTGTAACCTGACGGTGAAACCGTGGCGATGGAATTGCTATATTGAATCTAATTATATGGTTGCAGAGGAACGCCCAAGCGAATCGTCGGCCTTGGAAAACGTGGACCTTTTGTCCCTGGTCGAACATCGCGAGTTCGTCCAGGCCACCGAAACGACGGAGAACGTTTATAAATGGTTTCAAAGCCATCAGTATGAATATGTCGGCGTCGTTTCCAGTGAGCGGTTAATCGGCGTGGTCTCGCGCGGGCATATCGGTTTTTTGCTCGGCGCGCGTTTTGGCTTTGCCCTGCACGGTCACCAGACGGTGGACCAGCATTTGATGAAGGGGCACTTGTGCATTCGCCGGCGTGACTCGCTACTGGCCGTGCTGGACCGGGCGCTCTCGCGCCAGGGGGACAGCTTTTACGACGATATCGCCCTCACCGACGGGGACGAAAAATTTCTCGGCATCATTACCGTCCCCACGCTGGTACAATGGCAATCCCGGCTCATCCTGCAAAAGACCCAACTGGCCGAACGGCAGCGCCAGGCGTTGCAGGAAAATAACCAGCAACTCTTCCGCAGTTTAAATCAATTACGGCAATCCCAGGGGCGGTTTGAAATCCTGTTCGAGAACAGCGCCCTCGGTGTGGCGTTGATGAATACGCGCGGCGAAGTCGAAACCGGGAATCATCGCCTGGAAATTTTGCTCGGGCTCGAGATCAATTCTGCCTTCAACCTTTCTGCGCTGGTCGTACCGCCGGACCGCGACAGTTTCCTTCATTTGTTGCGCGAGCACGAGGCTGATACCCAGGAAACGTCCCCGCATCACAGCGAGTTTCTTTTGAACCTGCCCGGGCGCGGACCGCGGCGCTTCAAATTTTTTACGAGCTGGATCCGCGAAACCGGCCAGATTTGCGCCCTGCTGGACGACATCACCGAGCAGCGCGTCCTGGAGCATCGCATGATCCAAAAAGAAAAATCGGCGATGCTTGATTCACTCGTCGGCGGCATTGCCCATGAGATCAACAACAAACTGGCGCCGATCGTCGGGTTTTCTGAATTGCTCCTGGGCCAGCTCGTGCGCGGCCAGCCGCCGGAAAAACTCGCGCGCTATTGCACGATGATCCGCGAAAGCGCCCTGGACTCGGCCAAAATCATCCGGCAATTGCTCCAGTTATCGCGGCCCATCTCGATGCAAATGTCGGCCTGCGATATCCGTGAATTGGTGCATGAAGTCGCCGCCTTCCTTGGTTTCCGCATTCGCGAGTGCGGCTGCGACGTGGCTTTGGATTTGCCCCCGCATGAAGTCATGGTCCGCGCAGATGCCACGCAAATCAAGCAGCTCATCATCAATCTTACATTAAATGCATTGGACGCATTGCAGGCATCTCCCAAAAAGTTACTGCGGTTCAGCGTGGCTGAACAAGGTGACCGGGTGGTGCTCAAGGTGGCCGACACCGGCCAGGGCATCCGGGCGGAACATCTGCAGCATATCTTTGATCCGTTTTTTACAACTAAGGATCCCGACCGCGGGAATGGCCTGGGCTTGAGCGTTTGCCTGAGCATTATCAAACAGCACAACGGCGAAATCAGCGCCAAAAGCGTTTGGAACGAAGGCTCGGAATTTGAAGTGGTGCTTCCCAAAGCTTCGGAAGCCGACTTAAAACTCAGTTCCGCAAAAACCGGTTCGCCGGATGGGAATGGGGCTGCGGAAAACGGCCATGCGGCGGATCGCCGGCGCGTTTTGGTGGTGGATGACGAGGAATATATCACTTCGATGATCCAGGAAGTGTTGCGAAACGAAATGAACTGCAGCGTTGAGCGCGTTACCAACGGCCTGCGCGCGGTCACACGGTTGCAACAGGCGGATTTTGATTTTGTGATTTCGGATGTCCGCATGCCGGAGTTGGACGGCTTTGGCCTCTTCGAATGGCTCAAGAAAAACCGGTCCCGCCTCGCGGAACATTTTCTTTTCATCACCGGCGACGCCGGCAGCCAGGACCTGAACCAAAAATTGGAATCGCTCGGCGCGCGCGTTTTGCGCAAACCTTTCAAGATGGAAATGCTCGTGCGCGAATGCCAGCGGCTCGCCGGCACTTCTTAAACCGATGCGGCTTTATTTGGCCCCGGAGCGTTTTAAAAAATAATGTGGCCGTTCGGAGCGAGGATTTTTGGGTTATTGGCGAGGCTTCGGCGAAGGAGCATGTTTGAAAACCCTGTGACTGAGCCGAAACGACGCCAAAACCCAAAAAGACCGCTTTCCTTCTTTTTTCCCCGAATGGCTACAGTATTTTTTAAACCGCTCTAAGTAATTTAAGGATTTGTTCGACCAAAGCCGGTTCCTTGGCCGCGATAAACGGCACGCGCTTGGCTTGCTTGGGGTCCCGGTGAAATGTCGTGATGATTTCATCCAGGTTTAATTTCGAACCAATCGGTTTGCCGTCCAGGTCCACGATGGTCAGGCCGCTTTTCAAGCCGATGTAAAGACCGGGCAGGAAATCGTAAGTGGCAAAGCCTTTGGCGAATTCAATAGATGCGTCCGCATATCCCGCGGCCACCTGGATGATGCTGTTGGAGCCCCATGAAAGATTGATCCGCCCATCGGATTTACGGATAGCGTTCATCAAATCGGTTTGGCCGGCCAACGCCTGGTAACGGTCGGCTTTGGTCGTCAATACATTTACCCGTGCGCCCTTGAGGCTCTTCTTCGGTTCCGGGCCGCCGTCCAGGCGAAACCAGGAGTGCGTGATAAAATCAATGCACTCCGCATGGCCGCTTCGCGAAGCCCAGTACAGCCGGTCGAGAAAAATATCGCCCGCCACGGCGGCCACCACCTCATCCATCCGGCGATCATATACAGAAAGCAACGACCAACCGCCCTGGAGCGATTCGGCAAATTCAGTGCCGTCAATCGGGTCGATGAAGATCATCAGGTCGGAATCGGTTTCCTTGACGCTGGGGGGAAAAGTTTTGATGCCAAGGTCCTCGGAAAAAACGGTATAAGATTTCGCGCCCGGGAGTTTGGCGAACTTGCGCCGGAGCAAATCCAGGATTAGATCCTCGGCTTCGCGGTCAATGCGTTTGGTCGGGTTTTGTTCGGATTTTTGGACATAGGTTTTTTCCGAGAGCTGCCTCATTTCCGGGAGATTGTCATGGCGCATGCGGCTGCGGACATGGTCCATCGTCTCCAGGATGATCTGGCGGCAGTAACGCAGGATGCCTTGATTTATGTCCAGCTCTGTCATAAAAATCCGGAAACATCCTGCGGGATTATTTTCCCCCGCACGAGATGAATCTGGCTGAATCATGAAAATTTTATCAGTGGCGGGAGACCGGGTGGTCATGCTCCTGAGCGGAGAAGAGACCCAGCAACAATATGCCGTTATGGAAGCCACGCTGCCGCCGGGGGCGGGGCCGCCGCCGCATCTGCATCATCGCGAAGACGAGACCATGCTCGTCCTGGCCGGAGAAATTACTTTTTACCTGGGCGATAAAATTATTCCGCTAAAGCAGGGTGAATTTATTTTTGCGCCGCGCGGCATCCCGCATCATTTCAAGAACACCGGCAACGTGGACGCGGTGCTATTGGAGACGGCCTCGCCCGCGGGCATCGAGCGCTTTTTTGAAACCGTCGGCCATCCTCTCGCCTCGCGCCAGGACCGGCCCGTAAAGCCGACCGCCGAAGACATCAGCCACATGCGGGCCATGGCTCCCCAATTCGGCATTGAAATTTTCCCGCCCAAGTAGCCTCCCGGCAGCTTTGTCCTAAAAATTCGACTTCCGAAAACGGCGAGCATCTTTTTGACGCTTCGAGTAGGTTGGTAACGTGATTTTAAATCCGGAACATTGTTACCAGGCCGTCCTGACCCGCGATGCGCGGTTTGACGGACGCTTTTTTGTGGCCGTCAGGACCACGCATATCTATTGCCGCCCGATTTGCCGGGTGAAAACGCCCATGCGCAAAAACTGCGAATTCTTCAGCTACGCCGCCGCGGCGGAAGTGGCCGGGTACCGTCCCTGCAAGCGGTGCCGTCCGGAATTGGCGCCCGGCAGCAGCCTGATGGAAATCAGCAGCCAGCAGGCGCGCAATGCCGCGTGGCACATCGGCCAGGATTTTCTCGCGGAACATTCACTGGCCGAACTGGCGGACAAACTCGGCATCACGGACCGCCAGATGCGCCGGGTCTTTGGCGAAGAATTCGGCGTATCGCCGGTCGAATTTTCACAAACCCAGCGCCTGCTGCTGGCGAAGCAACTGCTCACGGATTCCGCCATGCCGGTAACGGACGTGGCGTATGCGAGTGGTTTCAAAAGCCTGCGCCGCTTCAATGCGCTGCTCAAGGAACGCTATCGCTTAACGCCGACAGAATTTCGCAAACAGCAAAAGAAGGAAGTTCCCCGGAATTTTACCGAGTTTCCCTTTCGCCTGAATTATCGTCCGCCGTTCGATTGGAACCATCTGCTGGGTTTCCTTTCACAGCGCGTGATCCCGCAAGTCGAGCAGGTACAGGACGGAAAATATTTCCGGACGGTGCGGGTCGTCCGCCAAAACAAAGAATTCACTGGCTGGCTGGAAGTGGCGCACGACGCGGAGAAACAAATGCTCTCCGCGCGGCTCTCGGATTCCCTGCTCCCGGTTTGCGCGTCGGTTTTGGAACGGCTCAAACGGCTTTTTGATTTGCACATGGATCCGGTGGCCATCAATTCCGTCCTGGGACCGCTGGCCGAACCGCGCCCTGGCTTGCGCCTGCCCGGAAGTTTTGACGGGTTCGAAATGGCCATTCGCGCCATCCTTGGCCAGCAAATTTCCGTGGCCGCGGCGCGCACCCTGGCCGGACGGGTGACGTTGCGCTTCGGCACCCCGTTGCCAACGCCCTTTGCGGCGCTAACACGTTTATTTCCCACGCCACAACAACTGGCTGCGGCCACGGTTTCCCAAATTGCCAGCCTGGGGATTACCGGCAAACGCGCGGAGATATTGATTGCGCTGTCGCGCGCCGTGGCGAGCGGGACACTTCAATTGGAACCCGGCAGCCGGGTGGAGGACACGTTGAAGGAGCTTCACAAAATTCCGGGCATCGGCGAATGGACTGTGCAATACATCGCCATGCGCGCGCTGTCCTGGCCGGATGCGTTCCCGCACACGGATTTGGGAATCAAAAAAGCGTTCAAGACGAAGAACCCGAAGAAAATTCTGGAGCAGGCGGAACAGTGGCGGCCCTGGCGGGCCTACGCCGCGCTGCATCTCTGGGCTGATTTAACTAAAAAATAAAACTATGAAATCATATACGTACCTGAAAACACAAATGCTGGGCGAGCTATTACTGGTCGCCACATCAACGCACCTGGTGGGAATTTATTTTTCCAACCACAAGAATGGCCCGAAGCTTCCGGGCGTTTGGAAACTGGATGCCAAACATCCGATTCTTCGCCAGGCCGACAGGGAGCTGGAGGAATATCTGGCAGGCCAACGAAACAGTTTCTCGGTGCCGATTTCTTACGACGGGACCGATTTCCAAAATGAAATCTGGAAACAAATTGCGCGCATCCCCTTCGGCGGCACGATCACGTACAGCGAGCTGGCGCGGAAAGCGGGAGCGCCGGCGGCCATTCGCGCCGCGGGCACGGCCACTGGCAGAAATCCGTTGAGCATTATTGTTCCGTGCCATCGCGTTGTCGGTAAAAACGGCGGCATGGGCGGGTACGCCGGCGGATTGGACCGGAAGAAAAGCCTGTTGAAAATTGAGACCAGCAAAGAAAATTTCAGGCTCGAACCGGCCACGAACTAAGACGTCAGGGGAAATTCCATTACGAACGAACAGCCGCGATAACGTCCCGCGCTGTTCGCCTGGATACTGCCGGAATGAAGCTCGACCAGTTTTTGGGAAAGCGCGAGGCCCAGCCCAAGGCCGCCGTAATTGATGGACTTGCCGTCGGAATGGTCTCCCTGGGTAAACGGCAAAAAAGCGCGGCCCAGTTCCTCTGACGTCATCCCAATGCCGGTATCGGTAATCCTGACGCCAAAGCGGCCGTCGCCATCGGGCGAAAATGTCTCCACGGAAATTCGGCCGTCTTCGGGCGTGAATTTTATCGCGTTGTTCAAAACATTCCAAAAAATCTGCTGGAGGCGGACGGGGTCGGCGCGAACCTGGTGGCGCTCGGCATCCAGGTGAAACGCGCCGCGGATCCGTTTTTCGCGGATTTGGCTCTGCACCATGTTAATGGCTTCCTGCAACACGCTGTGGGCATCCACGGTTTTTAATTTCAGGTTAAATTTGCCGTGATTGATGCGCGAGAGATCGAGCAAGTCGTCAATCAGCCTGGCCTCGACTTCTACATTTTTCAGGATGACTTCGAACTGCGCCCGCACTTCGGCAGGCAAAGCTTTGTTTTCCATGGAATCACTGGCGATCAAAAGCACCGGGTTGAGCGGCGTGCGCAGTTCATGGGAAAGCGTGGCGAGAAAATGGTCCTTCATACGGGTCGCCGCCTCGGCTTCCTGGCGCGCGGCTTTTTCCCGGTCCAAAAGCTCAACCTGTTTTTGCTCAGACTCTTTGCGCAGGGAGATGTCCGTGGCCGCGCCGAACCATTCCGTAATTTCGCCCTTGCCATCCAGCAAGGGTATGGCCCGCGACAAAACCCAGCCCGGGGTGCCGTCCTGCTGGATGACTCGATGCTCCAATTCAAATGCCGATTTGGTCCGAATGGCTTCCTGGATGGCGGCCATTACTTTTTCCTGGTCTTCCGGATAGATATATTTTTTCAACCATGTCTGGTTGGGATCTTTGGTATCGGCGATAAAATCTTTGCCGACCAAAAGGCGCATTTCCTTCCAGTCGGCGCTCATACAATAAATGATGTTGGCACTGGCCTGGAGCCAGGCATGAAAGCGATTTTCCCGTTCGCGCAAAGCGGCTTCCGATTCACGGCGGACCTGCGCCAATTCCAGGTGGGTGGAGACACGCGCAAATAATTCACGCGCGCTGAACGGTTTCACCAGATAATCGTTGGCCTGGCGGGAAATTCCTTCGATGCGCGCTTCCTCACCCGCCCGCGCGGACAATAATATGACGGGAATAGTCGCCGTCTCGGCATTTGAACGCAGTTCGCGGAGCAGTCCCAAGCCATCGAGTCGCGGCATCATGATATCGCTGAGCACGAGGTCCGGCCGCGATTTGCGAACGGCTTCCAATGCTGTCTGGCCGTCACCGACAGCCGTCACCGCATAATGCTCCTGCAGCAGACGGGTAATATATTGGCGCATGTCGGCGTTATCTTCGGCCACCAGGATCCTGGCAGGCTTCCGCGAGATTTGCGGCTGTGCCGGGTTTGCCTCCTGGCCCGGGACTCCATGACTGGAAGTTTTCTTTTCCGGAAGCCAGCTCGCCGCTTCCTGAAGAAATGGAGCCATGCCCACAGCGGTGGATGCCAGGGCCGTAGCCGTGGGCGGCTGATTCTTTGGAACGTGCCTGGAACCGGTGAGCAACTTGACGGTAAAGACCGTGCCTCTTCCTTCCACGCTGGTCACACGGATTTCGCCGCCGAGCAATCGCACGAGTTCCTGCACGAGAGCAAGCCCAATGCCCGTGCCTTCGTGCGTACGCGCTTGGGTGGAGCGCGCCCGGTGAAAGCGCTCAAATATCCCGGGGCAATTCCGCCGGGGGAATTCCTGCGCCGGTATCGGAAACGGTCAGTTCAACGCTATCGCCTCGAAAACGCAGGTTCACCGTGACACTGCCCTGGAGCGTGAATTTAAAAGCGTTGCTCAAAAGATTGAGCACGACCTTCTCCCACATTTCGCGGTCTACATACACCGGCCCGGGCAGCGGCGGACAATCCACGACAAATTGCAAACCAGCGCTTTCGATGGCGGAACGAAACCCGCTGGCAAGTTCCCCCGTGTAAGCCGCGAGGTCGGTCGGCTCAAAATTCGCCTGGATGCGGCCCGCTTCAATGCGCGCAAAATCCAGCAGCGTATTCACCAGCTTGAGGAGGCGGAGACTGTTGCGATGGACCAGCTCGAGGCGGGGACGCGTCTCGGGATGCTCGCGCAATTCCTCCTCTACGGGCCCGAGCATGAGGGTGAGTGGCGTGCGCAATTCGTGGCTGACATTGCTGAAGAACGTCGTCTTGGCACGATCCAGTTCCGCAAGGGCTTCGGCGCGCTTGCGCTCTTCTTCGTACGACCTGGCATTGGCCACGGCGGTGGCGACCTGGGCGGACACCAAATCCAGGAAACTGGCGTAATGATGATCGTAACGCAGGCGCGGACTTAAACCCGCAATAATGAATCCGGCCGGCTGGTCATGCGTCGTGGAGCGGATGGGGATGATGGCGGCGGAATGCGGCGGCTCAGGCCACGGACCCCGCGGCACATCCGTAAATTTTTCTGATAAATTTTCTGCAAGTTTGATCCGCTGCGTTTCCAAAATTTCCCTGACGGGCCAGCGACTGTCATTGGCCTGGCCATCCAGCGGAATGATTTCGGGGCTCACATCGGCACCTTTGGAAACGCCTGACACAGCGGCGAGCCGGGCATTTTTCCGGTCGGAATCCAACAGATAAAACAGTGCAAACGGGATGTCTTTTGCTTCGCGCAGGGTGGCCGCGGTGTTTTCGCAGGCTTCTTCCGCGCTTCTCGCCCCGGCGGAATGGATGCCTAAATCCCGCAACAAGGCGATGCGCCGTTCATTCACTACTTTTTCAGTAATCTCATGCACCGTCGCCAGCACGCCGCCAATGCCGGTCGGCACGGATTCATCCGGCACCGGGCTGTAAGCCACCGTAAAGTACGTTTCTTCGGTAAAGCCGTAGCGGTTGACCTCCAGGAAAATATCTTCCATCCAGGTGGACGGGCCGCCTTGAAAAGGAGTCTCCACCAGCGGGCGAAGCACATCCCAAATCTCCGACCAACATTCGCTTAAAGGCCGGCCCAGCCCGGGGTTCGGATGCTTCACGCCCAGCACCGGCCGGTAGGCATCGTTATAAATCTGGATGAATTGCGGTCCCCACCAGAGCAGCATGGGAAAGCGGTTGGCCAGCAGAAAACCGGTCATCATGCGCAAGGCGGGCGACCAGGATTCGATGGGCCCGAGCGGTGTCCGGCTCCAATCAAAGTTGCGGACACGTTCCCCCATCTCGCCTCCTCCGGGAAAGAAACTGGTTCTATCCTTCGTAAGCGGTGACTCCTTAATCCTGGTATCTTGCTCCATTCCTTTAGCGATTAGCGAAAAAGCGCAGAAAACTTGGAATAAATATGCCAATATTTGAATTTTTTGCAAATAATCATTAGTCAAAAAATGCCGGGAATGTATAAGGATATTGGAGAAAATCGAATAACCTTGGGCCAAATTATAGCGCGTGGGCATACAGTAAAATCGAAAACGTTATATAAATGCTGAATTAGGCCATATCTCAGCCACGTTAACGTTAAGCACAACAGTATT
>DATJXK010000164.1:0-15786 GCA_035500235.1 Pseudomonadales bacterium | reverse complement strand
CTGCTGATTTTTCGTACGACGCCGGAATCCTCCTGGCATAGCGTAGCCAAAACACTGCTCGATTTTGTCGGTTCCTTTATCCTGCTGGTTTTATGTTCCCCCCTCTTTCTAGCCATTGCTATTCTCATCAAATGCACTTCGCGCGGCCCGATTTTATTCAAGCAACAGCGGTCCGGCCAAAACGGCAAGCCTTTCACGCTTTATAAATTCCGCACCATGGTGACCAACGCTGAGCAATACAAACACGAGCTGCAAGCCATGAATGAAATGAGCGGCCCGGTCTTCAAACTCACGAAAGACCCGCGAGTCACGCCGGTGGGGAAAATCCTTCGCAAATACAGCCTCGATGAATTGCCGCAACTTTGGAACGTATTTCTCGGGGAAATGAGCCTCGTAGGCCCACGGCCGCTGCCTGTGGACGAAGTGAAGCGTTTCAGCGATGTCGCCCATCGGCGGCGCTTAAGCGTCAAGCCGGGTCTGACCTGCCTTTGGCAAATTGGCGGACGCAATAAAATATCAGATTTTAAAGACTGGGTCCGGCTGGACCTCGAATACATAGATAACTGGTCGCTCTGGCTGGATCTAAAAATACTACTGTATACTGTCCCGGCGGTCTTGCGTGGCACGGGCGCAAAATGACACCCTGCCCCTTTAATGATTGAAACACGCCATCATTTTACTATCCTTCGCCCCTCAAGATTGAACCATTAAAAATTTTAATAAACTAGCGATGAGCAAAAACCAACCCACGTCTGTCGTTACCGGCGCCGCCGGCTTTCTCGGTTCCCATTTATCCGATTTGCTGCTGGCCCGCGGGCACAAAGTCATCGGCATAGATAATTTTATTACCGGCAGCGTTGATAATATCGCGCACCTGGGCGGCAATCCGTCATTTAAATTTATCCAGCAGGACGTCACTGAATTTATTTTCCTCAATGAGCCGGTGAATTACGTCTGGCACTTCGCTTCACCGGCGAGTCCGATTGATTATTTGAATTTCCCGATTCAAACGCTCAAAGTCGGCTCGCTGGGCACGCATAAAGCCCTGGGCCTGGCGAAATATAAGAAAGCGCGGTTTCTGATCGCTTCCACTTCTGAAATTTACGGAGATCCGCATGTGCATCCCCAGCCGGAAGAATATTGGGGCAACGTCAACACGATCGGTCCGCGCGGTTGCTACGATGAAGCCAAGCGTTTCGCCGAAGCCATGACGATGGGTTACCACCGCGAACATAAGGTCGAAACCCGCATCGTTCGCATCTTCAATACTTACGGCCCGAGGATGCGGTTGAACGACGGTCGCGTCGTTCCGGCGTTTATCAGCCAGGCTCTTAAAGGCAAACCCGTCACTGTCTTTGGTGAAGGCAAACAAACCCGGAGCTTTTGCTATGTCTCCGACCTCATCGAAGGCATCTATCGCCTCATGATGAGTGACTACGATTTGCCGGTCAACATAGGCAATCCTACAGAAATGACCATGCTCCAATTTGCCGAGGAGATTGTCCGCACCACCAAATCCAAGAGCAAAATCGTCTTTCGGCCGCTGCCGCAAGACGACCCCAAGCAACGCCGTCCAGACATTACCAAGGCCAAAAAAATCCTCGGCTGGGCGCCGAGAGTTTCCTTAAAGGACGGCCTGACCGAAACAATCGGGTATTTTTCTAAAAAAGTCTGAGCTACGGCGGATTTCGCGCGGGCAGTTTCCACGAGCATGAAATTCTCCATCGTCACGCCCAGCTTTCGCAATTCGAACTGGCTCAAACTTTGCATCGCGTCTGTGGCCGACCAGCAAGGCGTGGAAGTTGAACATATCGTGCAGGATTCCTGTTCGGATGACGGCACACAGGATTGGCTACCGCACGATATGCGCGTCAAAGCCTTCATTGAAAAGGACAAGGGCATGTACGATGCCGTCAATCGCGGTTACCAACGCGCGACCGGCGATATCCTCGCGTACCTGAATTGCGACGAACAGTATCTCCCGGGTGGATTGAAGGCAGTTCACGATTTTTTTGAGGCAAATCCCGACGTCGAAGTTGTCCTGGCGCACAGCCTGATCGTGGACGGACAGGGCCAATATATTTGCCACCGGCACATGCTGACGCCGCATCCGCGGCATGTATGGTATCGGTTTCGGATGCTGACCAGTTCGATATTTATCCGGCGCAAAGTGATTTCGGAGCGCGGGATATTTTTTGATACGCAATGGCGGGACCTGGGGGATTTTCATTGGGCACTGGCGTTGATGAAAAACAAAGTGCCGATGGCGGTTTGCGATTCGTTTACTTCCACCTTTACCGACACCGGGGAAAATATGAATTTGAGGCCCAATGCCATTCGGGAAAAAAAGGAAACGCGGGCCATGGCGCCGGGCTGGATCCAGGCGTTAAGGCCGTTGTGGATCTTTAACCATCGCCTCCGCCGCATGGCCGCCGGCCATTTCAGGTTGCAACCGATGAGTTATGAAATTTACACTCTGAAAAGTCCCGAAAAACGCGTCAGATTTGATGTCCCAAAGCCAACCGCCGTCTGGTGGAACCGGCCCTGACCCAAAAAAGCCAAACAACCGGTTTTTTCTGAAAAAGTTTGATAATTCAATCCTTTTAAGCTTGCGAAACGGGGGAGGACATGGTTAAATGTATCATGATTCAGCGGGCCTTAGTGGAATTCATACAATTATGAAACTGGCGTCATTGCCGCGCAAAGTTGTCAAAGGCCTGCCTTATCTGGGTAAGGAATTACGCGCCATCGTTTCCGATCATACTCCGCTGTTTATAGCCGTTCCCCGCACCGTATATATCTGGCGCAGCGCCCCTTGCAACGCCCGGTGCATCATGTGCAACTACGGCTACCTCAAAGGGGAAGAATACAAAGCCATTTCGCGCCTGGGTTTTGCGGATGAAT
The DNA here is from genome assembly GCA_035500235.1 of Pseudomonadales bacterium. Classification (GTDB taxonomy): domain Bacteria; phylum Verrucomicrobiota; class Verrucomicrobiia; order Limisphaerales; family UBA11358; genus UBA11358. The sequence continues at coordinate 12,882 of DATJXK010000164.1, read as the reverse complement.
TGATGCCGCGCGCGTTGAACGAGATTCATGAACTTTGCGGACGCGGCACGCTCGTTTCCTACATGGGCGGCGAACCCACTACGAGCAAAGGCCTTATTAATTGGGTGGAACAGGCCGGAAAACTCGGCTTGGATTTTCGTTTCACCACCAACGGCTACATCATGAACGAGGACATGGCGCGCCGGTTTGTCGCCGCCGGCTTGTTCAACATCGGTGTATCTCTTGAATCGCTCGACCCCACAACCAACGAAATTATCCGGCCCCATACCAACGGCACTGCCAAGACACTGCGTTGCATCGAGATTTTGATGGAAGAACGTCAGCGCCAGAAAAAACACCTGAGCATCAACATTAAAACCGTAATCACTGAAATCAACATGGAGCATTTTTTGGACATGGTGAAGCGGTTTGGAAAAGTTGAAGGCATGATGTGCACTCCACAAATGTTCGAACCGATGGATGGCATGCCCCAGGCGACAAAAGACCAGCTTTATATCAAGGACATTGGCCGGCTGGAACGGTTCACAGATGAGATCCGCAAATTGAAACAGGAAGGCTACGCCATCCATGTCACTGACCAGGGATTGAAGGAGATGGTCAAGTTGTATCGTGACGGACAAGGACAGGATTTCACCATGCACAACAAAAAGTTGGAAATGGATCCTTCCGAGCCTGAATGCAATATCGGCACCGACAACATGTGGATCCACGACGGCAAGGTCAAACTGTGCCCCTATCATCCTCCTATCGGCGACCTGGCGACGGATAAAACGACTTTGAAGGAAATGTGGGAAAGCGAAGTCGCCCAACGCGTTCGCTCCGGCACTCGCGCCTGCCGCCGTCTCTGCACTATTTCCTGCCTGCGCCGGACGCCGCTATCACACAAGGTTTCCACCTTTTTGAAGATTGCCTGAGGCATACTTTTTAGCGCGCCGTTTTCAATTTTCATTTGAAATTCTCCATCGTCACGCCCAGCTTTCGCAATTCGAACTGGCTCAAACTCTGTATTGCATCCGTGGCCGACCAGCAAGATGTGGAAGTTGAACACATCGTGCAGGATTCCTGTTCGGATGACGGCACGCAGGATTGGCTGCCAAATGACTCGCGCGTCAAAGCCTTCATTGAAAAGGACAAGGGCATGTATGATGCCGTCAATCGCGGTTACCAACGCGCAACCGGAGACATCCTCGCGTACCTGAACTGCGACGAACAGTACCTCCCGGGCGGCTTAAAGGCGGTCCAGGATTTTTTTGAGGCCAACCCTCGCATCGAAGTTGTCCTGGCACACAGCCTGATCGTGGATGCGCTAGGCCAGTACATTTGTCACCGGTACATGCTCACGCCGCATCCATGGCACGTATGGCATCGGTTCCGGATGTTGACCAGCTCATTGTTTATCCGGCGCAAAGTGATTTCGGAACGCGGGATATTTTTTGACACGCAATGGCGGGACCTGGGGGATTTTCATTGGGCGCTGGCATTGATAAAAAATAAGGTGCCGATGGCGGTGTGCAATTCGTTTACGTCGGTTTTTACGGACACCGGCGATAATATGGGCTGGAAGCCCAACGCCATCCGGGAAAAAGCCGAGACGAACCGAATGATTCCCCCGCCCTTGAAGGCGCTGAAGCCTGTTTGGATTTTACACCATCGCCTGCGCCAGTTGGCTGCCGGACATTTCCGGTTAAAGCCGACGCAGTATCAGCTTTACACCCTAAAGAGCCCGGAACGCCGGGTCACTGTTGATGTACCGAAACCTACCGCTGTCTGGTGGGCCAGGCAGGGTAAGGACATGCAGACGCCCGCGCCGCAATAATTTTACGGTTTCTTTTTCCCGCCGCCAAATAAGAGCGTTGGACTTTGCTGAAAATGTCTTAAGCTGCCTGCATGATTCTTCGCGCGCGCCATTTTGAATTCGCTTTCCCGCGGCCGGCGATCGTCATGGGCATCGTCAACGTCACGCCCGATTCTTTTTCTGACGGTGGAAAATATTTCAATCCCCGCATCGCCATCAACCACGCGCTTAAATTAACCGGCCAGGGCGCGGAAATTTTGGACATCGGCGGCGAGTCCACGCGGCCCGGGGCCAGGCCGGTGACGGAGCAGGAGGAATTGCGCCGGGTAATCCCGGTTATTAAAGAACTGGCAACCGCGTTCAAAAAGCGCAAACAGCCTCCGGCCATTTCAATTGATACTATGAAACCGTCCGTCGCGCGCGCAGCGCTGGAAGCCGGCGCCAGCATTGTCAATGATGTCGCTGCCAACCGGGAGAATGACGAAATGTGGCAGGTCGTCTCACAATTTCGCGCAGGCTATATCGTCATGCACGCTCCCCCGGGCCTGCATAGGAAACAAAGCCACCGGGAAGGCATGGTTCGCATTGTGAGTGCTTTTTTTACAGGCCGGCTGAAGAAATTAAAGGCCGCCGGGATTGCGCCGGAACAGGTTGTTTTTGACCCCGGCATTGGTTTTGGCAAGAAATTGGAACAAAACTTGCAGTTACTGGCTGGTTTGCGAGGGTTTCAGAAGCTGCACCGGCCCCTGCTTTTGGGTGTGTCGAGAAAATCATTCATCGAAAAATTATTGGGGGCTAAAGTGAATGAACGCTTGCCAGCGTCGCTCGCCTGCGCGATTTTGGGGATTGAAGCGGGCGCGCAGATCATCCGCGCCCACGATGTAAAGGAAACCGTCCAGGCCATTCGCATGGCTGAAACGGTCCTGACAAAGCAAAAGCGATAGCCTTGCGCTCTCGCCGGGCTGGCCGGGCTGGCCGTCCCTGTTGGAAATTAAACGTGAACTTAAACCTGGTTTGGACCTATTTGCACGACGGCTGGCGGCCCGCGCTGGAAATTTTAATCCTCGCGATCGGCATCTATTATACGTCGCGCTTCCTTCGCGGAACGCGCGGGTGGCCCGTCGTGATTGGTTTTGTCGTGGCGTTGCTGATGCTGTTCGCCACGGCTGAGGTGTTGAACCTCGTTGTGTTGAAATGGTTGTTGGGCAAGGCTTACACACTGTTTGCCTTCGCCATCCTGATTATTTTTCAGCCGGAACTGCGCCGGTTGCTCGCCGAGCTTGGGAATTTGCCCTTGTTTACCAGCATCCATGAGCAGCGCGAAAACATTGAAGTCATCGTCCAAACCGTCGAACGCCTGGCGGAAGTGAAGATTGGCGCGCTCATCGCGATTGAACAAAGCATCCACCTTCATGACGCCGTTGAGTCCGGGGTCCTGGTCGACAGCCAGGCCACGCCGGAGATGTTGGAGACCATTTTCTTTCCCAATAACGCCATTCACGACGGCGGGGTTATCATCAAGGATAACCGGATTGCCTACGCGGCCTGTATCTTCCCGCTGACGCAGCGTCCGGGCCTGGCCAAATCACTCGGAACCCGGCACCGCGCAGCGATCGGTCTGAGCGAGGAAACGGATGCAGTCATCGTGGTGGTGTCTGAAGAAAATGGAATGATCTCCCATGCCTACAAAGGCCAGCTGGTGCGCGGCGTCACCCTGGAGGAATTGCGTTCGTTCCTAACGTCAGTGCTGTTGCAACCGGATAAACCGCACAGCCCCATCGAATGGATCCGCCGGCTGTTTTCCGAGCGGAACCCCGGGCCAGCAGTCATAACCAAACAAACCCATCGCCCGGTCAAACAATAAGGACAAATGCCTGCCTGGTTAACCAAGGATTTTTATTGGAAAGCGTTTTCGCTCCTGATGGCGATTGGCATCTGGCTGACCGTTCGCCATGAGTCTGAAGCCGAACCGGCGGTCCCGCTCAACCTGACCGAGAATAATACGTATCACGACGTGCCGGTGATCGCGATTTCCGCCAGCGGAGATGTGCGCCAGGCCAAGCTTGCCCCCCTGACCGTAACGGCCACCATCAGCGGCTCCCCGGATGTCATCAGCCACCTGCAGAGAAACCAAATTGAAGCTTATGTCAATCTGACCGGGTTTAATTCCGCCCAGAATTTGCCGCAGGATGTGCAAATTTCCCTGCCGAAAGGCGCAACAGTAATAGATATTGACCCGCCACAGATCACGGTAACGATCTCAAAATAAATCATGAGCAAGAAAATTTTTGGAACCGACGGCGTTCGCGGCACTGCCAACATAGAACCCGTCACCGCGGAAACGGCCTTGCAACTCGGGCGCGCCGCGGCGCATGTGTTTAAAAACCTGAACAAACAGGCCCGTGACCGTGGCAAACACAAAATCGTTATCGGCAAGGACACGCGCCTTTCCGGTTACATGCTCGAAAACGCCATTTCCTCGGGAATTCTTTCGATGGGCGTGGATGTCTTGTTCATCGGTCCCCTGCCCACCCCGGGTGTCGCTTATATTACGCGCAGCCTTCGCGCGGACGCGGGCATCGTCATTACCGCATCGCATAATCCTTACACCGACAATGGTATCAAATTTTTCCGCGCGGACGGTTACAAACTGGACGACGAGATCGAAAACCAAATCGAAAAACTGGTGTTCAGCGGCGAGATAGAAAAAGTCCGCCCTGCCTCGGATGAAATCGGAAAGGCCGTCCGTATTGACGATGCCCTGGGCCGTTATATCGAATTCGCCAAAGCCGGTTTTCCAAAAAATTTGACCCTCGAAAACCTGCGCATCGTCCTGGATTGCGGAAATGGCGCAGCGTACCAATCGTCGCCCTGCGTATTGCGCGAACTCGGGGCGGAAGTCATCGTTTTTGGAAATCATCCCAACGGAAAGAACATCAACGAGAACTGCGGCTCAATGCATCCGGAAAAGTTGTGCTCCGAAGTCATTGCTCACAAAGCGCACGTCGGCATTGCCCATGACGGAGATGCCGACCGCGTGCTGCTTTGCGACGAAAACGGCAAGCTGGTGGACGGCGACGATATCATGGCCGTCGCAACGACAGACATGCTCGCACAGGGAACCCTGGCCGAAAAAACCCTCGTGTCCACGGTGATGAGCAATGCCGGGTTGGAAGCCGCGATTAAAAAAGCCGGTGGAAAGATTATTCGCACCGCAGTGGGTGACAAGAACGTCATTGATGAGATGCTCAAAAAAGGTTTCAACTTTGGCGGCGAGCAAAGCGGCCATTTAATTTTCCGTGAATACAGCACTACGGGGGACGGCCTGGTGGCCGCGCTCCAAATCCTGCGAATCATGCGCGAAAAAAACCAGCCGCTCTCGAAACTGGTAAAATGCTGGACGCGCTATCCCCAGGTGGTCACCAACGTCCGGGTCCGCGAAAAAATACCGTTTGAGAAACTGGATAATGTCCTGGCCCTGGTTTCCGAGGCGGAAACGGAACTAAAATCCGCCGGCGGTCGTGTCCTTCTGCGTTATTCCGGCACTGAACCCAAAGCCCGCTTGCTGCTGGAAGGCTCTGATGAAAAGCACCTGAAAAACTGGTCGCAGAAAATATGCGGCGCGATCCAGAAGCAAATCGGAGCTTAATTCAACGTGATTTTTCGGCGCCGGCATTCGGCGCGATATAAGTCCCGCTGTCTTTAAGTTTATTCAGGATCATTTCCACCATCCGGTTTGTCGCGCCAAGGTTTTCCGAAACGACTTGCAACGCGTTGCGGCCCAATTCGGCACGTTGGTATTGGTCCTCCAGCAATTCTCCCAGGACCTTTTCCAGCGCCTGGGCGTTGGGAACCTGGACGGCTCCGCCCTTTTCGATAAACAGACGAACAACGTCCTTAAAATTCTGCATGTGCGGCCCGAAGACGGTGGCTTTGCCCAGCGCGCCCGGCTCAATCGGATTCTGTCCTCCCTTCGCCATCAGGCTTTTGCCAACAAAAACGACGGTTGCATGTTCGTAAAAGGACCGCAGTTCGCCCGTCGTATTAACCAGCAGGCAATCGATTTCACCGGCGGCGAATTGTGTCGTTTCCCCGATGGCCGTGCGAAAGGCCAGCTTGACGCCGAGTTCCCGCAGTTGGCGCGCGATATCGTTGCTGCGTTCAAAATGACGGGGAACCAGGATTAAAAAAAGCTTTGGGATATGTTTGCGTAATCGTTGCGCGATTTCCGCAAGAAGAATTTCCTCCCCCTCATGGGTGCTGCCTCCGAGCAGGATCGGCGCATCAACGTTAACACCGAGTTTTCGCAGCATCCCCGAGACGTCGAGCGCCTGGTATTCTTCCGGGATCGCCGCGTCAAATTTCAAATTGCCCGTGACACGGATAACTTCCGGGCGGCAGCCCACTGCCTGCCATCGCGTTGCTTCTGTCTCGCTTTGCGCGCCGATGCCATCAAAGGAGGCGAATAGGTCCCGGAACAAAAACCCGAATTTTTTGTACCGGGGATACGAGCGGTCGGACAGCCGCGCATTGGCCAAAAACAATGGAATGCCGCGCCGTTTCGCCTGCCAGATAAAATTGGGCCAGATTTCAGTCTCAAAAATAACGATCGCCTCGGGATGAATGGTGGCCAGCGCGCGCGACACGAAATTGCGGCGGTCTATCGGATAATAGATTTTGCTGATGTGCGGCGGCAACCGGCGGCGAAGTTCGGCCATGCCGGTGGTGGTCGTGGTGGAAACGACAAACTTCAGGTTGGGCGTGCGAATCTCGAGCGCACGAATGAGATGGATGAGGACATTAACCTCACCAACACTAACCGCATGCAGCCAAACGATATGCCGGTTGGTCAGGGCCTGCTTGAGATTGGGATCGTATCGGCCAAAGCGTTCGCGAAAGCCCGGCCGCCAATTGCCCCGCCGCCGCATCCGCCAAAAATAATATGGCGATGCCAGCACAAAAAAGATTGTAAATAAAATGTTATATAGCGCCCGCACGTCCATTCCCCCGTAAAAACTAAACTGAATTCCTGAAAAATGTTTCATATTTTGGGGAAGATTTCAACTGCGGAACCATGCCGCCGCAAAAAAACTGCCTCCTTTATCTTCATGGCTTGACGAAACCGCGGCTGGCTGCGAATAAAAGGCACCGGATGCAGGCCAAAAAAACCTTTTTACCCCAGCCCGAATGGATTATTGCCATTTTGATTACCACTGCTGCTGTGCTGCTGCATCTTCACTTCTGGCTTCACATTGGCGGACTTTGGCGGGACGAAGTTAACCAGGTCAGCATTTCCGGGCGGCACTCGTTTGCGGAAATGGCCAAAGATTCGTTTCCCATCCTGATGCCTTTGACTGTCCACACCTGGGCGGCAGCCGGCTTGGCCAGGACCGATCTGGGATTGCGTACGCTTGGCTTGCTGGTCGGGCTTGGCATCCTCGCTGCGTTGTGGATTTCTAATTGGAAAATTCGCCGCGCGCCGCCGTTACTCGGCCTCGCTTTGTTCGGGCTTAACAGTTCGCTTATCTTCTTTGGGGATTCAATTCGTGCCTATGGATTGGGCAGCCTGTTCGCAGCAGCCCTCACGGCGACTGCTTTTTATTTCGTGCAAAAACCATCTACCGCACGGGCCGTTTGTCTGGGCCTGTTGGCCATTCTCAGTGTGCAGGTGCTTTATAATAACGTCGTCCTGGTCGCTGCTGTTTGCTTCGGCGCCTGGGTCGTTTGCTGGCGCCACCAGGACAAGCGCGCCGCTCTTCAAATCCTGCTGGTCGCAACTGTATCCGCAGCGTCGCTTTTGCCTTACACCCAAAGCCTGATTGCCAGTGCAGGTTTTTCGGATATTTTGCGTTCCGGCGTCAAATTGCCACGGTTCTTCGCCAGTTACACCGATACGCTGGGTTACCCGCTTTCGGGATACATTTGGATCTGGATATTACTATACGCAGCAATTGTTTTTCTGGCCGTCGCCGGTTCCCCTCGAACACAAGACCTGCAAAAAAACGAGAATGTTATTTCAAACGACGATCTGAATTTATTTGCGGCTGTCGCCATAATCATCGCTGCGGTCGGGTTTCCGGTCTTTTTCTGGCGCGCGCAATTGCCCATGCAAAGCTGGTACGTGCTTTCCTTCATGGCATTAGTCGCGGTGTGCTTTGATGCGACGCTGGCCGCGTTTCGCGGATTAATCCGCGTCGTATTTTTAGCCTTCGTAGCGGTGACGGCTTGTATTTCGATTCCCACAACCGCCAAACTTTTAAACGCCGCCCATTTCAGTAGTGTGGATATTTATGCGCAGGCGCTCATGGCCAATGCCGCGCCCAAAGATTACATCATCGTCGAACCATGGCTTTTTGGCATCACGTTCAACTATTATTTCAAAGGCACGACACCCTGGGATACGTTGCCGCCTATCGCGGATCATTCCACCCACCGCTTTGACCTGGTCCAACAACAATTGAAAAATACCAACGCCATGGCGCCGGTCTTTCAACAAATCACCCAAACGCTCCAGTCCGGCCATCGCGTCTGGATTTTGGCGGACGCGGGCTGGATGGGCGTCCCGAATCCGGGCAGCCATCCGCCGGCTTCACTCCCCCCCGCGCCACTGCCCGATACCGGGTGGTCGGACCGGCCGTATACCCTCGTTTGGGCGTCGCAAACCGCCTGTTTTTTGTCCGATCACAGTGATTTTGTGCAGGTCAAAAGCCTGTCCGCCGACCGTTTTATCACTGAAAACGTGCAGCTCTTTACGGCCTCCGGCTGGAAGACAAACGCATTGGCCCGTTAAAATGGTTTGTTTTCGGCCTCAAATAGGCCATGCTAATTGACCATGTATTCGCCCACGCTTGACGAATTTCTGAAGCTGGCGGCGCAGGGAAACCTGATTCCCGTCACGCGCCGCATTCTCGCGGATTTTGAGACGCCGCTATCGGCCTATCAAAAAATCCGCGGGCAGGGAGAATCGTTCCTGTTCGAGTCCGTGGTCGGCGGCGAACACATTGGGCGTTATTCCTTTGTGGGCTGCAATCCCCGCTCCGTGATCCGGCAAACGGAGAATCGCGTGGAAGTTTTGGCGAATGGCAAAGTGGTTGAAACATTTTCCGTCGGCAAAGAAGGTTCCAATAGTATGCGCGACGGCTTGGAAGTCGTCGCCCGCGTGATGAAAAAATATCGCACCGTCGCTGTTCCCAATTTGCCGCGCTTCACCGGCGGCGCGGTGGGGGTCATCGGCTACGAATGGGTGCATGACATCGAACCTGTCGTGCCCCGGCCACCGCACAATGAATTGAAAACGCCGGTCATGTATTTTCTCATCGCCGACCAGCTCGTGATTTTCGATCGCGTGGCCCAGACAGCCACGGTTTTGGTCAATGCCATTCTGGACGACGCGGAAAATCCCACTGAGGCCTACGAAAATGCCACCAGCGAAATCGACCGCATCATCTCGCTGCTCGAACAGCCGAGCGAACATCGCGCGATCACGGTAACGAACGAAATGGCGCCGGCGGCATTCGAATCCAATCAGTCGAAGGAGAAATTCTTCGCGAATGTTGAGGCGTCAAAAAAATATATCAAGGCTGGCGACATCATCCAGGTGGTCGGTTCGCAGCGCTTTTCCGCGCCCGTGAAGGCCTCGCCCCTGGATATTTATCGCGCCGCGCGCCATATCAATCCCTCGCCATACATGTTTTTGCTGGAACTGGATGGCTTCTCCCTGGTTGGCGCTTCACCCGAACTTCATGTGCGTTGCGAAGAAGGCAAAGTGGAAATTCGCCCCATCGCCGGTACCCGCCGTCGCGGGAAAAATGTGGAGGAAGATGCGGCGCTGGAAAAGGAACTCCTCGCCGATCCCAAGGAACGCGCTGAGCACGTCATGCTCGTGGACCTCGCGCGCAACGACATCGGCCGCGTGTGCGATTTCGGCAGCGTACAGGTCAAAGAGCTCATGGCCATTGAGCGCTATAGCCACGTCATGCACATCGTGACACAGGTGGAAGGAAAGCTTTCTGCCGATAAAACGCCCTACGATTTGATGCGCGCCACCTTCCCCGCCGGCACTGTCAGCGGCGCGCCCAAAATTCGCGCATTGCAGATCATTTCCGAGCTCGAGCAGACTGCGCGCGGGCCGTATGCCGGTTGTGTTGGCTATTTTTCCTTTAACGGAAATTTAGATACCTGCATCACTATCCGCACCGCACTTATCAAAGACGGCAAAGCGTACGTGCAGGCCGGTGGTGGCTGGGTTAATGATTCCACGCCGGAAGCTGAATTTCAGGAAACGATCAACAAATCTATGGCCATGCGCAAAGCCGTGGCGATGGCCAATAATTTTTAAACCGCCGGCGCCACCAGCACCACAAATTCGCCTTTGAGCTTTCGTTTCGTGGCAATCTCCAAAAGCGCCGCTGGTTTGCCGCGCAGGAATTCTTCAAACTTCTTGGTCAACTCGCGTGCTAAAACCACGTCGCGCTCCGGAAAAACCTCATTCAGTTCACCCAGCAATTTCTCAATCCGAAACGGCGATTCGTAAAAAATCAGTGCCCCGGGAATGGTTTGAAGCGATTCCAATTTATTTCGACGCTGGCCGGATTTGTGAGGCAAAAAACCGATGAAATGAAATTCGTCCGTAGGCAAACCGCTGGCGGTCAACCCTGCCACCAGTGCACACGCCCCGGGAATCGACTCGACACGCAAGCCCGCGTTGATGGCTGCCTTTACGACACGTTCGCCCGGATCACTGATGCCTGGGCTGCCGGCATCGGTAACAAGGGCGATTTTTTCGCCTCGCTTCAGGCGGTCAATGATTTCCTCGCTGCGTTTTGCCTCGTTAAATTGAAAATAGCTCAAGAGCGGTTTCGAAATTCCAAAATGCTTGAGCAATTGCCCCGAATGACGCGTGTCCTCAGCCGCCACGGCGTCGCACTCGCGCAGCACGCGCAACGCCCGCAGCGTGATATCCTCCAGGTTGCCAATGGGCGTGGCCACGAGGTACAGCGTGCCGGGCGTCAGCGGAGGTAATGGATCGTCCATGCTTTGACTAAAACAGAAAATTAGACCAAAATAAAACGGATTCGGCAGACAATCTGCCTTTATCATCACATGCCTTTTTCTGGAGTTATTTTCGATTGCGACGGAACCCTCGTGGACACCGAGCCACTGGCCAACGACGTTTTTGCGACTATGCTTTGCGCCGAAGGATTGCCCATCACCGGCCATGAAGCCATGACCCGGTTCCGTGGCAAGAGATGGGCCGTTTGCCTGGCTGAAGTGGAAGCCGAGCTCGGGCGCAAGCTCCCGGATGGCTTCATGCCGGAATTGCACGAGCGCACCTCCGAAGCCTATCGCGGCAGGCTCAAGCCCATCCCGGGAATTCTGGATTTGGTTTCGACGCTGGACATCCCCAGGTGCGTCGCCTCAAACGGCACACGCCAACAAGTTGAATACAGCCTCTCGCTCACGGGCCTGCTCCCCTACTTTTCCGGCCGCATTTTTAGTTCCTATGACATCGGCGTTTGGAAACCCGAGCCCGACCTGTTCCTGCACGCGGCAAAAACAATGGGAGTGGAACCGGCTGGCTGTGCCGTGGTGGAAGACAGTTTGCCGGGCGTCGAAGCCGGCATTCGCGCTGGAATGCGCGTCTTTGCGTTTCAGCCGACGATGGTGGATGAACGTATCCCCGCTGGAGTGACGGTCATTCAAAGCATGTCCGAGCTTCACCCGGTGCTCAAGGCCTAAGCCAGTGCCCGCTGAATGAGAGCCTTTTCTTTCCCGCTGTAATTTAACTTTAACGCCTCCGCGCGCGCTGCTTCGGTCATCTTCTCCCAGGATTTCTTAATCGCATTGACCATTTTATCGTCGTCAGTTTTGGCAGCGAGGTCGGCGCATTGAAATTCAAGAAACACGAGACAAAGTGCATCTTCAAGCAAACGGCATTCGGGGTCGGCAGGAAAATTCTTTTTAAGATTCAAATCCTGCACACGACTAACAGTCTCTTCGTCATAGCCAACCTCACGCAGGATCTCCCCTGCCCTTTGGGCATGGAATTTCTTCAGGTCCGCACGCCATTTCAGATAACCCGGCCGCGTCATGGGATAATCACTGCGCGGGATGTGCCAGCGACAAAGATGCTGGCAACGCGCGGCCAGGCGCACCGCTTCCGAAGGATTCGGGTTCAGCCGCAGGACCCAATTCGTCAGCCGTTCGGCGTACAGCAATTCCCGTGGCTGGCCGTTTTCCTGGTTGGGATCGCGAGCGTTCTCCCCGTCAAAGCGACGGATGGCGGCCTCGAATTTTTGGGAGGTATTCAAAGTTTTTGCCTCAGCTCCTATGTAAGAGACCGTGGGTTTTATTTCCAAATTGTCCGCAGACCAGATTCGCGCTTCCGCGCGGCTTCGCAATCCGCGGCTTATTCGTGGGTGACATTACCCGGGGTGGCATGCTCGCCGACTCGCACTTACCCCGGGCTAATATCCTGTGCCCTGTCAGGGCACTCATTTAGCGGCTGCGCCGGATTTTATTCCCAGCAGACGAGCTAACCCGGCTCATTTTAAACGAATCAGAGCGGACTTATGTACACTACTACGATTCTGCTTAATGATTATGACCGCAGCCACAGCCATCGCCACAGGAACCTTCTTCTTTGAAGTCGGCATCCGTCGGCACGCGTCCGAGCTGGAGGGTCTTGTGAATGTACTTATTCACAGAATGCTGGATCTCATGCAGCTCGTCCTGTGCCTCCAAAAAGCCCTTGGCGACGGGATTTTTCAACAACGCATCGCGCTTTTGTTCAAAATCGGCCACTTCCTGCCCATTCAACGGCTGGCCGCTGTGCTGTTTTTCATGCAGCGACTGGCCGGTGCGGTTCACTTCATCAAACTGGCCGCGCGCAGAGTCGTTAGACAAAAACGCATCAATGCGGGTGCGAATGGAAGTCCATTGTGGTTGCGCGACAATGGTTTCGCAAAGTTCGCGCGCCTTAGTTTCAATAATCGTAGACATATATTTCCTGTACCGAATTAAACCATAATTCCGAATAAAAAGCAAATGGAGGATGCACTATTGAAAGACGCTAAACCACTTTGTGC
>DATJXK010000163.1:0-13809 GCA_035500235.1 Pseudomonadales bacterium | reverse complement strand
CATCATTTCTGTCAAGGTAAAGGCACGAACCCTGGCGAACCACACCGGCGGCCGGCGCGATGAATAAAGATACGGACGTTTCATTGGTTTATCGGTCCGGTGCACGCCAGGTAATTACGGTGTTGGTAAACCGGTTTGTTTTGCCCGGGAAATACCAAATGCATTGAGCGGTGAACTGGCGGAGCGGCGGATTGTCGTTGGCGTAGAGGTTCGTTGAGATGGTGACGGTGGTCAGGACATTCGTCAATTTGCCGGTTGAAGGAATCACCAGGGTGTTGGTCCGGGTGTAACTTAATGGCAGCAGTTGCAGTTGATTGGTGGCCGTTCCACCGTTGAGCGACCACTGCGCCGCCCGGACTTGTTCGATCGCTTCGGAGGCAAATGATTGAGCATCCAGCGACATGGAACTCCATTCGGCCCGGTGGTTGGTTTGGACATAACCTAAAACCATTCCCGCCATCACCAGGGCCAAAATGGCGATGGACATCACCACTTCCACCAGTGTGAACGCCGTGTTTGCCGTCCACTTCCCTATATGTCTTGAATCAACCGTCATACAAAATGTTGGTAACGTAGTTCTGCCCGCCGCCAGTCGGTTCGATTATAGCAAAGGATGTACCATCGTTGGCAAATTACGGCATAAAAAAGCCGGACAGGGAAAGGAACTGGGAGAGGATGAGGTTAACGGGAAAGGCAGAGAAGATGAGGCGGATGACTGAGCAAATGACTTGTGTGGAAAGGCAATGTGTCCGGTAATTTGACATATTTGTTCCCGCCGTTTTTGCCACCAGTTTTACCTTTGCTTGACGGTGGGGCGGTTGCGGGTTTTACTGTCGGCTGAAATCACATGGCAAAGTTATTTCTTGGACTGGATTCCAGCACGCAAAGCCTGAGCGCGGTGGTGATTGATTACGACCGGCGCAAGGTGGTCTATGAAAAATCATTGAACTTCGACCGGGTATTGCCGCGGTACAAAACCCGAAACGGGGTGCTGCCCAATCGCGATCCGCTGGTAAAGCACAGCCCGCCGTTAATGTGGGCCGAGGCGCTGGATTTGCTGCTGGCCATGATGAAAAAGGACGGCGTGGCGCTGAACGAGATTCTGGCCATCAGCGGCAGTGGCCAGCAGCACGGCTCGGTCTATCTCAATGACCATGCCGTTGCCGTGCTCGGTGAGCTGGATTTCCGGAAAAGCCTGGTGGATAATTTAAAAGGAGTTTTTTCACGTTCGACCTCGCCGATTTGGATGGATTCGTCCACCGCTGCCGAGTGTGCGGAGATTCGGAGAAAACTGGGCGGCCTCAAGGCCACGGCGCTATTGACCGGTTCGGACACTTTTGAGCGGTTCACTGGACCGCAAATCCGCAAGTTTTATCGAACCGAACCGGATGCTTACGCGCGAACCGAAAACATTGCGCTCATCAGTTCGTTCATGGGGTCGTTGCTCGCCGGCCAGATCGCGCCGATGGATTATGGCGATGCTGCGGGAATGAACCTGATGGACATCCGGAAAAAGATTTGGCATCCCGGTGCGCTCAAGGCGACGGCGCCGGGTTTGAGGCACCGCCTCCCGCCGCTGGCCGATTCGTCAAAGGTCGTCGGACCGGTCAGCCCGTATTTCGTGAAAAAATTTGGGTTGAATCCCGCCGCGCAGGCATTGGCGTGGTCGGGGGACAATCCGTGCAGCGTAGTCGGTTTGGGACTCATCAAGGAGGGCAGGGTGGGCATCAGCCTCGGTACGAGCGACACCTTCTTCGGCCCGATGACGAACTGTCACACCGATGAACACGGCGAAGGCCACGTGTTCGGTTCGCCGGTGGGCGGTTACATGTCATTGATTTGTTTTAAAAATGGTTCGCTTGCCCGCGAAAAAATCCGGGACGCTTACGGCATCAAAGATTGGAAAAGATTTGGCGAGTTGATGGCTACCAAACCGCCGGGCAACCACGGAGGGATTTTGTTGCCCTGGTTCGAGGCCGAGATTGTGCCCCGCGTCAACCGACCCGGCATTCATCGCTTTGACCTCGATGAAAAGGACGCCGCCGCCAACTGCCGCGCGATTGTGGAGGGGCAGATGTTGTCCAAGCGGCTCCACGCGCAATGGATGGAGTCGGCGCCGGCCAGTATTTACGCAACCGGCGGCGCTTCAAACGATCCGTCGTTGCTGCGGGTGATGGCCGACGTAATGAACTGTCGCGTGGAGCGCGTTGAGATTTCCAAGAGCGCGGCGCTGGGGGCCGCCCTGATTGCTGCACACGGCTGGCTGATTCAAACCGGCGAAAAAACGGGATGGGAGAAAGTGGTTGCGGGATTTACCAATCCCGTTCGCGGCAGCGAGGTGCGTCCGGACCCGAAGGCGGCGCGCGTTTACGACCGGCTCATCGAAAAATACGCCGCGTGCGAACGCGAGGCTTTGAAACACCTTGGCTGTTAAGAAAGCGCGAGTCAGCCGCCGCTTGGTTCGCCCGGAACGGGCCGTTGGGCCTGCAATTCCTGCCAACGAACTATATTGCGGCTGTTTGAAGTGCTTATTCCACCACGCGCCGGCCTTTTTTGCGACTGTGGTACTGCTCTTTAATCCACCGGTAGGTGACGGCCAGACCCTTGTCCAACGGCGTGTCCGGTTCCCAGCCAAGAACTTTCCTGATGAACGTGTTGTCGCTGTTACGGCCGGCCACGCCACGGGGAGCGGTCAGGTCGTATTCCCGCTTCAGTTTCACTCCGGCAATCTTTTCGATTTTCGAGAGGAGTTCGTTGACCGTGACCAGTTCGCTGGTGCCAAGGTTGATGGGCACGGCAATCAAATCATCGCAGTGCATGATCATGTCGATCCCTTTCACGCAATCATCAATGTACATGAAACTGCGCGTCGCCGTGCCGTCGCCCCAAATGCTAATGTTCTTCCTGCCGGTATCAACGGCTTCAATAACTTTCCGGCACAGGGCGGCAGGGGCTTTTTCGCGCCCGCCATCCCAGGTGCCATTCGGGCCATAGACGTTGTGAAAGCGGGCAATCAGGGTTTTCATGCCCCGTTCGGCCCAGTATTCCTGGCAAAACATTTCGGAAATAAGTTTCTCCCAGCCGTAACCCCGCTCCGCCATCGCCGGATACGCATCGGACTCCTTGAGCGCGCGGACGTTCGGGTCCTGTTGGAGCGTCGTGTTGTAGGCACAGGCTGAACTGGAGTAAAAATAGCGGCGCACACCGGCCTGGTAGGCGGCCTCGACCATGTGCGTGTTGATAAGAATCGAGCGCAGGCATTCGACGCGGAAACGTTCAATAAACCCCATGCCGCCCATATCGGCGGCCAGTTGATAGACTTCGGTTGCGTTTTCACAAACACGGTGGCAGTTTCCTTCCTGGCTGACATCGAGGCAAAGCGACTCGACGCCCGGTACTGTGAGATACCATTCGTAGAGCGGTTTTTTGTCCACGGCACGGATGCGCTTGAACCCCTTGTTCTTGAAATAAAGCGCAAGGTTGCCGCCGATAAAGCCGCCGGCGCCGGTGATGACGATCAGGTCATCCTTTTTCAAGACCGGGTCTTTTTCCACGAGTCGTTTTGTTTCCATATCAATTATTTGGTTACGTCAGAAGATGGGATCTGAAATTAATTCCTCGATTATTTATCGGGTTGACCACGGGTAAAATCGCCCTCATCTGCACCTTCGGATTGGTTTTGCATGTGAACTTTAAATCTGCCCGATAGCCGGCGGTCTGGCAATTCCATTTTCGCTCCGAAAGGGAACGCAGGGAAGCACCGGGAAATTTCGTGTGAGTGGTTGCAAGGCGCTTTAGGTTTCCCGCCATTGACCTACCCCGCGAGGCTCGGATTTATGTGGCTGGCCTTCGTGGTCTGGTGGGAAGCGCCATCTGACGGAAATTGCAGCCGTGCGGCTTTGCGAATCTGATTGGTCGCAGTCATACCAAATTGGATCTCCTGGACGGCGTGGTGGTCCAAGGATTTTATGAGGAGGAGAAGCCACAGTACGTCTTCGTAGACGCCGCCAAGGTGGGCGGAATTCTGGCAAATAGTACCAGGCCGGATCAGTTTATTTTGGAAAACCTGCAGATTCAAAACAACCTGATCGACGGTGCGTTCCGTGCCGGGGTCAAAAAGCTGTTATTTTTGGGCAGTTCCTGTATTTATCCGAAACTGGCACCCTAGCCTCTCAAAGAGGAGTTTCTGCTCACGGTTCCGCTTGAGTCCACGAATGAATGGTACGCCGTCGCAAAAATCGCGGGCATCAAAATGTGCCAGGCTTACCGGGATAAATATGGCTGCGATTTCATCAGCGCCATGCCGACAAACATGTGCGGTACCAATGATGATTATGATCCGCAAGGGTCACACGTTCTACCAGCTTTCATCCGCCGGTTTCATGAAGCAAAAATCGCCCGCATGGTGAGTGTCACCTGCTGGGGAACGGGCACGCCACTGCGGGAATTCCTGCATTCAGAGGATTTGGGCCGGGCCTGTGTTTTCCTCATGGAAAACTATAGCGAAGGGCAGTTCATCAATGTCGGTTCCGGCAAGGAAATCTCGATCAAAGAATTGGCGGAGCTGGTCTGGCGCATCGTTGGCTTTCATGGAAAAATCTTCTGGGACCCCTCCAAGCCCGACGGCACACCGCGCAAGCTGATGGACAGTTCCCGTCTCTTTTCACTCGGGTGGCGGCCCCAAGTCGATCTGGAAGAAGGAATCCGGCAGGCCTACACAGATTCCCTTGCCAAACTCGACAAGCAGTAGACTCCAGAAATTATCTGCGCCCCGGTACAGGGGGTAAATTGGCAATCGCTTCAGCCATTCATGTGGATCTCACCCTGCCGACACCGTCTGAGTAATCCGACATCCGCATCAACCATCCATTCGCCAATGCGATAAAAGTTGACTTGGGTTCGACTTTTGAGTTTTCATTTGCTTCTCGCTTGCGATGTCCGCCGGTCCCAGCCACTCTGACGGCGGAATGGCAGGTCAGGAAATCTTTGAAAACGTCTATCGCAAACGGCAGACGGTTTTACATCACATGGCCTACATGCGCATGGCCAAGGTCCTCTTGGCGTTGGAGATATTGCAGAATGCCCGGATTGATTTGGATCGCAAGGCGATTTTTGATTATGGTTTCGGCGCGGGAACCTTCTTTCTGCATTGCCCCATCAGCGCGCGCATCGCCGGGGTGGAAATCGATCCGGTTCATGTCGCCGATGTGCAACGGAAATTGCAGCGGCGCGGCTTTTCTAATGTCCGCCTCCAAACCATCGTGATCGAACAATGGGAACAGCATCCCCTCTTGCGCGAGCAATACGATATTTTCCTGTGCAGCCACGTCCTTGAGCACCTGCCGGACCCGGTGAAATTTCTATGTAGAATCCGAAGCTGCATAAAATCGGACGGCGTCTTTGTCGGACTGGTTCCTTTGAACGAGCGTCGTCCCAACCCGCATCATGTTCAGACTTGCGACCGGACAAAGATTCAGGAATGGCTGGGGCAAGCCGGATTGAAAACGCGTTGCTATATGGAGAGCGATCCATGGTTGTTTTGGCTGCAGCCCTTCTTTGCCAATGACACCGGTCTGCGGCATAGACTGGCCCAAGTCTCCAGCCTGATATTGGGCGTCCCCGCCACGCTGCTTGGCCATCGCGTTTGGGAAGCCTTGTCGCCATGGTGCGCCCGATTGACCGGTTCAAAGCCAACTCAAGCAGCTTTTGTTGCCCAGCCAGGGTGATGAACTGGAATCCCTTGCGCCACCCGTTTTACGATCTCTACGTTTCGTTGAATGGAAATTCGTCGAAAGATCAACCGTGCCGCAAGCGGACCCAACGAAATGTCGGACGGACCACGGGAAATGTTTTTCGGCGGTCAGGGCTGCCCAGCGTGTAAATCGCATAATCCTCAGGCTTGCACTGGTAATAACCGGCCCGCCATCGCCGCAGGCGGTAATGTGCCACAATGAACGGTCGTAACATTCTGGCCCAGCCCGGAGCGGCGGCGTTGAATTCCTTCTTTTCACGCATTGCGTTTGCTCCCAGGTTCATATTGTGACCTGTCTCGGTAAAGGCGCTGATGAACTGTGGCAGCACAGCCATGCGTAATCGGGATTTCAACAATCGCAATGTCCACTCAGCATCGCCAACGTCGCGCAAACCTGGATTGAACCACAACTGATACTGGTCAATGACGCGCCGCCGTAAAAATGTGGCAGCGGTAAAAAAACTGAGATTGCCGGAGACCTGAACGCAGGGAAGTTGGGGTACAAGCACCCGCCGTTCGCAAAGATAATTCCCTTTCCCGTCCACCACAATACAGTCGCCAAATACAACGTCAACGTTTGGATTTGACTGGAAAAAGTTGACCACTTTCATTAACGCGCCGGGCAAGTATTGTTCGTCGCAATTCAAGTAGGCCAGAAGGTCGCCCTGTGCGCGACGGAAACCGCGGTTGACGGCGTCGTACATCCCCGCATCTCTTTCGATGAATGCCCACACGCGCGGGTCCCGGGGCAGCCAATCCTGCGTTCCATCGTCCGAACACGAGTCCTGCACAATGTGTTCCTTTTCGACACCATTCTGATCGGCCACCGAAGCGATGCAGAGTTTGAGCCATTCCGAATTGCGGAAGCTCGGTGTGATAATGGAAAATTTCATCAGGCCGATTGCTCGTCAGTGGAAAAATCCTAGCACCGAAAAATCATGCCGTCACCCGGAATTTTTGCGCGATGGGAATGCGCCGCCCGATGCCGAAGGCGTGTGGTGACACTCTTAATCCGGGCGCGGCCTGACGGCGCTTGTATTCATTGAAGGTAATTTTGTTGATCACCTCATTGACGACGGCAGCGTCAAAGCCGTGTGCAATGATTTCCGACTTGCTAAGATTCTGCACCACATAGGCGTCCAGGATTTGGTCCAGGATTTCGTAGGGCGGCAATGAGTCCTCGTCTCTTTGCTCCGGGCGCAGTTCCGCGCTCGGCGGCTTGGTGAGGGAAGCGGCGGGAATAATTTCGCGTTCGTGATTCACCCAGCGTGCAATCCGGTAAACATCCATCTTAAAAACATCCACCAGGGGCGCCAGGGCGCCGCACATGTCGCCATATAACGTGCAATAACCGACGGCCATTTCTGATTTATTGCCGGTCGACAGCACCAGCGCGCCGAATTTGTTGGAGAGCGCCATCAAGGTCACGCCACGCAGCCGCGACTGAATGTTTTCCTCGGCTTCATTGGGCTTGGTTCCGGCAAAAACTCCGGCCAGTTGTTGCTCGACTGACTGGAAAACCGTTTCAATTGGCAGGACTTCGTAACGGATGCCCAAATTTTTCGCCAGAATCTCCGCGTCACTCAAACTGCCCGGGCTGGAATAACGCGCCGGCATTGAGATCCCCATGACTTGGTCCGGCCCGAGCGCATCCGCCGCCAGCACCGCTACGAGGGCGGAATCAATGCCCCCGGAGAGTCCGACGATGGCCGATTTAAAGCCGCATTTGCCAATATAATCGCGAACCCCCAGAGACAGCGCGGCGAACAACTGTTGTTCCCGCACCGGCCAGTCGTTTTTTTGCACCGGCGAATCGACATCCCAATCGGCCACCAGAACGTCTTCTGCAAATCCCTTACCCAAAGCCAGTGCCTCACCGCGCTTGTTGACGACAACACTATGCCCGTCGAATATCAATTCGTCATTGGCCCCGATGAGGTTCGCGTAAGCCAGGGGCACGCCTTCATCCTGCGCCACGCGTTGGAGCATTTCCAGCCGCACACGCTCCTTGCCGTCATGCCACGGCGAGGCGGAGACGTTGACAATGGCTTCGGCGCCTTGGGCAATGAGCTCCTTGACAGGATCACGGCGGTACAGCCGTTCCGGCCAAAAGTCCTGGTCGTTCCAGATGTCCTCGCATATCGTGATGCCCAGTTTATGTCCGTTGAATTCGAACGGCGTGATGCTTTTTGCCGGTTCAAAATAGCGGTCTTCATCAAAAACGTCGTAAGTCGGCAACAGGCATTTGTGGGTGCGCCAGACAATCTTTCCGTCTTGCAGGACAGCGGCGGAATTTCGGAGCGCCCGACCGGGCCGGTCGGAGTTTTGGTCCACGTAACCTACGCAAAGAGGTGCTTTCCCAACGTCCCTGGCCGTTTCGTCCAAGGCGGTAAGATTGGCGTCAACGAAATCGGCGCGCAGGAGCAAATCGCGCGGCGGATAGCCGCACAAAAACAATTCGGGTGCCAGAACAAATTCCGCTCCGCGCGCACAGGCTGTTTCATAAGCGGCGAGGAGCTTTTGCCGGTTGGCGGCAAAATCGCCGATCGTCGAGTTGAGTTGGAGCAGGCCGATTTTCAATGCGGTCAGGATAATTGATGTGAACAAGTTCGCAATCGTTTGCTCAAGGCAAAAAAGCTGGCGGCGTGGAGGGTAATTTGTTATTTGAAAAAAGTTTTACGCCAAATCGCCAGTTGATTGCTTAAATGAGCGAACCGCAAACTGCAACCCCACCGAGGCGGATTTTACATGTTCACAACAGCGCCGACATTTATGGGGCCAGCCGGATGCTGCTGCGGTGGATCAAGGGAATGGATCGGAAACGGTTCGAGCCGGTGGTTGTTCTGCCCGAACAGGGGCCATTGAAAAAATTGATTGAGGCGGAGAACGTTGAAGTTATCCTGCACCCGCGATTAAGCATCATCACGCGCCCGGTGTTTCGCTCATGGCGAATTATTTTGTTTCTTCTCAATTATCCTGTGTCGGTATTTTTTTTGAGGCGATTAATCCGGCGGCGGCGAATTGATTTGGTTTACACCAATACCGGTGTGATGGTTTCGCCTGCATTTGCAGCGCGGTTGGCGGGAGTGCCGCATGTCTGGTACATCCGCGAATCATTTCTGGAATTTCGAAGCATTTGGCATTTATTCTCCCGTTTCATAACGCGGTTTTCAGCCAAAGTCATTGCCGTCTCCAATCCAATTGCGAATCAATTCCCTTCCTGCGATAATATCGTGGTTATTCACGACGGTTTCCCCCAGGGGGAATTTCAAGTGTCAAAAGAAAATCTTCGGGCGGAATTTCAATCGCAATATGGTCTGACCGGATATTTTGTTGTGGGTTGTGTGGGACGAATCAAATTGATTCGCAAAGGACAGGAGTTTTTGATACGAGCGACGGGTCTTTTGAAACAGCGCGGGCTGCCCATCAAAGCGTTGATTGTGGGCGTACCGTTCCCAGGTAATGAGTCTCATCTGGAACAAATCCAGCGGATGGCCGACGAATTGGGAATCGAGGAGGATGTCGTTTTCACCGGGGAATTGCCGGATACGCGCGGCGCATATGCAGCGATGGATCTGCTGGCATTAACTTCCGCCCAACCGGAGCCTTTTGGGAATGTGGTGATGGAAGCCATGGGAATGGGTATTCCCGTCATCGCCACGAATATCGGCGGCTCGCTGGACCAAGTGGTGGATGGGATCACCGGCTTTTTGATCCCGCCCGCCAATCCGGAAGCCCTCGCTGAAGCAATTGAAAAGTTGATAAAAAATGCTGAATTGAGGCGACAAATGGGAGCGGCAGGCGCAGAGCGTTTACGCAGAAACTTTTCTCTCGAAGAAATGGTTCTGAAAATCGAGCAGGTTCTAGCCGAGACTCTGGGTGGCCCTAAAATTTGAGGCCGTCGTTGCCGTCATAACTGCGAAGCCATTGGACTGTTTCGTCAACAGCTTGCTCCAGGGAAAACGGACCCGGTCCGAGCAGCTCAAACGTTGCTGGCATGGGCGCCCGGTCGGATGTGATCATGCTGCGATAGCGTGATGAATGGATCAGAAATTCACGGCCGCGGGCCTTGCCGATGAGGTCCCCTGCAAAGGCCACGGTGCGCAAAAGTGGCCGGGGAACCACCGTCACCGGACGGCCTCGCAAGGCAAGAGAAAACCCATTGACCCAGTCCCGCAAATCCCGCGGCGCATCGCCAACATAAAAAATTTTACCGCTGATTTTCGCAATGTCGGCCTCCATCAACCCCACCATTTGCCGTGCCACGTTGCGGACATAGCCGTAGGAACGGACGACAGGTTTGCCTCCCGGATGAAGATAAAAGCCGCGCTGGATTGCCCGCCATACCTGTCTCCGATAGCGCAAATGCCACGGCCCCCAAATATTTGTCGGACGAACCATCACCCACGGGCATTTCAAACCGGCGCAGCGCGTGGCGCGTTCCGTCTCCACTTTGCTCCAGCCATAAACTGTGTGCGGACAATAGTCCTGATCGTTTGAAGGTTGGTATCCGGGCCGGCAAACATATTGAGAAGAGGTGATCAACGCTCTTTCCAGTGACGGGCCGGTGGCAGCGGCGGCCAGGACATTTGCCGCGCCAACGGTGTTTACCGCATACCCAGCTTCAACGGTCGTCGCTTCATCACAATCCGTGCGGGCGGCGAGGTGAAACAGCCATTGCGGGCGGAACGCATCGAACTCGTTGCGTACGGTGGCGGCATCAAGAATGTCCACCCGGCGATGGAATTCATTTTGCGCCGGATTCAGCGGCTCGCTTTTGTCGAGGTTCAGCACTTCATGCCCCTGTTCAATCAAATGAGAAACCAGGTGAGTGCCAATGAATCCCGACCCGCCTGTAACAATAACGCGTTTCACAAAAAGTGAGAAATGGTGCGAAAAATAAGCAAAAGCAAAGGTTTGCGCA
Organism: Pseudomonadales bacterium; assembly: GCA_035500235.1. Taxonomy (GTDB): domain Bacteria; phylum Verrucomicrobiota; class Verrucomicrobiia; order Limisphaerales; family UBA11358; genus UBA11358. Next base: position 3,133 of record DATJXK010000163.1, on the reverse strand, counting down.
AACACTTTTGGGAACCGGGCCGAAAGCCGGGTAGCCAAAGCACGAACGAGTGGGTCGGGTTTGGCTGGCATTTTGTCATGTGGTTTGTATTTTGGATGGCGTTTTTAAATTTCATGCCTGTCGAACAAGTCAATGTTCTCGGTGTGGGCCTCAGCGTCCTTAACCTGCGGACGGCATTAGACGCCATCGCCGAGGCCCTGCGCGACCAGCGCAAGGGGTACATTTGCGTCACCGGTGTGCATGGTGTCATGGAGGCGCAATCGGATGAAGGCTTTCGCCACGTTTTGAATCAAGCGTTTCTTTGCACCCCGGACGGAATGCCCATGGTCTGGGTGGGAAGGCTGCGTGCCCACCGCGAAATGCGCCGGGTTTATGGCCCGGATCTGATGCTGGAAGTGTGCGCGTGGAGCGAGGTCAGCGGTCGCCGCCATTTTTTTTATGGCGGCGCACCGGGTGTGGCCGAAGCGTTGCGCGCCCGGCTAAAAATGCGGTTTCCGCGTTTACAAATTGTGGGTTGCTACACACCGCCATTCCGTCCCTTAAGCGCGGATGAAGAAACAAAGCTACAGGAAATGGTCCGGACGGCGAAACCGGACATTCTCTGGGTGGGCCTGAGCACTCCAAAACAGGAGAAATTCATGGCTGAATTCCTGCCGAAGTTGGACACGACGTTGATGATCGGCGTCGGCGCGGCATTTGACTTTCATGCGGGGCGCGTCCGACAGGCGCCGCGCTGGATGCAACGGAGCGGATTGGAGTGGTTTCATCGCTTATGCCATGAGCCGCGGCGTTTGGCCGGGCGCTATTTCCAGAATAATCCGCTTTTTATCCTGAAAATCGCCGGACAATTTCTAGGTTTGAAAAAATACCGGTTGGAGTAAGAAATTCCTCCGCAACTTTCCAAAATACCGGTTCCATACTTTTTACCAAGGCGCTATAATTTGTTTGAGTGAGCATGAAACTTTTGTTATCTCAAGCTTGGAAATATACAGATGAACAACTCTTCCCACACTGAAATTCCGCGTGACTGGCGGCTGGATGTTGCTGATTGCTGGCGGCGTCTGCCGAACAAGGGTTTCTTTTTCCTTTTACTGGCGGCTTGGCTGGCGCTGTTTCAGTTCTTGGGCAATTCAACTTTTGGTTACAGCCACAGTCCATCGCTGTTCGGATGGATGTACATGGCCTATAACAGCCAGGGAGTTTCCGGCGATGACGCCTATGGAAATCTGATTCCATTCCTGGTAGCTGGTTTGTTTTGGTGGAAGCGTCGGGAATTGCTGGCACTGCCGCTGAAAATTTGGCTGCCCGCCTTGCTCATCGTCGGTTTTGGACTGGTAATGCATATTGCGGGATATCTGATTCAAGAAACACGCCTTTCCATTCTTGCCATGTTCATAGGCATTTATGGATTGACGGGGTTGACCTGGGGGCCTGCTTGGTTGCGCCACAGTTTTTTTCCATTTTTCCTTTTTATTTTTTGTGTGCCGACGAGTGTCGTCCTCCTGCCGATCACATTTCCTCTGCAAATTCTTGTTTCCACGCTGACGGAATGGGTTGCACACAATATCCTTGGAATTGGAGTGTTGCGAGTGGGCACGCAACTCTTAGATCCGCTTGGCACGTATCGATATGATGTCGCGGCGGCGTGCAGTGGCATTCGCAGTCTTACGGCGATTTTTTTGTTCGCCACGGTTTGTGGATTTGTGATGTTTCGTTCGCCGTGGAAGCGGTTGTTCATGATGGTGCTGGTGGTTCCTTTCGCCATTTTGGGAAACCTCCTTCGGATGCTTCTGATCATCATTGCAGCGGTCATGGGTGGTCAGGAATGGGGCAATTATGTTCACGAAAATACTCTCATCAGCCTTGTGCCTTACCTTCCGGCCTTCCTGGGATTGTTGCTCGTCGGACAATGGCTGGAGAGGAGAACTGAGCCAGCCGGAAACAAACAGCCATGAATAATCGGAAAATCGCGGTTCTTATCGTTGTGCTGGTGTTGATTGCCGGCGTCGCCGTGGCCTTGACGTGGCTCAAGAAAAACCAAAGGCTCGGTCCTCCCGGTATTATAGCAACGCAAATTCCCGGCAGCATCAAGATGAGTTTCGATTTGCCCGCGCACGTTCTTGATTACACGTCCAAGAGCGAGCCTGAGGATGAGACTGTCCTGGACACGCTTCCCAAGGACACCAGTTACGCCCAACGGCTTTATACGGGCACGGATGGACTCCTAGTGAACGCCAACATCATTTTGATGGGCATGGACCGGACCAGCATCCACAAGCCGGAGTTTTGTCTGACGGGCCAGGGTTGGAACACCCCCAAAAAAGAGACTGTCACCATTCCCATTCCTGGCCCGCATCCCTACCAGTTGAAAGTCGCCAAATGGACCCTCACCAAATTCGTCCAGGACAATCAAGGCCAGAAACAGGAAGTCTGCGGCCTGTACGTCTTTTGGTTCGTGGCCAGAAATGAACAGACAACCAGCCATTGGCAGCGCATCTGGTGGCTGACACGCGATTTGCTGACCACCGGCGTTTTGCAGCGGTGGGCGTATCTTTCCTATTTTTCCGCCGGTTTCGCGCCCGGCCAGGAAGATGCCGCGTTTGCGCGGATTGAGAAATTGATTGCAGCCTCCGTGCCGGAATTTCAACTGCCACCCGAGGCGAAATAAAGTCGTGCATTGCCAGATGTCGAAAAGCCAAAGATTGAATTCCTTTGCAGTTTGACTATTCTGAAAGGCACTTCAAGCTTCAACTGCCATGCTTAGACGTGATCGTCAGATTCGAACGGTGATTCATCAGCTCGCGGACGCCGGTCTGTTTGCCATCGCCTTTTGGGCCGCCTATGTGCTGCGTGCCAATCCGGACATCATTCAGTGGTTGCGGCTGGAACCTTCGAGCCCGTTCGCAAATTTCGCCTGGCTCTACCTGATATTGATCCCCGCCACACCGCTGGTTCTCGAGTCGCAGGGATTTTACGATCACCCCCCCTTCTGCGCCCGCGGGGCCATCTTGTGGCCGCTGTTCAAAGGTTGTGTGCTGATCACAGTGGCGTTGATGCTGACCGTTTATTTGTTTCACCTCATCGTCGCACGCGGAATTTTCATTCTCTTCGGCTGTGTCGGTTTTTGCCTGGT
>DATJXK010000162.1:0-34014 GCA_035500235.1 Pseudomonadales bacterium | reverse complement strand
TAGTGACGTCCTGTCCGAAGCAGCAGTTCTTTACGAAGGAAGGCCCACCAACATTGGGAGAGGTTGGCGCCGTGTTATAGTAAACGACGGTATTGGTGGCACCGCAATAATACATTCCGCCGCCAAGGTTTGTGGCCGAGTTGTTGACGACGGAGCAATTCAACAGGAAGGCAAAATAAACTCCCGCGAAGCTGTTAGCACGATTGCCGCTAATGACACAATTGGTAAGAATTGGCAGGATTGATCCTCCATTTGCCCCGAATCCGCCGATAACAGCGGCCCAGTTACCTATTAAAGCGCAATGATTCAGTCCGGCAATAGTTGCAGCGTATACTCCTCCCGATTGTTGGGCATGGTTTCCCTGCACGACGCAGTTGCTCATTCCGCTGTTATACGCGCCTCCTCCGAAATATTGGGCCGAATTACTGATAATGAGGCTGTTTAGCACCGTGCACACATAGACACCTCCTCCTCCCCCCTGGCTGGGAGAATTTCCTATAGCCACATTGTTGCTGATAGTACAGTTGTTCAATGTGGAAGAGTAAGCACCTCCGCCGGCAACGGAAAAATTATTATTTAGAGAGCAGTTGTTAAAGATGCAGTTGTAACCACCGCCGCCGTGGCTGGTACTATAATTGGTCGCGGAATTACCGGCCAAAAGGCAATTGGTTAAAACACTCCCATAGGCGCCACCACCATAGAATTTGGCAGCATTTCCCACCATCTCACAATTATTCAAATTTCCCAAATAGGCTCCGCCCCCGGAACTGGAGGCCATATTATTTATCACCAGGCAATTTGAAATAAATGAATTAGTAGATATGCAGTATACCCCTCCGCCGTTTACCGGGGAATATCCATTAGTCAAAGTGAAGCCGACGAGTGTTGCGCCGTTGGTCAAATAGACACAGCGCGCGATACTGCCGCCATCAATTACGGTCACGGCCGGGCCATTGACACTTTGTAAATTAATCGGGATGGTCACGAGCACTCGATTGCTCGCAGAATCAGTGCTGACATCACTTCCCGTTTGATAAACCCCATCGGTGACGACAACCTGATCTCCGGTAAGAGCTGCGTTGACGGCATCTTCGATTTGGGTCGCTGCGTTGCTCCAGCTTAGGTAAGGCGACATGGGCGTGGTATTGCTCACATTCACGTAACGGATGGATGGTGCAAGATTCGTCAATGGCGTGAGCGTGGCACGTTTGCTCATGGCGCTGCTCAGCAGATTAGTGACGAGCACTTGATAATCGCCGCCATCGCTGTTCCCGACATTGGATATGCTTAAGGTTGGCGTAGCGGAACCGGCCACGTGTCCATTATCCGTCAACGGCGTCCCGTTAAAATACCATTGATAACTTATCGCCGTCCCGTTAGCAGAAACCGTAAAATTAACGTTGCTGCCCAGAAGGCCCCCTGCGTTGGCGGGTTGTGCGGTGATTTGCGCGGGATTATAAACTGTCAGCGTGGCGTTTGAACTCACTACCACGCTTGAAAGGCTGGTGACCCATGCCGAATATATACTATCATTATTCGTCTGAACATTTGAGATCGTGAGCGTGTTAGAAGTGACGCCACTGATATTCCCACTGTTGGTTAGAGGAAGACCATTGTAATACCATTGATAACTTAAGAGGTTCCCAGTGGCAGTAACGGTAAAATTTGCGGTATTGCCTGACAACAATATTTCGCTGGACGGTTGCCCGGTAATTTGCGGAGGAGCGTAAACCGTTAATGACACTATCGAGCTTGTGGTTGCGGCATAACCATCGAAAGCGATCACCTGATAGCTTCCTGCATTCGCATTCTCCGCCTGTGCAATGGTCAGTACCGAGTTGGTCGAACCACTGATTTGCCCGCCATCAGTCAGATTCGTTCCGTTGAATTGCCACTGAAAGCTTAAAGGAAAATAATTCGTCGCATAGACGGAAAAGACGGCATTCGAGCCTGAGATAACAGCTTGGTTTGTCGGGGGCGAGACAATGACGGGCGTGGGGTTAATCAGGGTCGCATTCGAACTGGCGCTTGAGTAAAAGGCATTTGCCACGACGACCGCATAGATTCCGTAGTTACTGGTTTGAATATTTGTTAGAGTCAACGTCGCCGACAAGCTTCCGCTCACATTTCCGCCATCGGTAAGTGGAGCCCCATCAAAAGACCATTGGTAGTTTGAGATTGAGCCAGTCGCCTCAACCGTAAAAGTGGCATTGCCTCCCGGAAAAGAAATCTGATTACCAGGTTGCGCAATAATCTGGATAGGGTCAAAAACAGTTAATGATACTATTGAACTGGTCACCGCGCCATAACTGTTGGAAGCAATGAACTGATAAGACCCGCCATTAGCGAACTGGGCGCTGGAGATCACCAGGTTTGAACTGGTCGAACCACTGATTTGGCCGCCATCAATCAGGTTGGTTCCGTTAAATTGCCATTGCAGGCTCATCGGATAATAACTGGTCGCACTGGCAGAAAATGCGGCATTTGAGCCAACGATGACTCCTGAATTTGTGGGTTCCAAAACAATGACGGGCGGCGGATAAATGACGGTCAAAACAGCATTGGAACTCGTGGCATTCGTCGTCGCATCAGAAACAACGACACTATAGGCGCCATCATTAATTGTTTGGACGTTTGGAATACTAAAAGTGACATTGGTAGCGCCGGGAATATTGGTTCCATTACAAAACCACTGATAACTAAAGGGGGGCGCGTAGACTGCTGAAACAGTGAAAGTGGCCGTTTGTCCGCCAGGGACTGTCTGGTTCGAAGGCTGCGTTATTATGTAAAGGTTATTAGTCGGGAGTGACGCGATAATGATCTCGCCATGGGGTGAATCGTCGGGGCTTGCGACACCGGAAACCTCTGTGAGGGTCGCCATTGCGGATTGGTCAATGTAGGAGCCACCGCCTCCACCTCCGCCGTTGAAATAATAGCCACCACCGCCACCACCGCCACCGCTGTAGCCACCCCCACCGCCACCGCCGCTCTTAAAGGAGTCGGAGCCCCCGCCCGCGCCGCCCCCACCGCCGTAGCCCCCGTTGCCTCCTGGGCTATTGCCGCTGCCGCCAGCTCCGCCGTTGAAATAGCTGCTACCGCCACCACCAACAGATCCTCCACTGGTCGCGGTTCCCCCGCCGTTGCCGTTAAATCCACCGCCTCCACCGCCGGCACCGTCAGCCTGTCCGCTGCCGCCCCCGAAGCCGTTAGAGCCACCACCGCCGCCAAAGCCGAGAGAGCCTCCGCCGGTGCTTCCGGAGGTGGTAATGCTGGCGGGAATGCCAGCGGAAACGTAGTCACCACCACCGCCGCCGCCTGCAACGACCAAAGGTGTGCTTCCTCTCACCACGAAACTTCCGCCGCCGCCACCGCCGGATCCACCGCCGCCGTTGCCGCCGCCGTTGCCGGCTCTGCCAACAAGCAGGGTCAGTGTCGTATTTGTACCAAATCCAAATTGGCCTTCCATTTCAGCACCGAGGCCTCCCGCCGAGCCATCGCCGGCGCCGCCCTGTGCACCATAGACTGTGATGTTGTAGGCACCAGGGCTCATGACGATATTCGTTATGGTTCCAGTAAATATAAAGATATTCGTTCCGCCGGACGGATACAGGACAAGCAACGCGGCATTGGTACTTATGCGGCCATCGGTTGCGGTGATAGTTGTGCTGCCCGAGCTCAATGCCGTAACCACGCCGCTGGAATTGATGATAGCAACGGTTGGATTGCTGCTGTTCCAAACCAGGCCATTAGTCACGCCAAGAACGGCTACCGAGCCGTCGGAGAAGTATCCAGTCGCGGCAAATGCTTCGTTTGTGCCAACGCCAATGATGGAGGTAGCTGAGTTGATGACCATATTCGTCAAAAGTGGTCCAGGGCCTCCGGTAATAATAATTTCGCCATTACCGGATGAATCGCCAGGGCTGGCAACGCCAGATATTTGAGTGGGGTCGGCAATGGCGGATGAATCAATGTAGGAGCCTCCTCCTCCTCCTTCCTGTCCATAACCGGCCCCGCCCCCACCGCTGTAGCCGCCGCCCCCACCGCCGGCATAACCGCCCGACCCACTACCCCCGCCTCCGCCGCCAAAGCCACCGCCGTTGCCGGCTCCGCCATTCCCGCCAGCCCCACCGTTCAGGAAGCTGCTGCCGCCACCGTTCGCTGGGTCACCACCGCCGTAAAAGCCGCCGCCGCCACCCCAGGCCTGACCGCTGCTGCCGTAGCCATTGGCACCACCCGTATCGCCGCCGCCACCGTTGCCGCCGCTGGCTCCGATTAAAGCGGGGTCACCGCTGGTGAAGACGCCACCACCACCACCTCCGCCGGCGATCAAAAGCGGAGTGGTTCCATTGGCAACGAAACTGCCTCCTCCGCCCCCACCCCCTCCAAAGTTTCCCTGGTTGTTGGCGCTATTGATGCCGCTACCACCGACCAAAAAGGTCAACGTCGTTGCGCTCGTGAAGTTAAATATGCCCTCCATTTCAGCTCCGAGGCCGCCGCTGCCAAATGTAGCTGCGCTGCCTCCTTTTGCGCCGTACGCCTTGATGTCATAAGTGCCCGGGCCCACGGTGACATTCGTCTCAGCCCCACTGTACAGATATACGTTGGTTTGAAGATTGGTTTGGGCTGGAGCGCGAAGCACCAAGAATCCAAGAAAAAGGGCGGCAAATAGCCTGTGGATTTTAGCGGGAAGCCTCATGCTGATTGTAGAGGCATTATTGGAATTACTTAAGAAAAGTCAAGGTAAAAGGGGAAGCCAGAAGTCAGAAAATGCATCCTGAAGTGTTGCGAGATAGCGCGATGTCTTAATTGAACCAGCATTACACTATAAATGATTGGCTGCCAATGACGTAGCCGCGCTAGTTAATGGTTGAGAGTTGAGGGAAGCCAGAGGCCAAGCGAGGGAGTGCAGAATGAAAAGTTAGCGCCCTGGCGGAGCTTCAGTCTTTTCCTTACCGGCGTGCATGGAGTGCCCTGCCCTGCCCTATTTTAATCAGGGCTCGACAGCACCCGCGTGTGGCGTCTCGCCCCACCAAAAAAAGACCGGCCCGAAGGCCGGCCAATGGATTCCATGTTGTTTCGGGTTCTTCGAAATTAAGCAGCCCGTCGTTCTCTCCGGACGTCTTCCAGATCGGCGGTGTCTTCGTAGTCCCAGCCGTGACGGATGTATTCGACGTCTTCACTCCAATTTCCTTCCGGGTACGACGTCTTCCAATCGCGCTGCAGTTCAGATTCCAGGTTGGCATTCCATTTGGGATGTTTCTGGCGGTAATAGGATCGCGCGCCGTAACCGAAGCGATACGCATTCTCCACCTTTTCATAGGGAGGCGTGCCGCGGGGCGGGATGGGTTGCTTGCCGGCGGCTTGCTTGACGGTGTCATTCACATTTTGGTCGGTATCCGGTTGGTTGCCGCCAAAGTCGTGTTTGGTTTGGTCCCAATCGCGCTTGAAGGCTGCTTTGACTCTGTCCCAGGCCGAATCGTTTTCCTGGGTCCACCAGTTTGGATTTTTGTAGGTATTCATAATTTTATTTTTTGATGTGTGTTGTTCTGAAGCTTTGCAGTTCGCGTGCCGGGCCTTAACAAGCGGTTTATAAAAGGTTTCTGCTCATGCCGCCGGTGCGGAAGGGAGAATTGCATTGAAGATGCAGTCGTTTTGCAATGGTGGCGCCCAGAATTTTAAGTCCTGGGACTCGATGGCCGTGCCCTACCCAATCAGGCTTCGGCAGGGTTGATCCCCATCAAGCCACGCTCGACGTTAACGTTAGTGTTTAGCCTTAAGTTATTGCGGTTCAATAGCGTAAAGTCTTCCCTCTATTTTGTTAAGGATGGTGTTAAGCTTTAAGTCCCTGATAATCAACGATGTTAAGGATGTTAAGCCTTTCCCGTGAATATATATCATTTATGGCGGCGGGTCTGGGAGCATCCGGCCTTTATTCGCCGTCTAATGATTCAGATATGAGCGAATCCTGTTGCAGAATCCATAACTTGCGTGAAAATTTTGTCATGGCAGATGCGACTGATACGGGCAATCCCCAGCGGAAACCGGACTGGCTTCAGATTATTGCCATTGGGCGAAACCCGCAATACACGCTGGCGCGCATCATCGTGCTCGTCGCGCTTTGCGTCTTCCTTTTTCATTACGTCCTTTTGGCCGTCAAGGTGGATGGCATCAGCATGCAGCCGACTTACAAGAACCGGTCGGTCAATTTGGTAAACCGCTGGGCGTATCTCTGGCATGAACCGCGCCGCGGCGACGTGGTAGCCATCCGCCTGGCCGGAGTTCATCTCATGTACATGAAACGCATCATCGGGCTGCCGGGCGAAACCGTGGCGTTTAGCGACGGTACTGTCCTCATCAACGGCCAGCCGCTCGCCGAGCCGTACGAAAAATGGCATTGTGATTGGACGCTTCCCCCGAAAAAGCTCGATATGGATGAATACTTCATCGTGGGCGATAACCGCACCATGCCGTCGCAGAACCATACGTTTGGCGTGGTGGAACGTTTTCGCATCGTGGGCAAAGTGCTTTTATGAAATACCTGCCGCGCATCATTTTCCTGGCCATCGCCGCCGCCCTGGCGGTGTGGTTGTGGACGGTCTTTTTTCCCAGCCCGGAAAAGGTCATTCGCAAACAGTTATTGAGCCTGGCCGGGGATGTTTCCTTTTCCCCGGGCCAAAATAACCTGGTCAAAATCGCGCACGCCCAAAGCATCGCCGACTTCTTTGCCACTAATGTCGTGCTGGATCTTACCCTGCCGGAACACCCGGAGCAGACGACGCTGGGCCGCGATGAAATCACACAGGCGGCGCTGGTCACGCGGCAGCAGCTCACGGAACTGGACGTGAAATTTCCTGATATCAATGTCACCGTCGCTCCGGACCAAAATTCCGCCACGGCGGACGTCACGGTGGAAGGCAATGTATCAGGCGAGCGCGACGCCATTCTCCAGGAAGTGAAGTTCACGTTCCAAAAAGTAGACGGCCATTGGCTGATCAGCCGGGTCGAAACCGTCCGTGTGCTTTCGTAAAATCCCCCAATTCCAGCATCTTTCGCGTAATCCCATTTTTAAACTTTATACGGCCCGCATTTTTTTCATAATGGAAGCATGAATGTATTTGTCACCGGCGGCGCCGGCTACATCGGCTCCATTTGCACGGAAGAATTGCTCAACGCAGGCCATCAGGTCACGGTCTACGATAACCTGTCCGAGGGCCATCGTTCCGCCGTGGACACACGGGCCAAATTCATCCTCGCCCGACCGGAGGTTGGCGGCAATATCCTGAACGCAGTCAAATCGTCGAAGCCGGATGCCATCCTGCACTTCGCCGCCAACGCGCTGGTGGGCGAATCCATGACCAATCCGAAGAAATATTTTCATAATAACGTCGTCAACGCACTGACCCTGGCCGACGCCGCCGTCGAATGCGGCATAAAGAAATTCGTTTTTAGTTCCACGTGCGCCACTTACGGTCCACCGGACCGGGTGCCCATGACGGAGGATTTGCCGCAGCGGCCCATCAATCCCTATGGTGAATCCAAGTTGATGTTCGAAAAAATCCTGACCTGGTACCAAAAAATTCACGGGCTGGAATTCATTGCCTTCCGTTATTTCAATGCGGCGGGAGCGAGCGAAAGATTTGGCGAGCATCATCGTATCGAATCGCACTTGATTCCCAACGTCTTGAAGGTCGCGCTGGGGCAGTCGAAACAATGCGAGATTTACGGCACGGATTATTCCACGCCCGACGGCACGTGCATTCGCGACTACATTCATAATGTGGATCTGGCCCAGGCGCACATCCTGGGGCTCGCGCCGGGCAAAACCGGTTTTTACAATTTGGGCAACGGCGACGGTTACTCCGTCCGCCAGGTGATTTCCGCCTGCGAAAAAATCACCGGCGTGAAGATTCCGGCAGTGGAAAAGCCGCGCCGGCCGGGCGACCCGCCCAAGCTCGTTGCCTCTGCGGAAAAAGCGATCCGCGAACTGGGCTGGAAACCCAAATATCCTACGCTCGAAAGTATTGTTGACACCGCTTGGGCATGGCATAAGAAGAACCCAAACGGGTATCCGGATTAAAATACCTGGAATAAGAATTTACTTGCCAAAGCCCCCTGCTGTCCTTCATTTTCCCACATGGCAGCAACGCGCAATTCTGACTTCGACAGTCCGTTTTACCAGCCCGCGGACAAATTTTTCCCTGAGAACCATGGTACGGGCCTGACGTTCGACGACATCACCCTGGCCACGATGTATTCCGATATTCTCCCGCGCGACACGCAGCTCGACACGCGCCTGGCGAAGAAGTTGCAACTGAATATCCCGGTCATTTCGTCGGACATGGACACCGTTACCGAATCGCGCATGGCGATTGCCATGGCATTGAACGGCGGGCTGGGACTGATCCACTACAACATACCTGAGCGCGAACAGCTTTCGGAAGTAAGCCGCGTAAAGAACCACGTGCACGGGCTCATCCAGGAACCGATCAAAGTCTCGCCGGATCAATTTATTGGCGATGTGCTGGGAATGATTGAGCATAAAAAATTCGGGTTCAGTACGTTTCCCGTGGTGGATGATAAGGGGAAACTGGTCGGCCTCCTGCCGGGCCACGTCATCAAACCGCGCTATGCGCAACGCAAGGTGACGGAAGCGCTCCAGCCGCGCGCGCAGGTGCAAACCATCAACGTCAAGGAACTGGGCAAGGACCCCATTTCACGCGCGGATAAATTTTTTACGGAACACCTGGGCATTCACAAACTGCTCGTCGTGGACGATAAGGACAAATTATACGGGCTGATTACGCTGAGCGACGTCGAGCGCATCACGCAAGAGCGGCGGGCGCAATTTAAGCCGGCGCGCGACGAACGTTTTCGTCTCATTTGCGGCGCGGCGGTGAGTGCGACGCGTAATGCGTTTGGTGAACTGGACCGCGACCGGATCTTGAATCACGTAGGCGGCCTGGTAGAGCGCGGCGTGGATGTCATTGCCGTCTCGACGGCGCACGGGCACAGCAAAGGTGTGGGCGATACCGTAAAAGTACTGCGCGGTGCGTTTAAGGATTTGCCTATTATTGCCGGCAACGTCACCAGCGCCTCAGGTGTGGAATATCTGGCGGATTGCGGCGCAGACGCCATAAAGATCGGCCAGGGGCCGGGCTCCATTTGCACCACGCGCATCGTGGCCGGCGTGGGTATCCCGCAAATGACGGCGCTTTATGCCTGTTCGCGCGCGGCGAAAAAGAAAAAAGTTTCCCTGCTCTCAGACGGCGGCATCACCAAGTCCGGCGACATTGTGAAAGCACTGACACTTTCGAAGGCGGTGATTTGCGGCGGTATTTTCGCCGGCTGCAATGAAGCGCCGGGCGACGTCATTGAAATCAGTGGGAAGTTTTACAAGCAATACCGCGGCATGGGCAGCCTGGCGGCGATGAAAGCAGGCAGCGCAGCGCGGTACGGCCATGAAAAAAATCCGGCGCAGAAAGTCGCGCCGGAAGGGGTCGAGGCGTTGAAAGAAGCCTGTGGTTCCGTGGATCGCGTGCTCGCGCAATTGATCGGCGGCATCCAGAGCGGCATGGGTTACCTGGGCGCGAAAAATTTGGAGCAACTCCGCGAAAAGGCGCGTTATATCCGCGTTACCGCCGCGGGCATGCGTGAGGCCGCGCCGCACGACGTGGTGGAATTGAAGACGGGGAATTAACTAAAAAGTTTTGAACAGAAGGTAACGAAGGGCACAAAGCAAAATCTATTGGATTTGATTTGTGCCTTTATTCCAAAAATCAAAGGGAGGTACGTTAATTGCGAGTATTTTATACTCCCAGACCATTTTATCTCCGTTTGTCACTCCTATTTGACCAAACCACATTTCCCCGTCTCCGACCATCAACCCCTGCCAATTCTTGAACAATGAATCCGAAGACTGGCGGGCAACGGCCTTTTTTATTTTAGGACAGAATATACTTTTAAAATCTCTTTTTAGCTCTTTCTCATTTTTGAGTTTAAAAGTTCCGGTTGGCATATTTACAAAAAATGGATACTGAACGACTTCTTTTGAAATCCATTTCTCATCGTCAGTCAGCACCGCGTGCTGCAGTTGCTGAAAGTACGCTTTGTCAGCTTTCGTCAGCGTGATCTCAGGGCCATTGTAATCATCATCATCCGCCATTAGACGGGTGGTGCAGAAAATCATGAGAACTAAGACAACTATTAATTTATTCATTCTGTGAGAGCTGCAGAATTTTGACCTCGGCTTAAAACTCAATCGGCTCATTTAGCTTCCCGCATTGCGCACAGCGGGAACGGTCCACGTCCGGGTCATCCGTATAGACACTGCCGCAATTTCGACAGCGGAATATCCGGTCCTGCTGGGAAGGCCCGAAACGACGCCGGCGCATTTCCGAATAGACCACCAGGCCGCACAACGCCCCCAACAGCGCCGCCACATAGATAACGATGAGTGTGGCTGTGTTCATGCCAAAACCTGCGGGAAATTTCCCGGAGACAGTTTTTTCCTCTTAAAGTCCATTGGTGGCGGTCATTGGCACGGCCTGCCAGTTGAAAATAAGCTGGCCGACAGCCAAATGGGTGAGCGGTTGGGAGCTGAAGCTTCCGGCATGAGCTGAGAGCGGGGCAAAACGGGAGTTGCGGGCAATTTCAACGGCGCGTTGATCTGCGTTGGAATCCCGCACCGGCGAGGGTTCCACCGTGTCCCGGACGGCCGATGGCGCCCAGGAATCCAGCGGCGGCAATAGCGTGGCGGAAACCACATTGCCCGCCGCATCCACCAGCACTTGCACCAGGCTGGGCGCAATCACATCTGAATTTGGCCATGAGGGAAGTTTGACCGGATTCAGCAATGGCCGATCGGCAATTTCGCCATCGATCCGCAATGCCGAATCCTGTACCAGTACCGGTTGCGGCTTGACGACCGGCACCGAGAGTGGCGGTGATTGGTTAAATTCAAAACCTATTTTGGCAAAATGATTGGTTTGTACAAAATATTTAAAAGCAGCGCCCAACTCGGCCACCGCCAGCGGATTGTTGCCCGCCAGCCAATGTGGATCCTCCGTCCAGTCCTGCTGGTGAAATGACAACGGCGGGGGCGCCCACATAAGCCCCGAGAAACCGCTCCGCTCCGGCAGGGCGAATAATGTCGCGTCGTTCAGGCCCGGCAGGTTGTCGGCGGATTCTCCGGTCAGCGTAAGTGAGGGGGCGTGTTTAACCGGTCCCAGAACGACTCGCTTGTGAGAACCAAACATAAAAACCAGGGTAACGTGCAGAGCGAAAACGATCGTGATGGCCGCCAGCCAGTGTGTCCATGTCCATCTTGGTACCGGCGGCCCGGCGGGAGCGGGATTCATGGCTGGTTGGGCGTGGAAACGATGCGCGGTTGCATGGCCAGAAGCGCCTCGTTGATTCCCGTATCACGCGCCAGCAACGCAATATGGACAATCTGGCCATAAGGCACCGCCTCGTCAGCCTGGATCACCAGGGTCAGAGGATTTCTCGAAGTGGCCACCGCGTGTTTTAATTCATCACCTAATTGTTTTTCCGTGACCATCTGGCTCGCAAAAAAAAGGCGTCCCGCGGAATCAATCGCCACGGCGACAGTGGGTTTGTCCGTGCCGGGCAAATCAGTAGCTGAACCCGTAATACTAAATTTAGGCAGTTGCAGGGCCAGGCCGGGTGCGGGCAGGAGCGCGCCGAGCAGCAGGAAAAAAATCAGGAGAAAAAACACCGCCGCAAAAGGCGCTATGTCAAAAGGGCTGCGCAGTAATTTGGCATTGCGCGGAAATTTCATGACGCTTTCTCCACACCGTTCTCAGTCACGATATTCACGATTTCACCTGCCGCGCGTTCCATGTCCAAAACGATTTTGTTGATGCGGCTGACCAGATAGTTGTAGCCGGCATGAACCGGGATAGCCACGCCGATGCCTGCCGCGGCGCAGATGAGCGCCTGCCAGATGCCTTTGGAAAGCTGTTCAAAGTGCGCCCAAAGGCCATTAGCCTGCATTTGCTGAAAGATTTCCATGAAACCGATGACGGTGCCGAAGAGCCCGAGCAGCGGCGCAATTTGCGCAATGGTCGCAATGAGATTTAAGCGCTCTTCGAGCAATGGCACTTCCGTCAAACCGGCTTCTTCCACGGCTTCGCGCACGCGTTCGCGGCTTTTGTCGCGGTTAAGGATGGCAGTCTTGACCAGCCGCGCGACGGGCCCGGGCGTGGCGTCGCAAATGGAAATGGCTTCCACCACGTTATCGCGTTTCAGGACATTGCGGACGCCGTTGAGAAATTCGACCGAATTGATTTGTGAACGGTGGCAATAGAGCACGCGCTCGACGAAAGTGACCAGGGCAATCGCCGCGGCAATGAGAATCAACCAAATTACCGGCCCGCCATCATGCAATAGTGTTGGCAACATGAGACTGTTATACGATTGCGCGGGCCAACTTCAAAGAGGAATTTTAGCCCGGCCTAGGATGTCGGCCAGTCATTTAACATATTATGACTTGAAATTAGGGTCGCGAGATGGCAAGGAATGTCGTTGGCCAAAAACGTGAGGCCAATGAACAGGCACAGAAATGGCCGTCACGGCGCGAAATATACAGGCAACCAAAGCAAACGATTGAGACCCAAATCTAAAAGTCATCCGAAGCGCGGAAAAAAATCCCCGGCGGGAAATTTAAAAGCCAAAGCTCCGCGCTGGGCCGCCACCGGGCGCGGGACATGGCGCAAAGAGGTCCAGCGCGTTTTGATTACGGAAGAACAGATCGAGAAGAGAATCAAAATCCTTGCGCGCGACATTGAACGCGATTTTCACGGACGGGAAATGGTGGTCGTCTCGCTGCTCAACGGCACGGTCATGTTTCTCGCCGACCTGATGCGCCACCTGAATCTTCCCTTGCGCCTGGATTTCATGGGCGTTTCCAGCTATGGCTCAGGCACAGAATCCGGCGAACTCGTGTTCACCAAGGAACTCCGCCTGGACGTTCGCGGCCGCGACGTGCTGCTCATTGACGATATCCTGGACACCGGCAAAACGTTGCGCCATGTACTGCCCAAGCTGCGCGCGCTTAAGCCGCGCCGCATCAAAATCTGCGTGCTGCTCGATAAACCTTCGCGGCGGATTGAAAACATTCATGCCGATTATGCCGGGTTTGAAATTCCCGATGATTTTGTCGTGGGTTACGGGCTTGATTTTGCGGAGCGTTACCGCAATTTGCCCTTTGTAGGCGTGTTGCATCCGCACGTTTACAAGCAGGCCTGCAAACAGATCTGCCGCAAATAATGTGCACTGGCGGGCGCGGCCAGGGCGGCTATAAATCGCGCATCAGAATTTAAAAATGGAACTCCGGTTCATCAGCTTTTTCGGCTGGCTTACAATGATTGCCGCCGCGTGGGCGATTTCCTACAACCGCAGACTTTTCCCCTGGCGCACCGTGGCCTGGGGGCTCGGGTTGCAGTTTGTGCTGGCGGTTTTGATTTTAGAAACCTCGTGGGGCAAAGGCCTCTTCGAAATTGCCGGGAAAGTCGTCCAAAAGCTCATCCAATTTTCCACCGAAGGAACGAAGTTCGTTTTTGGACCGCTCGCCGACCAGGATTTAATGGGCACAAAATTTGGTCCCGGGCATGCGCTCGTTTTTGCCAGTGTTGTGATCGGCACCATCATAATCGTCGCCTGTATTTCATCATTGCTGTACCACTGGGGAATTTTGCCGCGCGTGGTCCACGCCATCGCCTGGTGCATGCGCAAAGTCATGGGCACCAGCGGCAGCGAAACGCTTTCCGCCTGCGCGAACATTTTCATGGGCCAAACCGAAGCTCCCCTCATGATCCGCCCTTACGTCCCGCGCATGACTCACAGCGAAATCATGACCATCATGGTTTGCGGCATGGCGCACATCGCTGGCGGCGTCGCGGCGGTCTATGCCGCGATGGGTATCGCCGCTGGCTACAAGGATACGGCCGGCCATTTGCTGACGGCGTCGGTGCTGAACTGCCCCGCTGCGCTCATGATCGCAAAAATCATGCTGCCCGAAACGGAGAAAAGCGAAACGGCCGCCAGCATGCCCGCCACCATTCCGCAAACCACGGCCAACTCCATTGACGCCATCTGCCGCGGCGCGAGCGACGGCTTCTACCTTGCGCTCAATGTCATCGCCATGCTGATCGGCTTTATCGCTATGATTGCGCTGGCGAATTATGTTTTCGCTTACCCGCAAAGACACCTGGGCATCGCGAACCCGGTCACGCTGCAAAACATCTTCGGCTGGTTGAACGCGCCATTCGCCTGGTTGATGGGTGTACCCGCGCATGACACCATCGCCGTCGGCCAAATCCTCGGCGAACGCATCGTGCTCAACGAATTTGTTGGTTATTCCGATCTCACGATGAATGCCAAACAGATGGCGCTCGATCCGCGCAGTTTCACCATTGCCACCTACGCCCTCTGCGGTTTTGCGAACTTTTCAAGTATCGCCATCCAAATCGGCGGGATCGGCTCGCTCGCGCCGGAACGCCGCAGTGAAATGGCCAAGGTCGGTTTCCGCGCAATGCTGGGCGGACTGCTCGCGGCCTACATGACTGCTTCTCTCGCAGGGCTGTTGCTCTAATTTTCCGCGCCCGCTTCGCCAATTTAATTTATGAAACAGATATTTGTGTACGGTGATTCCCTCAGTTGGGGATTCATTCCGGGCACACGCCAGCGCCTTCCTTTCGCACAACGCTGGCCGGGCGTATTGGAAATACAACTCAACGCCGCCGGACAGGGCGTGAGAATTATCGAAGATTGTCTGAACGGCCGGCGCACCGTGCTCGAAGATCCCATCAAGGCCGGACGTAACGGCCTCGCAGGTATCGGCCAGCGCATGGAAGTCAATTCGCCGCTTGCCCTGGCCATCCTGATGCTCGGCATCAATGATTTTCAGTCCATGTACACGTTCACGGCGTGGCATTCGGCGCAAGGCATCGCCGGCATTGTCCGGGCCATGCGCGCCGCGCCGATCGAACCGGGCATGCCCGTACCGCCCATTCTCATCGTTTCGCCACCGCCCATCACCACGCTGGCAGGAGACAGCGTGATTAAATATGCCGGCGCAGAAAAAAAGTGCGCCGGGCTCGCCGGGGCGTTGCGCGCCGTGGCGGAAACTGAAGGCTGTTCCTTTTTCGACGCCGGCTCGGTGGCCCGTCTAAGCGCGATTGACGGCATTCATCTGGACGCTGACCAGCAGGAAATCCTCGGACGCGCGCTTACCGGCAAAGTCACTGAAATTCTCTCCCAAAACGCTGCTTCTGCGCAAATTTAGATTGGCAACGGCGCGGACATCCCTATCGTAAACACAATGAAATCGGATGATTTTTCCAGTGCGCGGGTCCTCGTCACCGGCGGCGCGGGCTTTATCGGCAGTGCGCTCGTCTGGGCGCTCAACCGCCGTGGCTGCGAAGATATCGTCGTTTGCGACGTCCTCGCCACGACCGAAAAATGGCGGAACCTGACGCCCCTGCGCTTTGCCGATTATGTGGAAGCCGACGCGCTCCTGCCG
Source organism: Pseudomonadales bacterium (assembly GCA_035500235.1). Classification (GTDB taxonomy): domain Bacteria; phylum Verrucomicrobiota; class Verrucomicrobiia; order Limisphaerales; family UBA11358; genus UBA11358. Next base: position 18,473 of record DATJXK010000162.1, on the reverse strand, counting down.
CGCCTTCAAGGCGGCGCGCTGGGAAAATTCGATCTGGTCCTGCACATGGGCGCCTGCTCATCCACCACCGAGCGCGACGCAGGTTATCTCATCCGCAATAACTACGAATTTACCAAAGATCTTGCCGCATGGGCGCTGGCAAAGAAGGTGCGGTTCGTTTATGCGTCCAGCGCCGCCACTTACGGCGATGGCTCAGCGGGCATGGACGATAACGAAACCAAACTCGACACGCTGCGTCCGCTCAACATGTACGGCTACTCGAAGCATCTTTTCGATTTGCACGCTAAACGCGACGGCTTTCTCAAAAAGATGGTCGGGCTGAAATACTTTAATGTCTTCGGCCCAAACGAAGACCACAAGGGCGACATGCGCTCACTCGTTCATAAAAGTTTTTCGCAGGTGAAAAACGAAGGCGTTATCCGCCTCTTCAAGAGTTACCAAAGCGATTATCGCCACGGTGAACAGAAGCGCGACTTCCTGTACGTAAAAGATGCCGTCGCGATGACGCTGCATCTGGCGGCCAGCAGGAAAGCCGGCGGCCTTTACAATATCGGCAGCGGTGTGGCCCGAACATGGATCGACCTCGCGAATTCCGTCTTTGCCGCGCTGGGAAAGAAACCGAAGATTGAATTTATCGAAATGCCGGAAACAATCCGCGACAAATACCAGTACTTCACCGAGGCCGACATATTAAAACTAAGCGCTACCGGTTACCGCGAGAAAATCACCTCACTGGAAAGCGCCGTGGCAGATTACGTGAAGAATTATCTCGTGCCGGATAAGCGGCTGGATCCTTCGGTGGAGTGAGCCAATGCCCGGCAGGCCGCGCGCAAGCGGATCCAGAGTATTAATCCCAGGCAAATTGCTAATGTCCCAAGCATCAGCAAAAAAAATTGGAAAATGTACCGAAAGCCTGTTTGATGGTAATGAAAGCTTAGAATGATTATTCCGTAGAGCATTAAGCCCTGAGCTATTAGTGAAAAGAAACTTTGCCGGCTTTTCGAGATAACTTCGTTCGAATTTAAATTCCGGGACCGAAGCCAGGATTTCTCGCAGAATTGCAAAAACTTAATGGCCTCGGTCTCGGTCATAAATTACTTGTCCGCAATCAGCGACGTCTTATCCATCGCTCCCGGGATTTCTTTGCGCGAAACGACCACGTTGTCCACGAGGCCATACTTTTTCGCCTCATCCGCAGACATGAAATTGTCGCGGTCGGTGGATTTCTCGATTTCGTCCAGGGTGCGCCCGGAATGCTTTGCCAAAATCTGGTTGAGCCGGTCTTTCAGGCGCAGGATTTCCTTGGCCTGGATGCTGATATCCGTGGCCTGGCCCTGCACGCCGCCCCACGGCTGGTGAATCATGATGCGCGCGTTCGGCAGCGCATAACGTTTGTTCTTCGTGCCCGCCGCCAGCAGCACCGCGCCCATGCTCGCCGCCTGGCCCACGCAGTACGTGTTCACGTCGCACGTGAGATATTGCATCGTGTCATAAATCGCCAGGCCCGCGGTCACGCTGCCGCCCGGGGAATTGATATACAAATGAATGTCTTTCTTGGAATCAGCCATCTGGAGGAACAGAAGCTGCGCGATGATGATGTTGGAAATGTTATCGTCCACGGGCGTGCCGAGGAAAATGATACGGTCCACGAGCAAACGGGAATAAATATCCCATGACCGCTCACCGCGGCCAGTCTGCTCAACAACAATAGGAACGAGAAAATTTTGCATGTTCAGAACACTACTTCATTTGTCAAATAGCGCAAGCACCTAGCAGTGCGGCCACCATAATTTCTTTTGCGCGTTTCCCCGGCAATTTCGAGGAAAATTCAAGCCCGGTTAAAAAGTTTCCAAATCAAAATAAACGCCGGTGCGAAATCCTGCGGTTTTTCCTGAATCCATTGGGTTACCCGCGCCGGCGCGAACCAATCACCGGTCTCAATTTCATCCGGATGCAATTGAAACGGCCCTTCGTTTTCACAGCGGTAAACCCACACAAACTCCGCGTCCGTTTCGTCACAGGCATCAATCTTGAAAAGCCGTTGCGGCGGCGCGCTCAAATGGAGCCCGATTTCCTCGCCCAATTCGCGCACGGCGGTTTGGTTGTAGTCCTCGCCCGAATCCACATGGCCGGAACAGGAGGAATCCCATACGCCGGGCTGCCGGTCCTTTTTCATGGATCGCTTTTGCAGGAAAATTTCACCGCGCGAATTGAAGACCAGCACATGCACCGCCCGATGTAGCAGGCCCTGCGCATGGACCTCGCTGCGCGGCTTGCGGCCAATCACCTCGTCGCGTTCGTTGACGATATCAAAGATGTCTTCAACCATGGCTCAGATATCGACCGGCGCTCCAGCCTATTTCTTCTTCTGCACCTTGGCCGCGACCTTCAGCCGCAGAGCATTCAACCGGATAAAGCCGGTCGCATCGTCCTGGTTGTAGGCTTTCGTCGGGTCAGCTTCCATCGTCGCAATGTGCGGATTGTACAGGCTGACCGGCGATTTCCGGCCAGCTACGATGATGTTGCCCTTGTACAATTTCACTCGCACCGTGCCGGTGACATTCTTTTGCGATTCTTCCACCAGCGCTTGCAATGCCAGCCGTTCCGGCGCGAACCAATAACCATAATACACCAGCTCCGCGTAGCGCGGGATGAGCGAGTCCCGAATGTGCATCACTTCCCGGTCCATCGTGAGCGATTCCATCTGCCGGTGCGCGAAATGCAAAATCGCGCCACCGGGCGTTTCATACACGCCGCGAGACTTCATGCCCACGTACCGGTTCTCCACCATATCCACCCGGCCCACGCCGTGTTTCCCGCCGAGTTTGTTCAGCACGCGCATCACGCCGAGCGGCGAAAGTTTTTTGCCATTCACAGCTACGCAATCACCCTTCACGAAATCCAGCGTAACAAATTCTGCTTTGTTGGGCGCATCCTCGGGGAAGACCGAGAGCGTCGTGAAATAATCCCGATTCTTCAAATCATACGAATCAAACCATGGATCTTCCAGGATGCCGGCTTCGTAGGAAATGTGCAGGAGGTTCCGATCCATGGAGAACGGTTTCTTGGCGCTCGCCTGCACGGGAATTTTTTTACTTTCGCAATACTCGATCATTTCCTGCCGCCCGGGAAATTCGTTGCGATACCGCGCGTCCCGCCACGGGGCAATTACCTCCAAATCCGGCGCGAGCGCCGCTGCCGTTAGTTCAAACCGCACCTGGTCGTTGCCCTTGCCCGTCGCACCGTGGGCGATGGCGTCGGCCTTTTCCTTTTTGGCGATTTCCACCATCCGCTTGGCGATGAGCGGCCGCGCGATACTCGTGCCCAGGAAATATTGTCCCTCATAAATCGCCCCCGCCCGGATCATCGGATAAATAAAGTCGATGGCAAATTCCTCCTGCAAATCGTCAATGTAGATTTTGGACGCGCCGGTCTTTTTGGCCTTGGCTTCGAGCCCGGTCAGTTCGTCCTCCTGCCCGACGTTCGCGCAGAACGCGATCATCTCGGCATCGTATTTTTCTTTAATCCACGAAAGCAGCACCGAAGTATCGAGGCCACCCGAATATGCCAGAACAATTTTCATGAAAGGAAATTAAAGCGGGAAGCCTCTGTGTATGCAAAATGAAAATAGCAATTTTAACTGCGGGACGCTTGTTCCTGGACACATTCGTATCCCCATGCTGTGATGAAATTGAGCTCGAAAGGCGAGCCATTCGCCGTATAAACCAACGGCATTTCTCATAATATGCTCATCCACAATGATTTATCTCTGTAAATAATCTCTTGACAATTTGACATTATTTTGTTATTTCATTGGTTCGATCAGAATATTAATTCCCCTTCAAGAGGATAATATTCCAAACCCAACTAAAAAAACTCAACCACTACAAAAATCATATGAAACTGACCTTAATCCTCACCGCCGTATCATGCCTTGTATTACCTCTCGCAGCCTCAGCCACATCTTATTCTGTAGGCGCCACTGACAACATCTTTGGCGCCGGTCTGTCCACTCCTCCTGCACCGGGCGGCGGCAGTGCCGGATCATTGCCGCTGCAAATCGGCGTCACTGGCATCGCCTATCAATTCCAATACGTGTCAGGCACGGTTTCGCCGGACACCTCTCAAAGTTATAGCCTCGATGCCAACGGCGCGCCTGGCTTCACATTCATTTCTTGCCCAGGCAGCATCTCCGCGTATTTGTCAGACAATTCTTTTGCACTCCTTGGTGTATTTTTGGGTTCCGGCGGCCAGTCAGGACCAGCTCCATCACCATTTGACTTTACCAGCACAGGTACCGGGGTGAATTTCACCACTCTCTCGCCCCAGATTGGCCAGGTTTTCTTCATTGGCGATGGATCAAATTCGTCCAATCAAACCCAAACTTTCAATGTGCCCACTGGCGCAACGGAGCTCTATCTGGGTTTCGCCGATGGTGTTAACTTCAGCGGGCTTGTGGGCCAATATCAGGACAACGCCGGCTCACTCACGATGAACGTAAATGCGGTTCCAGAACCCGCACCGGTTGTCCTCATCATCGCCGGCTCCGCTCTTATGGCCGTAATGCGCTTCCGGAACAAACGCTAAACCTGAAGTAGAAATATATAAGAAATATGTGAACCTGCAGAATATCCATTATCCGGACATTGATACTTAAGGCGCATTCGTATCCCATGCCGTCATGGAATCGTAGCGGAAGGTCATATCGGCAGCGACGTAGCCTTTATAAAACTTCGCATGGCCGTCGGCAAAGAGGACGTTCTGGCCCTGGCCATGCACCTGCCAGAGTTCGTAGGGCGAGCCGTTAGGCGCGCCGCCCACGCAATTCTGCGTATAATCGTCCTTGTCCGCATCCTGTGGATCGAAATTCAACCCATCTTCATCGGTCGTTTCGTTCGGTATTCCGCAGGTGTCGCCGGACAGCACATATTGGGACGGAAATTTAATCGAGTTATTGTTCACCGCCGCAAAGTCGCCGGCCACGATAAACGCCGCGCGGCAGCCGTTGAAATAGTTGTATGGCCCTTGCATGTCCGGCGGCAATTGCACGTTGGCGGGACAATTATAAACGTTCGTGTTTTGGATATTGGCAACCATTTGCTCCATCCAACTGGGTTTGCCCGTGGTAGCATCGGTTGCTCCCCAATGGATGCCGCCGCCGGATTCAGGAAAGAGCTGGTTATTATCGTCGGCAAAAATTTTCATACTGACGCCGATTTGGCGGACATTGGAAACGCACTGAATGGTCCACGCGCGTTTTTTAGCCTGGGCCAGCACGGGCAGGATAATCGCCGCGAGAATGGCAATGATGGCGATAACCACCAGCAGTTCGATCAGGGTGAAGCCCCGCCGACGCGATTGCCGTCGCCGGCGGAGCGCGAACCTCGTTCCCGTGTTATACCTTACCTCCAAGGTCATTGTATATCTCTTACTAACCGCATTCCGGGCGAAAAGTTACGCACAAAATGCAATAATTTTTATCGTGCTGATCATAACGGCGTTGTCCGCACAAATATTTGTTTAAATCGTCACTATATAAGTGTCCGCTGGAGGCCAAAACGTGACAATTATTTTTGCCCCAGGGCTCCTACTTTAACCAAAGACGGCTGGTTTTTTATATCCCCTTTTACGGGGACTGGTTTCCCACTTTCGCGGAAGTCCGCTGCGCCACCCAGCCCCAATCAGCCGGGTCGGCGTCGGACTCGGGCTCGGGCGGCGCCTGCCATTTGTGGATTTCCGAATGGCAGTCGGCAAAGGCGAAACCGCAAGCGCCATTGTGATAAGATGCCGGGGCATCGAGCCAGGTGGGCTGGTCCATTTCAAAGGCAAAGGCCGCGTCATTGAGACCCTCGGGATTTTCGTCCACCAGCACCCAAAGCATCGAAGGGCCAGGGCTGACCATCGATGAAAATTTACCGTACGTGGCCCAGGGATTGTTGCGCAGGTTGTTTTTTTGCTGCCCATTTAACCACGGGCCGTTGACCGGCAGGTTCGGCACCCCACAATGGTCGCCCGCGGCAGACTGGCCTCGCTCCATTTCATCGTAGCACTCGTCAATGGTGCCCACGGATTGGCTCATGGAAAATGTGCGCGCGGAAGGAACAATCCTGCCCATCATTGCGGTGTTCGTGCCGTCATAGAGACCCTGCCGGAGGTCCGCCGGACAACGAAATAATTTTACGTTTCCTCCCAAATACCCAATCAGGAGGGACAGGCTCGGGTCCGAGATAACATCCGGATCAAATTCCTGCGATTGGCCGATGCCGGCGGAACCGGAACACCAGTTATAGCCGGGCTGGGTATTGCCATCGTCGGGGTTGGGCGGAAGAAAGTCATGGTTCTCGCTGCCGTAAATCGTCACCGCCACCATCATCTGGTGGCCATTGTTCAAGCACTGCGTCCCCTGGGCCTTTTGCCGGGCATGGCTCAAGACCGGCATCAAAATCGCCGCCAGGATGGCAATGATGGCGATAACGACGAGGAGTTCAATCAATGTGAACCCAGGATTTTTCCTCATAACTAATAAGACAACAATGCTGTCGAAAGGTTTCTTTTTATTTTTGCCTCTTATTAACCAAAATCCACGCCCAAAGTTACGGGTTATTTACCTCCCTAGATAACGCGCCGGGCGCCGGGGATTGTCCAGCGCTATTTTGGACGGTTTTGGGACGAGTGCGCGGGAATCCCGAGCGGTTCGATATGCACGAGGACATCGCTCACCGCAGGCAACATCTCGCGGATTTTGTCCTTCACGGCATGCGCAATCTCATGCGAACGCTGGACGGTCATTTGCGGGTCCACTTCCACGTGCATTTCCACAAACAACAGATACCCGGCTTTGCGCGCAAAACATTTCTCGACGTTCGCAACACCTTCCACGCCGGACGCAATCTCGCGAATCTGCTCGATCACCTCCGGGTCAGCCGACCGGTCCATAAGCTCGCTCAACGCCGGGCGCAACAGAAGCCAGCCGCTCCAGCCCACAATGACCGCCGCGAAAATAGCCGCGATATCATCCGCAACCACATATTTCGGACCGACGACGAGCGCGATCGTAATGCCAATCGCCGCGCCGAGCGACGTAATGGCGTCGGAACGATGATGCCATGCGTCTGTTTTGACGGCGGAATTGTCGGTGTCAGTGCCTTCGCTGATCACGAAGCGGAAGAGCCCTTCCTTCACCAAAACGACGATCGCCAGGGCGATAAGCGTAAACTTTTGCGGCTGCTCCCGGGGAATGCCATGCGCCCATTCGTAAATATTTATCCCCCCTTTGACGGTAATCCAAATGGCAGCCACGAGCAGCATGATGGCGCCAAAAGCAGACGCGAGCGGCTCGGCCTTGGTATGGCCGTAAGGATGCTCCTCATCCGCCGGCGCGGCGGCTACTGCAATTCCGCGCCACATAATCAGCGAATTAAAAATGTCCGCGAAGGATTCCGTGGCGTCCGCAATGAGCGCATGCGAATGGCCGAAGATGCCCGCGAGGAATTTCACTGCTCCCAAAATGGCGTTGACCGCGATTCCGATAAAAATCGCGCGCAAACTGCGATGGAGTCTGTCGGCCACGCACCAATGTTGAATGCCTAAAGCGATGTGTCGAATGGAAAATGCCAGCTATGGCTTAAATCATGTGGCAAAACATGGCGTCACGCAGTTTGGGCTCAAACCACGTGCTCTTGGGCGGCATGATCCCGCCCGCATCGGCGATCGCCATCAAATCTTCGATGCTCGTGGGGAACATCGAGAACGCGCAGGCAAATTCGCCGCTATCCACCAGTTTTTCCAGTTCCGCCGTCCCGCGAATGCCCCCGACAAAGGCGATGCGCTTGCTCGTCCGCGGGTCATCAATGCCGAACACCGGCGCGAGGATATTCTTTTGCAGCAGCGTGACATCGAGATTTTCCACCGCATCACTGTGCAACGCCTTTGGTTGCAGGGAAAAAGTCCGCCATTTCTTTTGAAAATAGAAACCGATCTCGTGTTTCTTAGCCGGTTTCGCCTTTCCGTTTTCAGAAAGCGGGTAACGCGCCCCGATTTTTTGCAGCAATTGCTCCGGCGACTGGCCATTCAAATCTTTCAACACGCGGTTGTACGGCAATATCTGCATCTGGTTGTGCGGAAAGATGACGGTAAGAAAACTGCCGCTTTGGCCTGCCCCTTTGCGCGATTGGAAAACGCGGCCCGCTGCCGCGCTGCGATGGTGCCCGTCGGCGATATACAGCGCCGGGATGCGCGCGAACAGCTTTTCAATCTGGGAAATTTCGTTGGCGTCCGAAATGGTCCATGACGAATGGCGCACGCCGTCTTTGGCCGTGAAATCAATCGCTGGCGGCGTGGACGTTTTGATTTTCACATAATCATCCATCTCAGCCACGGCCTTGTACGTCAAAAACACCGGCCCCGTTTGGGAATCAAGCGTCTCGATATGGCGCACGCGGTCATCTTCTTTGTCCGGCCGCGTCAGTTCATGCTTCTTGATGATGCCGCGCAAGTACTCCTCGCAACTCGCCGCCGCCACCAGGCCGGTCTGCGCATGGCTGCCCATAATTTGGCGATACAAATAAAAATTCGGTTTATCGTCCTGTTTGAGTGCGCCCTGCGAAATGAGCTTCTGGAAATTTTCTTTGCCCCTGGCATAAACTTCCGGCGAATAAATGTCCGTGCCCGCCGGCAAATCAATTTCCGGCTTGCTGACATGCAGAAAGCTCAAAGGATTTCCGGAGGCGATTTCACGCGCTTCTTCCGAAGACATCACGTCGTACGGCAGTTCGCAAATGTGCGAAGCCAGTTCAGTTTTCGGCCGCAACGCGGCAAAAGGTTTCAGTGTGGCCATAATTTAAAAATAAAAAGGATGCAAAAAGGTTGGGCTTATTTGGCGGTACCGGCATTCCATACCGCCATGACATCCGGAGTGCCCTGGCTGCGGATGTCATTGTCCATCAAAATTGAATCCGTATCAGCCATCATTTCTTCACGCGGGAAAACCATGATTTGCGTGTTGCGCCCGTAAAACTCGAAGCTGACGTATTTGTCCTTTGAATCACGCAACACCTGCACGAGATGCTTCAGGTTTTTGATATGGATCCCATTGACGCTTTCAACAACTTCTCCAAACGGATTGGCATACCCGCGCGACAACCGGTCGGGAAAAAGCGGCGAGGCCACCACTACCAGTTCCTCGCCATCGAATGCCGGCTCATCTCCCATGCGGGTGATGAGCGGATTGCCTGCCAGCGCAGAGAGCGTGATCATCGCGATGCCCACGCGCGTCGTGCTAAAGCCGCTGACGAATTCGTCCGTGGCCTGCGAAAACACGATGGGGCCGTACACAAAATAAGACGGGTAACCGCCGTTGATAAACGGCATCAGCATGGGACGGTTGGAGGTCAGCGGCACGCTTACTTTCATTTCTTTTCCGCCCCGCAAAATGGTCACTGGCACCGTGCCATTCGCTCCGTCTTTCTGGACCATGTATTTGAAATAAACCCGCAAATCATCGCTCAAGTGCACCATGCCTTCGTCATCCACCGGCGTGTCTCCCATATGCGTAATGAGGTCCCATTTTTTTAACGGATAATCGGCATTCGTCTCCGCCGGTTTGATCACCACCACGCCCTGGACCGAACTGTCAAGATTCAGATACCCACGCAATGCCGCGCTCGAAAGCGTTTCGCATTCGTCAAACATCATCGGCTTGCTGTACTCATGCCCGCCTGCCGTTTTCTCCAGGAACAAACGAATTTCTTCGCACGGAATGATATAGCCGATGTTTTCGGCCGTGCCGCCCAGCCGGCTGAAGGCGATGCCAATCATCCTGCCGTTTACCAGCGCCGGGCCGCCGCTGTTTCCCGGGTTGACCGCCGCATCAATCTGCACGCGCAACCCGCCCACCGGGTAATTATAACCGGCAAATTCAACCCGCGAAATGATGCCCCTGGTGATGGAAAGATTATCGCCGCCCAGCGGATAACCGTAAATCGTCACCGGGTCCATGACCTGCGGCACGCCCGTGGCCCATTCCAGCGGCGGATGCGTGTTGAAAAACGAATCGTCATCGAGTTTCAACACCGCCAAATCGATGCTGGGCGCAATCGCTTCCACCGTGGCGGAAACCAGGTTGCCCGAGTCACTCGCCTGCACCTGCACCTGGCTGGCATAAAGCACCACGTGCGAGTTCGTCAAAATTCGATGGCCCTTGATGACCACGCCGCTCCCGCTGATTTCCGAGGGCGTCATTTTCGCCCATGGCTTATAGGGATCAGGATGGCGCACCGTGGAAAAAACTTTGACCACGGAACTTTCCGCGGGATCGGACGGCGCCACCGTGGAAGCGGACGAACCGGCGGAGGAGGAACCCGAATTGTCCAAAGCCTGCGGGAGGACATTGCCCGGGAAAAAGCACGCCGCCAGGATGGCGGACGAAACGAAAGCCCGTCCCCACACAGAATAAATTGTCCTGGCGTTCATGCGGGCACTAAACAACTGGAACGCAGGGGGAAAGCCAAGCTCAATCTTTGAGATTCTGGGGATGGATTGAGTGGTTACTACTTGCAAGACGGTTGGCCGCCTATGCTTAATAGCAAATCACTTTTCGACCGGCTCGCTTGATCGTCCTACGGGAAGCATTAGCATTTGAGAATTCCACGACCATAAATTTGTGCTAGCGACTAAAATCCCTGATTCATATTTCTCCCGGAACCAGTTGGTTCCTTTTTCCAATATGAAGACGCCTTCCCATGGTTTATCTTCACGCCAGACCCTCCGCGTCATAGTTCCGTCCTGGTGCCAGTAGATTTGGTCGCCATCAAGCACTCCCGGGCTGCTGAACGATGCCTCTTCCCATTTCGTTCCATTTTCACGAAAATGAACCGAATGGCCTATCGGCAAGCCTTTGGAATATTCCTCCTGCCGACATAACTGACCGGAATTATAATATACGAGGTTTTTTCCATCGTACTGGCCGTCCTTGTAATTGGTATCAAGCCACAGAATCCCCGAAGTGGTCCAAGCTTTGATTGAGCCGTCCAACTTGCCATTTTTATAATGTTCTTCAAAAGACAATCTGCCGTTCCTATGCCATCTGTGCCAGACCCCGCTATAATTCGGGGCTGGGTCAGGCCCATCACCACCCCATGGAGTCGATCCGCCACGATGAGCAAACGTCGCTTGAAAAATGAAAACCCATCGGTTGCTTTGCGGGTTGGCCAGAAGAAGTGCAAGGATTATGATCCCCAAGATTAAGAATGGCGTTAGGAGCCACGCAAGAAGTGCAGGCCTACAGCGCCATTCCATCTTCACACCATGTCGCTCGAAGAAATTTACGAGAGCCATGTTCATAGTGCCCGTATCTATTGAGAATGTTAAAAGCTCACTTACTTTCTGGATGAGGGCAAGTCAGTTTTTAGATGAGACAGATAGAGCAAATGGGGATTTCAAATTGAATTTGCGGCGCTCTACCGAGGCGCCGCTACGTTCCAGAAGTTGGTGGATGACAAGCTAAAGCTTGAACTTCAACAATGAGGGAACCCAAGCTGCCATTCGCCGCTCTTATTTTTAGCTTGGAATTATCGGGAATAACCGTCAAAAAATCCGAGTCTATCTAATATATGAATTTCCTGAAAAAGAACCTGAAATGGATTTTTATCGGTGTGGCCGCGCTGTTCGCCGCGCTGCAGTTCACCAATCCGCCGCACACCAATCCCCCGGTGAAAAATGATTTCCTCGCGCGCATGAACCCGCCGCCGAAAATCGCTGCAATGTTCCGCTCCGCCTGCTACGATTGTCATTCGGATGAAACGCGCTGGCCGTGGTATAGCGACATCGCGCCGATGTCGTGGAAAATTGCCCAGGACGTGAACGTAGGCCGGTCGCAGTTAAACCTGTCCGAATGGCCGTCGGACAACCCGAAGCGCGCCTGGAAAAAACTGGAAACGATGAGCGAAGATATTGATCAAAAGGACATGCCGCTGAAAAAATACACACTGATCCACAAAGACGCCCGCTTGACGGACGAGCAACGTGATGAGCTGACACAATGGCTGGACAAGCAAGTGGACATGCTCAAATCGCAGGGCGGCGCAGAATAACTATGCTTCATAGCGAATTTATCCCCGCGAGCGACCGCAATTCCAAACGCCTGATGGTAATGTTGCACGGCCTGGGCGACAGCATCGAAGGATATCGCTGGATGCAGGAAGCGCTAAATCTGCCATGGCTAAATTTCCTGCTCGTCAACGCGCCGGACAAATATTTCGACGGCTGGTCATGGTTTGATTACCCGGACAATATTGGTCCCGGCGTTCTGCGCAGCCGGAAATTGCTTTTTGACCTGCTCGATGATTTGCGAGGACGCGGATTTCCCTCCGAACAAACTACGCTGGGCGGTTTCTCGCAGGGCGGCCTGATGACCATGGACGTTGGCTTGCGCTATCCCCATCGCCTCGCGGGCCTGGTGGACATCAGTGGCTGGGTTTTTGAGATAGATAAATTATTGGCCGAGCTTTCCCCAGTATCGCGCGAACAACGGCTTTTGATTACCCACGGCCCGTTTGACCCGGTGATTCCGTTTGATCCGGTGCGGGAACAGGCGAACAAACTGAAGCTCGCAAAACTAAAGGTAGACTGGCAGCAATTTCCCAAGGGCCACACGATTTACGGGCAGGACGAGATATCGGCGGTTAGGGAGTTTGTAAGGGCGGGTTATGGGACGGAAGTTGAAGGGTCGAAAAGCTGACGGGGTGGCTATGACCTATCCCGAGGCCATCCAGTTTCTTTACGGCTTGCGCCTGTTCGGCGCGAAGTTCGGTCTGGAAAACACGCTCAAGCTGGCGGCACTGGCAGGCAATCCACAAGACAAACTGCGCTTCATCCACGTAGCAGGCACAAACGGCAAGGGCTCCACGTGTGCGATGCTGGAAAGCATTTATCGCACAACTGGCCTGCGCACGGGACTATTCACGTCGCCGCACCTGGTGTCATTTCGCGAACGCATCCAGGTGGGACGGCAATTGATTTCCGAAAATGAGGTCGTGCGGCTTGTGGAAAAACTCCAGCCGCTGCTGGCGCAATTTCCCAAGGAACAACACCCGACGTTCTTTGAAGTAATCACCATCATGGCGCTGGATTTTTTCGCTGAAAAGAAATGTGAGCTGGTGATTTGGGAAACCGGCCTGGGCGGAAGGCTGGATGCGACAAACATCGTCACCCCATTGGCCAGCGTCATTACGAACATCGCGCTTGACCATCAACAATGGCTCGGTGATACGCCGGGGAAAATTGCGTTTGAAAAAGCGGGCATTATCAAGCCGGGCATCCCGGTGACAACCGCCACGGACGAACCCGAAGCGCTCGCGGTCATAAAAAAAATTGCAGCGGAACGCAATGCGCCTCTCACGATTGTGGCGGAAGTGAATCTTCCACCGGAAATGGCCGGCGCCGTGTCCCTGGCGGGTGAACATCAGAAACGCAACGCCGCACTGGCACTGGCCACGGTAGACATTCTGCAAAAGCAAATTCCCGTTTCAAAATCGCAAATGATGGCCGGCCTCAAAAACGTCCAATGGCCGGGGCGACTGCAACTGGTTGAACGCGGAGGAAGAAAATTTCTCCTGGATGGCGCGCATAATGTAGCGGGAGTAACAGCGCTACGCGAAGCCATCGGGAACAGTTTTGCTTCCGTAAAAAAAACGCTGGTGCTGGGAATTCTTGAGGACAAGGATTGGCGGCCGATTTGCGAAATGCTGGCGCCCCTCGCGGACACGATTATCACCGTGGCCGTTTCGAGCAACCGCACTGCCAACCCGGAAAAGCTCGCGGACATCTGCCGGACATTCAATCCGCGCGCGGAGATTTCCGCGTATGGTTCATTGGCAGAAGCGGTCGAAAAAGCACCCATCGGGAATCTCACCGTCATTACCGGCTCGCTTTACCTGGTGGGCGAGGCGCTGGAACTGCTGGGTTGTTTCCCCTCGGCCACGAGCGAACGGGGCTTGAATGAGTGGAGCGTAATCCATTCAACCAAAGCGTGATAAAAATCGCCCCAAAACACGAATTGTTACTATTTAGGAAACAAAAAAAGGCGCAAGATAAGCCAAATTATTTCCGCCCCAAACCGTACTTATACTTCACTTTCTCTTATTGACTCAGCGGCACATCTATTATTAAATTTAATGCACTATGGCGAATGCCAATGCCCTCCCGCAACAGCGCCGGTTCGGAGAAACCTCCCGTCCGGATGCATGGTGGGTACAGCCGTTACTGGTCTTTCTGGGTTTCGCTGCATTTATCGTTTATTCCACTTGGGCTGCGTTTCATCCTTACTTGGCCAATGGCAGTCCTACTTACTGGTACGGCGGAAACGGAGCCGATTATTTATCGCCGTTTTTCTCGCCGGAAATTTTTGGAACTTCTCCCCACGCGCTTTTTGGGCCGAAACCGGCATGGTGGCCGTCGTGGATCTTTTTCTCCCCTGCCCTGTTGATTTTATGGGCGCCGGGTGGTTTTCGTTTTACCTGTTACTACTATCGCGGCGCGTATTATAAAGCATTCTGGGCGGACCCCATCAACTGCGCGGTGGGCGAACCACGCAAAAAATATCTCGGGGAACGCTATTTTCCGCTGATTATCCAAAACATCCACCGTTACTTCATGTATATCGCGGTGATCTTTATTTTCATCCTGGCCTATGATGCGTGGATGGGATTGTGGTTTGCCGATGCCAATGGCGTGAAACATTTCGGCCTGGGAGTGGGTTCCATCGTGCTCATCTTAAATGTCTTTTTCCTGGCATCATACACACTCGGCTGCCATTCGCTTCGTCATTTGATCGGCGGATTTTTAGACGCGCCTTCCAAGGCCCCTGCTTGCGCCAAGAGCTACGCCTGTGTGAGTTGCCTGAACAAACGCCATATGATGTGGGCGTGGATTAGCCTGTTCGGCGTTGGATTTACGGATGTTTACGTTCGGTTATGTGCCATGGGAATCTGGCACGACTGGAGAATTTTTTAGGAAAGATGATTTTTCATGCCTGATTATCAAACATTTGAGTTTGATGTCCTTGTGATTGGCGCGGGCGGCGCTGGTTTGCGCGCCGCCATCGAAGCGTCGGCTGCCGGCGTCAAAGTCGGTCTCGTCTGCAAATCGCTGTTGGGCAAAGCGCATACGGTAATGGCCGAGGGCGGCATGGCGGCGGCGATGGGGAATGTGGATGACCGCGACAACTGGCGCGTGCATTTCTCCGATACCATGCGCGGCGGCCAATACGTCAATAACTGGCGCATGGCCGAACTTCACGCCAAGGAAGCGCCGGATCGCGTCAAAGAACTGGAAGCCTGGGGCGCGGTGTTTGACCGCACCAAAGATGGAAAAATTTTACAGCGCAATTTCGGCGGGCACCGCTATCCGCGGCTCGCGCACGTCGGCGATCGCACCGGCCTGGAAATGATTCGCACGCTGCAGGACCACGGCGTCCACCACGGCATCGATATTTTCATGGAGCACACCATCGTCACGCTGCTCAAGGACGGTGACCGGGTGGCGGGCGCTTTTGGTTATGATCGCGAGCGTGGGCGCTTCAAGATTTTCAAGGCCAAAGCCATCGTGATTGCCACCGGCGGAGTCGGGCGCGCTTATAAAATTACCAGCAATTCCTGGGAATATACCGGCGACGGCCAATCGCTAGCCTATCATGCGGGCGCGGAATTGATGGACATGGAGTTCGTGCAATTTCACCCCACCGGCATGGTTTGGCCGCCGAGCGTGATGGGTATTTTAGTCACGGAAGGCGTGCGCGGCGAAGGCGGCGTGCTCAAGAACAAGGAAGGCAAACGCTTCATGTTCGATGACATTCCGGACAATTACAAAAACCAGACGGCGGATAACCCGGAAGAAGGCTGGCGTTATACGCAGGGCGATAAAAATGCGCGCCGACCGCCTGAATTGCTGACGCGCGACCACGTGGCGCGCTGCATCATGCGCGAAGTCAAAGCCGGCCGCGGCAGCCCGCACGGCGGTGTGTTCCTGGACATCGCCTGGATTAAAGAAAAAATTTCCAACGCGCCTGAGCATATCAAGCGCAAGCTGCCCAGCATGTACCACCAGTTCATGCAACTTGCCAATTTGGACATTACCAAAGAACCGATGGAAATCGGCCCCACAACGCATTACATCATGGGCGGCATTCGCGTGAACGGCGAATCGCAGATGTCCACGGTGCCCGGCCTCTTTGCCGCGGGCGAAGCAGCGGCCGGATTGCACGGCGCAAACCGCCTCGGCGGAAATTCCCTTTCCGACCTGCTGGTGTTTGGCAAACGCGCCGGGGAATTTGCGGCCAAATTCGCCAAAGAAAAAGGCGCGGTGAATATCAACATGGCCGACGTGGAAGCGGCTGAGAAAACTGCCCTGGAGCCGTTCGATCGCGGCACGACTTCGGGCAACGCTGAAGGGCCCTACCAGGTCCAGTACGATTTGCAGGACATGATGCAAAGCCTCGTAGGCATCGTGCGGCGCGAAGAGGAAATGACGCGCGCCCTGGATGGCATTGCCAAATTGAGCGACCGCGCGGCCAAAGTGGCCGTGCACGGCCATCGCGAATATAATCCCGGCTGGCATACGGCGCTGGACTTAAAAAATCTGATGACGGTTTCCGAAGCAATTACGCGATCGGCGATTGAGCGCAAGGAAAGCCGTGGCGGCCATTTCCGCGACGATTTCCCGAACAAAGACGCGGGCTTTGGCAAAGTGAATGTCATCACCAAAAAGAACGCCGATGGCTCCATGTCCGTGCGGCGCGAAACCATTCCCGACCTGCCGGCGGAACTGAAACAAGTCATCGAGGAGATGAAATGAAAACCGTCACGTTCAGAATTTGGAGAGGGGACGCCAACGGCGGGAAGCTCGTGGATTATACCACGGAAGTTTCCGAGGGCATGGTCGTGCTGGACGTCGTCCATAAAATCCAGGCCACCCAGGCGAACGACCTGGCGTGCCGCTGGAATTGCAAGGCCGGCAAGTGCGGCTCATGCTCGGCGGAAGTCAACGGGGTCCCCAAATTGATGTGCATGACGCGCATGGACCAGATCCCGCTCGACAAGCCCGTCACGATTGAGCCGATGCGCGCCTTCCCCAGCATCCGCGATTTGGCCACGGACGTTTCCTGGAATTTCGCGGTGAAGAAGAAAATCAAACCGTTCAAGCCGCGCAAGCCGGACGCGCCGGACGGCACCTGGCGCATGGCGCAGGAAGACATTGACCGCGTCCAGGAATTTCGCAAGTGCATCGAATGCTTTTTGTGCCAGGACGTTTGCCACGTTTTGCGCGACCACCACAAGCACGACGACTTCATCGGCCCGCGCTTTTTGGTCTATACCGCCGCGCTCGAAATGCATCCTCTGGACACCGAAGACCGCATCCCGGAATTACGCAAAGCGCACGGCATCGGCTACTGCAACATCACCAAGTGCTGCACCAAAGTTTGCCCGGAACATATCACCATCACGGACAACGCCATCATCCCGCTCAAGGAACGCGTGGTGGATGACTTCTATGATCCGCTCGGCTGGCTATGGAAAGCGCTAAGGCCTAAAGAGAATAAGTAGCCAAAACTTCGGCCACCCCATTCGAGGCAAGGCCAAAATGCTTCAGGCAGGTTGGGTTCCTACTTTCATTAAAAGATCAGTCCAGATGCTTTCAAGAGCGGCCACGCGTGGCCGTGAACAACGAGGAGTCAAGTTTCGGTTCCGGCCATGGACGACTCATGCTAAAATGGCCATTGCGTTCTTTGACATACGTAGTTGTGAGACATGGTAGGGCCGCGCTGCGTCGCGGCCGTCTGCTTCTGTAAAAAGCTTTTCGCGTTAATTTTTACCACGTTTCACGTGGCGCGAAATTAGGTAAAAGCTTTTAAGGCAATGCAAGCTATTGCAAACCATGGCAAGGCTATTCAAGGGGGTTTTGAGAAAAAAGGATTCTATGGCGGCAGGACGGCGGTCAGGTCAATTAATCCTGGCCGGTGGATTAACCCGGAAACCAAACCAAAAACAAACCGATTATGGCCGAAAATTGGAATCATCCCTTGATTTAGGTTGAGAAGGGCAAAATTGCGAAACGAACCCAATTTCGTGTCATTGGTGTCTTTTGTGGTTAAAATCACCCGCGTTCCGAAAGGTATAACCATGCTTGCCCTGTTTCACGGGATTTCTCGTGGCTTCGGAAGCCTACGGAAGGGGGGGCGGGGGGCTCTTTTGGCGGAGTTCATTGACCTCTCACCCATTTATTGATAATAAAATCCGCTATCATCGCGGACATGGGATTAGTCAATGGACCTTAATAAATTAAAGACGTTATTGCGTGAAGGCGACCCGGCATTCTGGCTGTTGCTGGCGGCATTGACCCGTGACGCGCGGGACTTTGAAGAACTTTTCCTGCTCTCATCCCTCCGGAAAAAAGCCCATGACCGCAAATTGCCACGCCAA